>NZ_JBVIAY010000013.1:154601-231718 GCF_055573695.1 Streptomyces sp. NPDC030143
TTCCGGCGCCGAGCGGTTTGTGGTCCGTGGGGTGGGGGGGGGGGGGGGGGGTTCCCCCCCCCCCCCCCCCCCCCCCCCCCGGGACCCGTGACACGGATCTGTCGCGGTTCTTCGCGACACAACCGCCCGGCGGGACTCAGTCGAAGTAGTCCGGCTGGGTCTGGACGTTCAGTTCACGCAGCTTGACGCGCTGCGCCGGGTCGGTGCGCCGGTCGTGCAGCTTCAGGACGTCGAGGCCCTTGGCGATGTCGTTCGAGTAGATGTAGCCGTTGTAGTAGTACGCCGACCAGGAGCCGGCGGTGGTGAGCCGCTCGAGGTTCACCGGGCCGCGCTCGAAGTAGGCGATCTCCTCCGGGTGCGCGGAGTCGGTGAAGTCCCAGACGGAGATGCCGCCCTGGTACCAGGCCTGGACCATGAGGTCCTTGCCCCTGACGGGGATCAGCGAGCCGTTGTGGGCCACGCAGGCCTCGGTGGGACCCTGGTGGCGGTCGATCTTGAAGTAGCTGCGGAAGACGAGCTTGCGGCCGTCGCCCCTGCCGACGATGTCGTAGATGCCGTCGGCGCCGCGGTTGGGGCCGATCTCCGCGGTGCAGGTGGCCGCGCCGCCGCCGCCGAGTTCGTCGGTGAAGACGACCTTGTTCGCCTTCTGGTTGAAGGTCGCCGAGTGCCAGAACGCGAAGTTGACGTTGTCCTGGACGCGGTCGATGACCTTCGGGTGCTCCGGATCCTCGATGGAGAACAGGATGCCGTCGCCCATGCAGGCACCGGCGGCCAGGTCCTTCTCCGGCAGCACGGTGATGTCGTGGCAGCCGGTGGTCTTGGAGACTCCCGGGTTGGTGGGCCCGCCCGGGTTGCCGCCGCCGTCGGGTCCCTCACCGGGGAAGAGGACGGGGAAGCCGACGACCGCGGCCTGCTCCGGCGCGTTGCGCGGCACCTTGATGACCGAGATGCCGTCGTGCGGGGGCCGGCAGTCGGGGTAGGCCGCGTTCGGCGAGTAGGAGGAGACGTAGACGTAGACGTTGCGGCGCTCGGGCACCAGGGTGTGGGTGTGCGAGCCGCAGGCGGTCTCGACGGCGGCGACGTACTTCGGGTTCGCCTTGTCGCTGATGTCGAAGACCTTCATGCCCTCCCAGGAGGACTTTTCGGTCGCGGGCTGCGTGGTGCTGTTGCAACTGCTGTCGCTGCGCGAGGAGTCGGTGGACAGGAAGAGCAGGTTCCCGGAGACGGAGATGTCGTTCTGCGAACCCGGGCACAGGACCTGGGCGACGGTCTTCGGGGACCTCGGGTTGCTGATGTCGAAGATGCGGAAGCCGTCGTAGTTGCCGGCGAAGGCGTACCTGCCCTGGAAGGCCAGGTCCGAGTTGGTGCCGGGCAGCACGTCCTTGGGGACGTTGACGACGTGTTCGATGTTGGCGGAGTGGACGATCTCGTCCTGGCCGGGTATCTCGCCCTCGGCGATCGCCTCGGCCACCTCCGTCCGGGCGTCCTGCGACACCTCTCGCTCCACGGCGGGACCGTCCCCCGGGTCGGGGGTCGCGGCCGCCGGGGCCGCCGTGAGCAGCGCGGCCAGCAGGCCGGCACAGGCGGCGACGGCTCCCAGCCGTCTGTGCCGCGTTCGGGGATCGTTCAACAGGGTCACTGCGTCCTCCCTTGTTGCCCTTCACTGGGACCGGTTCACGGTCCTCCGAAGTATCGTCTTCATCATGGACAGATCAACAGTCGGCAACGCACTCGTAATGAAGCTGTCCGACCGGCGGCACCCCGAGCCGTGCTAGGACGGTGTCCGGTCGTCGCTGTCCCTCCGCTGCCCAACCCACCCTTTCCAGGAGGTCGTTGTGCCGTTCCGCCGCGTGCCCCTCGTCGCCGCCGCCACGCTGCTCGTCGCCGTGCTGGCGGGTTGTGACTCCGGGTCGGACTCCGAGTCGGGTGCGGCGAGCGGGCCTTCCGTGATCGCGCCGGGCAGGCCGGGCGAGGGCAACCGGACCCTGTCCGCGCAGGACGCGGCCGAACAGCGCGCCGAGGACGACACCCCCAACTCGGCGGACGTGTCCTTCGCCCACATGATGATCGAGCATCACACCCAGGCCCTGGAGATGACCGGACTCGCCCCGGACCAGGCCGAGTCGGCGAAGGTCAAGTCGCTCGCCGCGCGCATCGCGGCCGCGCAGGGCCCGGAGATCGAGGCCATGAAGGCCTGGCTCACTGCCCACGGCAAGCCCGCCGTGAGCACGCCGAGGGCGGGGCACGACCACGCCGCAATGCCCGGCATGGCGACCGGGGCGCAGATGAAGAACCTGCGGGCGGCGCGCGGAGCGGCGTTCGACGAACTGTTCCTGACCCTGATGATCACCCACCACGAGGGCGCCCTCACCATGGCCGTGGACGTCAAGACGCAGGGGAACAACATCCGGATCGAGGAGATGGCGGACGACGTGGTCGCCCAGCAGACGGCGGAGATCGCGCGCATGCGGTCGATGCTGTGAGCACGGGCGGGGGGTGACGACGCCACCGCGTGCGGACGGTGCTGTGGAGGCGCGCGCGGTGCTGTGGGGGCGTGCGCGCGGTGGTGCGTGCGGGTGAGGGAGCGTGGGGGTGCGGGTGATGGTGCGGGGAGTGGAGTGACGCCGGTGACAGGCGGTCCGCGGACGATGCGTAGAGCGTGCGGGTGACGCCGGTGACACGCGGTCCGCGGACGATGCGTAGAGCGTGCGGGTGACGGTGACAGGCGGTCCGCGGGCGATGCCGAGAGCCCGCGCGGCCGACCGCCGTCACCCACGGGCGATGTTGCAGGGCGAGTGCTGCGTGACGGGCGGTCCGCGGGCGGCCCGGGTCGTGTCCGCGCCCGCTCCCCCGGGCACCGCTCGCGCCGTCGGCCGGTGCCCGGGGTCCCCGATCGCCGCCCGTGCGTCCATGCTTCGGTGCCTCCCCCGCCCGGCAACCCCGCCTCCACGCCTCGTCGCGTCCACGTGCGGCCTACCGCACCCTGCCGATGGGGCGTCGGCGGTGGGATGCTGGAAGCACCAGCGATCTCCTCCGTCCCGCGGGGTAAGGAGTTCCGCCGTGCTGCGTGTCGCCGTCGTCGGTTCGGGGCCGAGTGGGGTCTACACCGCCCAGAGTCTCGTCCAGCAGGACCCCGGGGTGCTCGTCGACGTCCTGGACCGGCTGCCGTGCCCGTACGGGCTGGTGCGGTACGGCGTCGCCCCGGACCACGAGAAGATCAAGTCGCTCCAGCAGAACCTGCGGACGGTGCTGGAGCACGAACGGGTGCGCTTCCTCGGCGGGGTGGGGGTCGGGCCCGGCGGGGTGTCCGTGGACCGGCTCCGGGAGCTGTACCACGCGGTCGTGTACTGCGTGGGCGCCGCCGCCGACAGGCGCCTGGGGATCCCCGGCGAGGAGCTGCCGGGCAGCTGGTCGGCCACGGAGTTCGTGGCCTGGTACAGCGCCCATCCGGACGCCGTCACGGGCGCCTTCCTGGCCGGCGCCCGCTCGGCCGTGGTGGTGGGCGTCGGGAATGTCGCGGTGGACGTCACCCGGATCCTCGCCCGGGGCGCGGCGGAGCTGAGCCCCACCGACATACCGCAGGCGGCGCTGACCGCGCTCACCGCGAGCGAGGTCACCGAGATCCACATGGTGGGGCGGCGCGGCCCCTCCCAGGCCCGGTTCACCACCAAGGAGCTGCGCGAGCTGGGCGGCCTGCCGGACACCGACGTGATCGTCGACGAGGCGGAGCTGGCGCTCGACCCGGACTACGCCGACCCGTCCGCGCTGCCGGCGGCGCAGCGCCGCAACGTCGAGGTGCTGCGCGGCTGGGCCGCCCTGCCGCCACGGGGGCTGCGGCGCCGGATCCGGCTGCGGTTCTTCCTGCGGCCCGTCGAACTGGTGGCTGACGGCGGCCGGGTGGGCGCGGTGCGCTTCGAGCGGACGGTCCCGGACGGACGCGGCGGCGTCACGGGCACCGGCCGCCACGAGGACGTCGCGGCCCAGCTGGTGCTGCGGTCGGTGGGCTACCGCGGCGTGCCGCTGGAGGGGTTGCCCTTCGACGCCGAGCGGGGCACGGTGCCGCATCGGGCGGGGCGGGTGCTGCGCGGGGGTGCGGTGGCGCCGGGCGAGTACGTGGCGGGCTGGATCAAACGGGGCCCGACCGGTGTCATCGGCACCAATCGCCCGTGTGCGAAGGAGACGGTGACGTCGCTGCTGGAGGACGCCCCCGCTCTCGTACGGCGGGAGCTCTCCGGTGATCCGCTCGCACTGCTGCGGGCCGCCGGCGTCGAGCCGGTCGAGTGGGCGGGGTGGCTGGCCATCGAGCGGGCCGAGGCGGAGTGGGGTGCCGCACTGGGGCGCAGTGTGGTGAAGCTGCCGGACTGGGCGGCGCTGCGGACGGCGGCGGGCCGGGCGATCGGTGTACAGGACACACAGCCGCAACGCCCGTGACATCGACGAACCCTTCGAGGACCGTACGGTCTCGTGCTGTTCACCCGCCGCCCCCTCCCCCTTGCTCGCCGCCCCCGTCCCCGCCGCTCTGGAGTGCCCATGGCCCCGACCGCGCCCGTTCATCCCGTCGACGAAGTGCCTCCCGCACGGCAGTTGGCCGCCTTCGGGCTGCAGCACGTGCTCGCGATGTACGCGGGCGCGGTGGCCGTGCCGCTGATCGTGGGCGGCGCGATGAAGCTGTCGCCCGCCGACCTGGCGTATCTGATCACCGCGGATCTGCTGGTGTGCGGGATCGCCACGCTCGTGCAGTGCGTGGGTTTCTGGCGGTTCGGCGTGCGGTTGCCGATCATGCAGGGCTGCACGTTCGCCGCCGTGTCGCCCATGGTCCTGATCGGGACGACGGGCGGCGGACTGCCGGCCATCTACGGCTCGGTGATCGTCGCGGGGCTTGCGATCGTGCTGCTCGCGCCGGTGTTCGGCCGGCTCCTGCGGTTCTTCCCGCCGCTCGTCACGGGCACGGTGATCCTGGTCATCGGCCTCTCGCTGCTGCCGGTCGCGGGCAACTGGGCCGCGGGCGGCGCCGGTTCGAAGGATTTCGGGGAGCCGAGGAACCTCGCGCTCGCCGCGTTCGTGCTGGCGGTGGTGCTGGGCGTCCAGCGGTTCGCCCCGGATTTCCTCAGCCGGATCGCGGTGCTGATCGGCATCGTGGTGGGGCTGGCGGTCGCCGTCCCCCTCGGCTTCACGGACTTCCGCGGGGTCGGTGACGCCGACTGGGTGGGGATCAGCACGCCGTTCCACTTCGGCGCGCCCGTCTTCGAGGTGTCGGCGATCGTCTCCATGCTGGTCGTGGCGCTGGTGACGATGACCGAGACGACGGGTGACTTCATCGCGGTCGGCGAGATGACGGGCCGCGAGGTCGAGCCGCGCTCGCTCTCGGACGGTCTGCGGGCCGACGGTCTGTCGACCGTGCTCGGCGGCGTCTTCAACACCTTCCCCTACACGGCGTACGCGCAGAACGTGGGTCTGGTCGGCATGACCCGGGTGCGCAGCCGCTGGGTCGTCGCCACCGCCGGCGGCATCCTCGTCCTGCTCGGGCTGCTGCCCAAGCTGGGCGCGGTCGTGGCGGCCGTTCCGGCGCCGGTGCTCGGCGGCGCGGGCCTGGTGATGTTCGGGACGGTCGCGGCGAGCGGTCTGCGCACCCTCGCCGAGGTCGATTTCAGGAACAACCACAACCTGACGGTGGTCGCCGTGTCGGTCGCGATGGGTGTGCTGCCGGTGGGTGTGCCGACGGTCTACGAGAAGTTCCCGGACTGGTTCCAGACGGTGATGAACAGCGGCATCAGCGCGGGTTGTGTGACCGCGATCGTGCTGAACCTGCTGTTCAACCACCTTCCTTCGAAGACCGGCCCGGCACCGGCGCCACAGGGATACAAGCGCTCCGCGTGAGCGGGCACCGGCCGGCCGGCGGGACGGCACCCTCGGGCGGACACCCGCCCGGCCGCCTGGCGGGACGGCACCCTCGGGCGGACACCCGCACGGCCGTCCGGCGGGACCGCGCCGCAGGGCGCACGCCGTCCCGCCGGAGGCCTGACGTTCCGTCACCTACTCGTGCACGCAGCACCGTTGAGCGTGAAGGTGCCCGGGGCCGCACTGTTCCCGGTGTGGTTCGCCTGGTAGCCGATGGTGACGCTCGCGTTGGGTGCGAGCGTGCCGTTGTACGGGGCGTTCGTCGCCGTCACCGCGCCGGAGGCCGGTGCGTAGGCGGCGCCCCAGCCGTTGGTGATGGTCTGGCCGGCGGGCAGGGTGAGGCCGAGCCGCCAGCCGTTCACCGTGGAGGTGCCGGTGTTGGTGATCGTCACCGAGGCGGTCAGACCGGTGCTCCAGGCGTTCGTCGACGCCGTCACCCTGCAGGGGCCGGCCGGGGGTTCGGGCGTGGGGCCGCCCCCGGCGTCGAGGCCGAAGAAGGCGATCACGCGGTCGGCCATGTCCCAGGTGTACAGGTCGTGTCCGACGCCCTGGAGGCGGATGGCCTCCACGGGGGCCTGGTCACCGGTACCGCCGTAGCGGGTGCGGGTCCAGTTGGTCTGCGGCGAGTCGGTGGCGGCCGGCGTCTGACCGAGACCGCGCACGTTGGTCCACTGCTTGATCGCCTCACCGAAGTTGGGGAAGCGCAGCACGTCGTCCTCGGTGCCGTGCCACAACTGCATGCGCGGGCGCGGCCCGCTGTAGCCGGGGTGGGCGCCGCGCACGAGGTCGCCCCACTGCTGCGCGGTGCGGACGACGGTGCCGCCGGAGCAGGCGCTGTTCCACTCGGAGCCGTCGGTGGTGGCGAAGCAGCCGAAGGGCACCCCGGCGAAGGCCGAGCCGGCGGCGAACACGTCCGGATAGTCCCCGAGCAGGACGTTGGTCATCATCGCCCCGGAGGAGAGGCCGGTGGCGAACACGCGGGAGGTGTCGGCGGAGTACGTCGACGTCACCCAGTCGATCATCGACTTGATGCCGACGGGGTCACTGCCGCCGCCGCGCCGGAGCGCCTGCGGCGAGGACACGTCGAAGCACTTGCTGCTCCGGGTGACGGACGGGTAGATCACCACGAACCCGTGACGGTCGGCGAGCCGGGCGTACGGGGTGCCGGAATGCATGGCGGGTCCGGAACCGCCGCACCAGTGGACGGCGACCAGGACCGCCGGGCGGGCGGTCACGCCGGCCGGCGCGTACACGTACATCCGGAGGTTGCTGGGGTTGGCGCCGAAGCCGGTGACCTCGGTGAGGGTGGCCGGGGGGACGGCCGCCCCGGGCGCCTGGGGGCGGGCGGAGGCGGCGGCGCCGGACAGCAGGGTGCCGGTGAGCAGGAGCAGCAGTACCGCTAGCACCGAACGCAGCGCTCCGGTGAAGGAGTTGGGGGGTGACACACCGGTTCCCTTCTGGTGGCGGACGAGGGCTCGGCAGTGGGCCGTTCGCAGGGCGGAGGAACAAGGGGACAGAAGCGCATCGTGACATGCACACGCCCGCCATGGAAGCGCTCCCACGCCACTCGTGGAAGACCCGGCGGTTCCCGCGGTGTGGCCGAATGTCGCCTACGGAAAGCGTTGACTAGAAAGCGCTTGCACCCTACGGTCCGTTCAACAGTGTGACCGAGCCGCTCGCTCTGGACCCCAAAGGGCCGCACCGCACGCATCGATCGTTCAAGTAGACGGAACAAGTTCAGATATGCGACTCATCGCATTGTTCTGAAGGGACGCACCCCCACAGGTGCACGCCTGCCGCGTGCACCGCCGCAAGGATCCGCTCCGGCGGCCCCGACCGCCGCCACGACACTCCCACCCGCCCCCACGACAGAAGGAAGTCGGGACATGTCTTCTGCGACACGACCGAGCGCCCGAAGGCGCGCACTGACCGGAGCCGTGACCACGTTCGGCCTCTCCGTTGGCATGATCATGACCACCACATCGGTCCCGGCGAGTGCCGCCACCTGGCCGTCCGCCTCGGGCAGCCGGCCGGTCTCCTCGACCATCAACCTGACCAGCTCCAAGGACTACGGAATGCTGCGCCTGTACGGCAGTGGCGCCCTGGGCACCGGGGACCAGGCCGAGGACCAGCAGCCGATCCTCACCCTCGCCAACGGCGTGACCCTGAAGAACGTCATCATCGGCGCGCCCGGCGCCGACGGCATCCACTGCCTGGGCAGTTGCACGCTGCAGAACGTCTGGTGGGAGGACGTCGGCGAGGACGCCGCGACCTTCAAGGGCGGCAGCAGCGCAACGTACAACGTCGTGGGCGGCGGCGCGAAGAAGGCGTCCGACAAGGTCTTCCAGCACAACGGCGGCGGCACGGTGAACATCTCCAACTTCGCCGTGCAGGAGTTCAAGACCCTCTACCGCTCCTGCGGCGACTGCTCCACGCAGTACACGCGCAAGGTCAACCTCAACACCATCGAGGTGACCGGGACGGGCTCCACGGCGCGGCTCGTGGGCATCAACGTCAACCGCAACGACGTCGCGACCCTGCGCAAGATCACGATCCTCAACGACTCGGGCCGCAAGGTCGTCCCCTGCCAGAAGTACAACAACAACACGGCGGCGGGCGTGGGCCCCGACGGCACGAACTGCCTGTACAGCGCCTCGGACATCACCTACAGGTGAGGAGGCCGGCGCCGGCCGGCGCCGGCCCGGGTGAAGGCGGCCGTACGGAGCGTCCCTGCACGGCGCTCCGCACGGCCGCCGACTCATGCCCCGTCCTCCCGCGCGGGCGGCGAACCCGACAGCTGTCCCCGGTGACCGGCGTACGCGGCCCGCAGCGCGGCGCCCGGCCGGTCGGCCGGGAGGAGCTCCGGGGCGACGGGATCGGCCAGGAGGTGGCGCACGACGGCCGCGAAGGTGGTCGGACGGACGGCCGGCCCGCGCGCCTCCGCCGCGTGGTCGAGCGGGGAGCCATCTCCCAGTCGCCGTCCCACGCGCGCGTGGGACGGCGGTACCGCCTCGTCCTGACGGCTCTGCCGGGCCAGGAGACGGTCGCTGAGCCGGTAGTCCGCGTCGTCCGTGCGGTGCAGGTGGCCGGCGGCCACCATGCGGCCGAGCGCGGCCCGCAGGGCGGAGCCGCCGGCCCCGGGGGCTCGACCGTGCGCAGGAGGTCCTTCGCCGGCGCGATCGCCGAAGCGTTCTGCGCGACCCGGCTCGGCGGCGATGGGGGGACGCGTTCGGCACCCTGCCTGACGGAGTGCACCTTGCTGGAGCGGGCACTGCCCGCCCGGGGTTGAGCCCGCGTTTCCGGGGCGGGACGCGTTCTCCGAGCGTCACCGTTCGATTCCGCTTCGTTGTCAGTGGCGTGGTGCAGACTCGTGATCAGTTGGCGCGTCTGGCACTTCGTCCGGGGGAGGACAACGTGTTCACGGGGATCGACGAGGTGGACTGGGCCTCACTGCGGCATGCGGACGGCAGCGCGGAGGACGTGCCCGGACGGCTCAGAGGACTCGCCTCCGCGGAGCCCTCCGAGCGGGCGGACGCGCTGGACGGCCTCTACGCGACGGTGCACCGCCACGGGAAGGTGTACGACTCGACGCTCGCCTGTGTTCCGTTTCTGTTCGCGCTGGCCGCCGACGCGCGCGTGCGGGAGCGGGGCGGGCTCGTCGAGTTGCTGGTGAGCGTCGGGGACCCGGAGTGCGGTGGGGAGGAGGCCCGGGCCGGTGCCGCGGCGGTGCGTTCGGGTGCGGAGCTGTTCGTCCGGCTGGCCGGGGACCCGGACGCCGCGGTGCGGCGGGCCGCCGTCGGCGCGGTGGTGCGGTTCCTCGACGAACCCGCGCGCGTGCTGGCGCTGTTGCGCGAGCGGTTGGCCGTCGAGCGGGACGACCGGCAGGTGATCGCCGTCGTCGAGGGCCTCGGCCACGTCGCACGGCGGCACCCGGCGCGATCCGCCGAGGCGGTGGAGCTGCTGACCGCGTGGAGCCGTGCGCCGCACGGTCCGGGGCCGAGACTGGCCGCCCTGGGCCAACTCGCCGCCTGCGCACCGGACCGTCTCCCGGCCGACCTGGTGCCGGCCGCCGTCGGTCTCGTCGCGGAGCGCTCCGCGGCCCGCCCTGCGCCCGTGTCGTCGCCCGCCCCAGGGGCCCTCGCCGACCGTGTACGGCGGCTGCGCCCGACCGACGAGGAAGGCGCCCGTCTGCTGCGCACCCTGCACACCGCGCTCGACGACCGGCTGCCGGAGCGCGCCGCCCTGCTGCACGGCCAGTTGACGAGCCCGGCGGTGACCGACCGGTGCAACGGCGTGTGGCTGAGCGCAGCACTGCTGCGCGAGTGGCGCGGCGACCACAGCGCGACGGTGGCACGGCTGGGCGAGCGTCTGGAGGAGGAGGACGGGGTGCGCGACGCGGCCGTCTCCGTCCTCACCGAACTCTTCGCGTCGGCCGCCCCGGCCGCCGACGCGCTGCACACCCTCGTGTGCTCGCGCCCCGACCTGTGGGTCCGGCGGTGGCGGCGCGGGGTGACCGCTCTGGGCGGCCCGGGGCAGGCGCTGGCCAGGAGCGGGGACGCCCGGGCGGTGCCCGTGCTGGCCGAACTGCTGAGGGGGCCTGTCGTGCCGCGGGACCTGGGCGCGGTCGTCGGTCACCTGGGCGCCGCGGCGAGACCGCTGGCGCCGGCACTGCGGCGGGCGCTGGCCGCCGTCCCGCTCGGCTGCCAGGACGCGGCGGCACGCGCCACGCCGTTGCTGCGGGCACTGGGCGACCTGCGGGACCAGGACGCCGTGCCCGAGGTGCTGCGCCTGCTGGAGGCACCCGGTGGCGGGCACGGGGAGCGCCTCGCGGAGGCCGCGCTCGTGACCCTGGGCGCCATCGGGTCCGCAGCCCGCGAGGCCGTCCCGGTCCTGCGCACGCTGCTGGAGGGTGCGCAGCCCCTCCCCACCGCGGCGGCCCTGTGGGCCGTCGAGGGCGAGGCGTCCGCCGTGCTGCCCGTGCTGCTGCGGGAGGCGGCCGCCGACGACCCGCGCCGCCGTGCTGCGGCGGCCGGGACGCTGGCCCTGCTCGGCCCGGCGGCCCGCCCTGCCCTGCCGGCGCTGCGCCGCTCCGTCGGGGAGGGGTCCGGTGCGGAGCGCGCGGCGGCCGGGTGCGCCCTGGCCCGGATCACCGGGGAGGTGGACCCGGTCGTCGCCGCGGTGCTGCGGACGACATGGACGGAGAACGCGCGGGCCCGCCTGCCCGTCGCGCGCTCCCTCGTCGCGCTCGGTGAGGCAGCGGCGCCCCTGCGGGACCTGGCCGCGCGGGAACTGGCCGCGCCTCGCCGCCATGCGGCCCGTCGGGGTGGGCACGGCAGCCACGACATCCACCGGGACGAGGAACTGCTGCGGGTGTGCGGGGCGTTGGCGGGGAGGGCGTGAACCCTCATCACGCGCTCGCCGTCCGGTGGTCCCGCGCCCTTCGCACCTGACGCACGGCAACCGCTCCGGCGAACCGCTCACCGAGAAGGCGGCATGTCACCTCACGTCGCACACCTCTCGGCGGCCCGCCCGCCCGGCGGCATCCGTCGCACGCTGCCTCACGGACGCGCTTTCCTCACCTGCCGCGCTCCGTCCCCGAGCGCCGCCCGCGTCTGCGGTGGCCCTCCGACCCTCGGCGGCCCTCGGCACCGCGCGGGACGGTGTCGTCTCACCCCGCGTGTCGGCCCCGCAGCGCGTCGAACCGGGCCCAGTCCGCGTCCCACTGCTCCACGCGTCGGCGTTCCAGACGCCCCCGCAGCACTCGGCCTCCGGCGAAGGGCAGGGCCGCCGCGCCGACGCCCGTCAGGCCACCGACCAGGCAGGCTCGGATCCGGGCCTGGGAGACGGTGGCCGGCCGGGTGACCAGACGGCCCCGGCTGTCCGTCCAGACGGTGACGGGCGTACCGGCGGTGCTGCCGGGGCCGACGCGGACCTGACCGGTGTGGGCGGAGCCGTCGGGGCCCGTCCAGCCGACCCGTGCCCACACCTGGTCGCCGCTTGCGGCGCCGGTGCGCGCGGCGGCCTTTCCGGGGGCCTGCTCGGTCAGCCGTCCGGCGACGGGGCGCCACTCGTCGCGTTCCCGGGCCAGCCCGTGTTCGACGGTCCGGGAGGCCGCCCAGCCGGCCAGGGCCCCGACGAGGACCGTCAGCGCCCAGGCGCCGAGCACGACCCAGGTCTCCACCGTGTCGGCGCGACGCTTGAGCGGGTTGCGTCGCCAGCGCCACAGCCACACCTTCGGACCACGGAACGCCATGGAAGGCTTCCTCCTCATCAGCGCGTGAACATCCTGGCCGCCCTCCCATACGCGGCGGGTGGTCCGGATGCTCAGGACGAGTCCTCCGTCCCGACGGCCGCACGTGCCCCGGGGCCCGCGCAGGCGTCCGGCAGGACCCCGCCCCCCTGCGGCCGGCAACCGCCCTCGCCGTCGTGACCTGCGGCGACGCCGTGTCCGGAGGTGACTGTCAGTGGCGGGGTGCAGACTGGCCGGTGCTGGGACAAAGACGTCGCGGAGGTGACCGGAATGACCGAGGTACTGCTTGCCGTGGGCACCCGCAAAGGCCTGTTCATCGGGCGTGGGCGGGGCGGCACATGGGAGTTCGACGCAGCGCCCTACTTCAACGCTCAGGCGATCTACTCGGTCGCCGTCGACACCCGCGGTGACCGCCCGCGGCTGCTCGTCGGAGGTGACAGCGCGCACTGGGGCCCGTCGGTGTTCCACTCCGACGACCTCGGGCGGACGTGGACCGAACCGGCCAGGCCTGCCGTGAAGTTCCCTCAGGACACCGGGGCGTCGCTGGAGCGGGTGTGGCAGCTGCACCCGGCGGCCGCCGAGCCGGACGTGGTGTACGCGGGCACGGAACCGGCCGCGCTGTACCGCTCCGAGGACCGCGGGGAGAGCTTCGAGCTGGTCCGCCCGCTGTGGGAACACCCCACCCGCTCGCGGTGGGTGCCGGGCGGCGGCGGTGAGGGCCTGCACACGGTGCTCACCGACCAGCGCGACCCGCGTGCGGTGACGGTCGCCGTGTCGACCGCCGGCGTGTTCCGCACGACCGACGGCGGCGCCAGCTGGGCGCCCTCCAACTCCGGCGTCTCCGCGGTGTTCCTGCCCGACCCGAACCCGGAGTTCGGTCAGTGCGTGCACAAGGTCGCGCGGGACGCGGCCGACCCCGACCGCCTCTATCTGCAGAACCACTGGGGCGTGTACCGCAGTGACGACGCGGGCGCGCACTGGACGGACATCGGGGAAGGGCTGCCCTCCACCTTCGGCTTCGCCGCCGCCGCGCACCCCCACCGCGGCGACACGGCGTACGTGTTCCCGATCAACGCCGACGCGGACCGGGTCCCCGCCGACCACCGCTGCCGGGTCTTCCGCACGGCGGACGCGGGCAAGAGCTGGGAGCCGCTCTTCGCGGGGCTGCCGGCCCAGGACCACTACGGCACCGTGCTGCGCGACGCGCTCTGCACGGACGACGCGGACCCGGCCGGCGTCTACTTCGGCAACCGCAACGGCGAGGTGTTCGCGTCGGCGGACGACGGCGACAGCTGGCGGCAGTTGGCCTCCCACCTGCCGGACGTGCTCTGCGTGCGGGCCGCGGTCGTCGGATGAGGCGAACGGGGGGACAACAGGGCCTTGGCCACCGGTTGATCGCCGCCGCGTGCACGGCAGTAGGGTGACGCCCGTGGCACCACGACCCTTGCATGAGATCGTCGAACCGGGCTGGGCGAAGGCCCTGGAACCCGTGGCCGGAAGGATCGCCGCGATGGGCGACTTCCTGCGCGCGGAGATCGCCGCGGGACGCACCTACCTGCCCGCCGGGGCGAACGTCCTGCGGGCCTTCCAACAGCCCTTCGACAACGTCCGTGTCCTGATCGTCGGGCAGGACCCGTACCCGACGCCGGGTCACGCGGTGGGCCTGTCGTTCTCCGTGGCGGCGGACGTACGGCCGCTGCCCGGCAGCCTGATCAACATCTACCGGGAGCTCCACGCCGACCTGGGCCTGCCCGAGCCGTCCAACGGCGATCTGACGCCGTGGACGCAGCAGGGTGTGCTGCTGCTCAACAGGGCGCTGACCACGGCCCCGCGCAAGCCGGCGGCACACCGTGGCAAGGGCTGGGAGGAGGTCACCGAGCAGGCGATACGGGCGCTGGCGGCGCGCGGCAAACCCCTGGTGTCCATCCTGTGGGGCCGGGACGCGCGCAACCTGCGTCCGCTGCTGGGCGACCTGCCCTCGGTGGAGTCCGCGCACCCCTCCCCCATGTCGGCCGACCGGGGCTTCTTCGGCTCGCGTCCGTTCAGCCGGGCCAACGACCTGCTCATCCGGCAGGGTGGTCAACCGGTGGACTGGCGCCTGCCGTGACCGTCCCCGCGGGGCCGGACGCCGCCGACGGCTTCCTCGCCGTGGACTCGGGCGGCTCCGGCCTGCGGGTCGCCGTCGGCACCGCCGAGCGAGGAGTGTGGGCGCGGCGCTCGACTGAGGTACCCGTGCGCACGGGGGCGCGGGGTGTCGACGCCGACCATCTGATGGAACAACTGACGCCTCTGGTGCGGGTGCTGGCGGTGGAGTCCGGGATCCGCCCCGTCACCGCGGTCGTCGGTGCCGCCGGGTTCAGCAGCCTGGGTGACGCCCTGCGCGCCGAGTTGCCCGGGGCCCTGGCACGGGAGTTCGGCGTCCGCCGCACCGCCCTCGCCGCCGACGCGGTGACCGCCTACGCCGGCGCGCTGGGCTCGCGGCCGGGCGCCGTGGTGGTCGCCGGCACCGGTCTCATCGCCGTCGGCACGGATCTGACGGTCTGGCGGCGGGCCGACGGCTGGGGTCATCTGCTGGGCGACTGCGGCGGGGGCGCCTGGATCGGGAGGGCCGGCCTGGAGGCCGCCCTGCGCGCCCACGACGGCCGGCCGGGGGGCTCGGCCGCACTCCTGGCGAGTGCCGAGGAACAGTTCGGCCCGATGCCCGGTCTCCCCGCCCGCCTCTACCCGCGCCCGGACCGGCCGGCGGTGCTCGCCTCCTTCGCTCCCCGGGTCGCGGCCAGCGCGCCGGGCGACCCGGTGGCCGCGCACATCCTGCGGACGGCAGCCCGGCACCTGGCCGACTCGGCCGCGGCGGTCTGCCCGCCGCACGGGGAACCCCGTCTCGCCGCCACCGGTGGCCTGTTCGCCCTGGGCGACCCCCTCCTCGGGCCGCTGAGAAAGGCGGTGGCGCGGCGGCTGCCGCACGCGCGGTGGGTCGCGGCCGACGGCGAGCCGCTGGACGGCGCGGTCCGTCTCGCGGTCGAACTGGCGGCGGGCACACCGGCCCTGCCGGGCGACAAGACGATGCTGTACGTGGCGAAGGACGCACCATAAGACAAAAGGGAGATTGACCCCCTCGAGGGCAAGTCGCCCGGAAAACACGCTGATCACTTCTGATCCGTACGTAACTCATCAGACAAAAGCGGACGGATACCGCTCACCTGCACCCTCCCCGAACAGCAGAGCCCAGGAAGCCAGTAACATGCGGCGCCATGAGCTCCCCCACTGGGCCCGCGTCCGGCCTGCCTGTACGAATGCCGCGCCCCCGCCAGCCCGGGCGGCACCGCCGACCCGAGCCCGTGGCGGCCCCCGAGGGCGCGCCCGCGCTCGTCCTCGCGGTGCCGGGCACGCCGAGCGCCGCCATCCGCGGTATCGCCGAGGAGGTCGTGAGCATCGCCCGCTCCGAGCTCCCGGGCCTCGACGCGCGCATCGGGTACCTCGACGGGGACGACACCGCATTCCCCACGCTCCAGTCCGTGCTGGCGTACGCCGCCGACGAGCGCACCGCCCGTTACGAGCAGGCGCTCGCCGCGGGGCTGGACGTCAAGCAGCCCGACGGCCCCGTCGCCGTCGTGGTTCCGCTGCTGGCCGGTCCGGACAGCGCCCTGCTGCGCCAGGTCCGCCAGGCCCTCATGGACAGCCGGGTCGCCGCCGAGCTGACCGACGTCCTCGGTCCGCACCCGCTGCTCGCAGAGGCGCTGCACGTGCGGCTGTCGGAGGCCGGTCTGGCCCGCGCCGACCGCGCCCGCCTGTTCACCGTGGCCACGGCCGCGGACGGCATCATCCTGGCCTCGGTCGGCGGCGAGGAGGCCGTGCAGGCCGCCGGGATCACCGGCATGCTGCTCGCCGCGCGCCTCGCCGTGCCGGTGATGGCCGCGGCCCTCGACCAGGAGGGTTCCATCGCCTCCGTGGCCGACCAGCTGCGCTCGTCCGGCTCCCAGCAGCTGGCGCTGGCGCCGTATCTGATCGGTCCGGAGATCGACGCCCTGCTGATCGCGGAGGCGGCCAAGGAGGCGGAGTGCCCCGCCGCCGAGGCACTCGGCCCGTACCCGGCGATCGGCAAGCTCGCCCTCGCCAAGTACACGACGGCCCTGGGCATCGCCCCGCAGCAGCCGCAGGGCACGCCGGTCCGCTGAAGCAGCCGGCGGCGGAACGGTCCGCGCCGCGGGCCCTCCGGCCGGTGGCACGATCGCCCCGCGCCCCGACCGGGCGCCGGACCGCACGCGCACGTCGAAAGGGCCCGCTCCGTGGGGAGCGGGCCCTTCGTGCGCCTCCCGGACCACCTGCACGTCCCGGGCCGCATGGACCTCAGCAAGGCCGAGCCCTTCATGCGCCCTTCCGGCCGCCACCCCTTCCCGGGCCGCATCGGCCTCAGGAGGACCGGCCCCTTCAGGCACCGCTCGGGCCGCCACCACTTCCCGTACGGCATGAACCTCAGCAAGACCGGGCCCATCGTGCGCCTCTCGGGCCGTCTGCGTCCCTGTGCCGCACGAGGTCGAGGCGCTCCGCACGCCTCGCCGGCCGGCCCGCCTCACCGCCCGTCCTCGCGCTATGAGCGCCCGAGCAGGCCGCGTGGTGCGGGGCCGTGCATCGCAAGGCCCGGGAGAGCCCTGGTAGCCGAACTACCAGGGCTTTCCGGCAACGCGGCGAGGTGCGGTACCGGACCACGCGGCCCGAGCCGGCACAGTGCGGGGAGCCCTCAGCCGAGGACCACGCACGACGCCGCAGGCACCTCGACAGAGCCTGCGCGCCGGGGCAGCCCCGTGGCCGGGTCCACGGCGAACCAGGTGACGTCGCCGGAGTGTTCGTTCGCGACGTACAGCACGCCGGCGGACTCGGCGAGCGCGCGGGGCCAGCGCCCGGCGCAGGGGACCGTGCCGATCAGCCGCAGCGCGTCGCCGTCGCCCTCCACGGCGAGCACGGAGAGGACGTCCTCGCCGCGCGTGGCGGTCCACACGAAGCGTCCGTCGGCCGAGACGGCGATGCCCGAGGGGTAGGCGTCCCCGTCGGGTGCTCCGGGCAGCACCGGGACCTCGGCCAGCGGCTTCAGCACCCCCTCCGGGGCGTCCCAGCGGCAGACAGTGACGGTCGGGGTCAGTTCGTTGACCACGTACGCGTACGAGCCGCCCGGATGGAAGGCCAGGTGGCGCGGCCCGGAGCCGGGGCGCAAGGCGCTCTCCCGGTGCAGGACGAGGCCGCCGTCGCGCAGGTCGCACACCCGCACCGAGTCCGTCCCGAGGTCGACGCTGACCGCCCAGCGTCCACTCGGGTCGGGCAGCACCTGGTGGGCGTGCGGCCCCTGCTGGCGCGGGGTGTGCGGGCCGGAGCCGCTGTGCCGCAGGACGCCGGAGGCGGCCCGGGCGAGGCTGCCGTCGGGGCGCACAGGGACGGCGGTGACGCTGCCGGAGCCGTAGTTGGCGGTCAGGACGTGGCCGTCGAAGACACTGAGGTGCGTGGGACCGCTGCCGCCCACGAGAACGGGCGCGCCGGCCGGCTCCGGCACTTCGCCGTCCGTCACCCGGTACGCGGCCACCGCGCCCTCGGCGGTCTCGCTGACCGCGTACAGCGTCGCGCGGTCCGGCGAGAGGGCCAGGTAGGAGGGGTCCGCAAGGCCGTCGACACTGCCGAGGAGGGTCAGCGCGCCGCTGTCCGGGTCCACGGCCGCCGTCACGATCCCCGGCCCGCCGGCCGCCGTGAACGACCCGATGAACGCCTGTGTGCGCCGTGTGTCGACGTCTGCCACCGCTGACCCCTCTCGTGCGCCGCTGTTCGGGGTGACGGTAGCAGTCGATCACGATCGGTCTAGACCAAGAGGGTGGTGCCCGGGGGCGGCCCGCCCGGCGTCGTCGGGGTGGGCCCTCGGGCCGCGGAGGGCGTGGCGTCCGGGCGTGGCGCGGACCCTCCGGAGCACACCCGGGCCCCAGCGCCCCCGGGGCGCGGCGAGCGCGGTCAGGCTCCCACGAGCGGCGAGCCGGTGGGCGTCCGCAGCGGCTGGGCCAGCTCGGCCAGGGCGCGTTCCAGGCCGTGCAGATGGGCCAGGGCGGGCTCGCCCGCCGGCGGGTGCTCGGTGAGCGCGAGCTGCCCGGCACCGCCCTCGGTGAGCGCCTCCACCGCGCCCTGCACCCGCCAGCAGGCTGCGGCGAGCCGGGCGTCGTGGGAGGCCTCCGGGTCGGCGGCGACCGCGACCAGCCCGCGGATCTCGCGGGCACAGTCGTCGAGCAGGGCGAGGACCCGGCGGGCACGCCGCCTGCGTCCCCGCATCGGGTTCAGCGGGTGGACGAGCGGGGCGACGGAGAGCCGTACCCGGGCGAGAAGCTGCTCCAGTTCGGCGACGCGCCCGGCGGGGTCGGCGGCCGGGTCGCCCGCGAGGCGCGCGGCGGCCTCGGCGGTGCAGGCGTGCACACAGCGCAGGGCCCGCTGGATCCACCCGTCGGTGACGGTGTGGGTCGTCACCGGCAGCACGAACAGCACCGCGAGCACGGCGCCGAGGGCGCCCACGCCGGTCTCGGCCAGGCGCAGCGCGAGCAGCCCGGGGCTGAGCACGCCGAGGAGGCCGTAGAGCAGTTCGGCGAGCAGGGTGACCCAGAGCATCATCCAGGTGTAGGAGACGGCGGCCGTGTAGAAGATGCCGAAGACGCAGACGGCGACGAAGGCGACCGTGGGCACGCCGGCGCCGTGCAGGGGGACGGCGACCAGCAGGCCGAGGCCGATGCCGATGACCGTGCCGACGACCCGGCGGAAGCCGCGCACCAGGGTCTCGCCGCGCGAGGTGGTGTTGACGAAGATCCACCAGGTGGCGCCGACGGCCCAGTACCAGCGCTGGCCCGAGACGAGCTGGCCCGCGACGAGCGCGAAGCCCGCGCCGGCCGTGGCCTGGACCGCCTGACGCGTGGTGACGCGGGCCAGTCCGCGGCCGCCCGGCGCGGCGGGCACGGGCGCCGGGGGCAGCCGGCGCTCGTAGCACCAGAGACCGAAGCGCACCGCGGCCGCGGTCAGCACGGAGAGCGCGACGGCGGTGACCAGCTCGGGCAGCTGGCCGACGGTCGCGTGCAGGAACTGCGCGACGAAGAACATCATGAAGGCGAACACGCCGAGGCTGTGCCCGCGCGGTCCCCAGCGGCGGGCGTACACGCCCGCCCCGATGACGACGAGGAAGGTGAGGTCGCGGGCCACGGGGTGGGTGTGCAGGACGGCGGCGGCCGCGAGCACGGGCATGCCGACGGCCGGCAGCAGCGCGGTGGTGACCGCCTGGCCGCGCACGGTGGCGTCGGTGACTGTGAACAGGGCGAGCAGCGCGGCGAGCCCGCCGGTGACGGCGCCGGTCAGGGAGTGTCCGGCGACGCCGCAGACGAGGACCGCCAGTCCGATGCCGAGGACGGCCCGGGCGGCGAACCGCAGCCGCGCCCGCCCCGGGTCCGGAGCCACGAACACCCTCTTCAGCACTGCTTCCCGCCCCTCTGCGACATCCGGCATGAAAAAGGCGCCGCGGGGGTCCGCAGCGCCATCGACGCCCCCATGACAGCATCTGTGCCGTCACTGGCTCAAGTGGCTCGCGGATCACTGGGCCATTGGCCCACCCCGGATCGTCCGCGCAGGACCGGGAAGGGGCCAACGGACCACAGGGGGAGCGGCCCGGCCGCACGGCGCTTCGCCGGGCCGTCGGTACAGTCGGTGGTGATCACCGAGGGCCGTGCGAGGGCATGAGGGGAGCGGACGCCATGACCGTGGACGAGCTCGACACACGCATCCTGCGCCTGCTGCTGGAGCAGCCGCGCACGAGCGTGCGGGAGTACGCCCGCATCCTCGGTGTGGCCCGGGGCACCCTCCAGGCGCGCCTGGACCGGCTGGAGCGCGACGGCGTCATCACCGGCACCGGCCCCACCCTCTCCCCCGCCGCGCTCGGCCACCCGGTGCTGGCGTTCGTGCACATCGAGGTCACGCAGGGGCATCTCGACGACGTGGGCGAGGCGCTGGCCGCCGTCCCGGAGATCGTCGAGGCGTTCTCGATCACCGGCGGCGGCGATCTCCTCACCCGGGTCGTGGCGCGCGACAACGCCCACCTGGAGGACGTGATCCAGAAGCTGATCAGCCTCCCCGGCGTGGTGCGCACCCGCACCGAGGTCGCCCTGCGCGAACGGGTACCGCACCGGCTGCTGCCGCTCGTGGAGTCGATCGGCCGCGCCGCCGCCGGGTGACATCCGGCGAGGGGTCGGCTTCCCGGCACGAATCCCGTCGTCACCGTTGACGCGCTCCCGCCACCCTCATCACGTCCGGTCGACCGTGCGCACGCTGTCCGTGATGTCGGTGCAGACCCTGTTCCTCGGCCCGGTCAACCTCGTCGCCCGCGACGACGTACCTGCCGGTCGGGTCTTTACCGCAACGCGGCTCTCCGGAGACCTCCTGCCCTCCCCTGGCGGGAGGCGCCGGGACGGCAGCGGGAAGCGTCGCGGCGAAGGGAGGCGGCGGCAGCGGGAAGGGGGGCGGCGGCGAGGAGGGTCACGAGCGGCGGCGCGGCTTGCCCGTGCCCCGCTTGGCGCCACCGCCCTTGGGGCCGCCTCCCTTGTGGCCGCCCGTCCGGCCGCGGGCCGCGCCGCCCGCCGTCCGGCCCGCCGTCGGCTTGCGCGGCTCGCCGCCCTTCTTCGCGACCGCCTTCTCGGTCTTCTTCCCGGCCTTGTTCTCGGTGGGCTCGGACTGCCGGGCGCGGCCGCGCGTGCTGTTGACGGTGCGGCCGCGGACGATGCCGATGAAGTCCTCCACCAGGTCGGTCGTCGCCTCCTCGGGCCAGGACAGGGCGACGCCCGACCGGGGGGCGTCGACGACCGTGCGGTAGGTGAGGTCGCGGCGGTGATGCAGGCGCGCCAGAGACTGGGGGACGACCAGGACACCGATGTCCGCCGCGACCAACTCGATCGCCTCGGCGGTCGTCGCGGGGCGCTCGAAGGCGGCCTCGCCCGGCGGGCGCTCCCAGCCGAGGACGTCGTCGAGGGGGTGCAGGACCACCTCGTCGGCGAGGTCGTCGAGGGTGATCTCCTCGGCGGCGGTGATCACATGGTCCTTCGGGACCACGACGACGGTCGTCTCGGTGTAGAGGGGGATCGCGCTGAGGACCGTACGGTCGACCGGGAGACGCACCAGGCCCGCGTCGGCGCTGCCGTCGCGCAAGACGTCGGAGGCCTCGGCGGGCGTCACCTGGAGAAGGGTGAGGGGGACGTCGGGCGAGCGCTCCTGCCAGACCCGTACCCACTTGGCGGGCGTCACTCCGGGGACGTAGGCGAGCCGGAACGAGGGGGTGTCCGCCGAGTCGGTCATCCCGCCAGGTTACCGGCTGTGGTCGGAGCTCTTGTCGGCGGCCGATAGTCTGGACGGCATGAAGTCGCACCAGAGCACCCAGACGATGAAGCCCGCGACCGCGGCGAAGAAGCTGGGTGTGTACCTCCCCGCCACCCCCGCCGAGTTCCAGGAGGGTGTCGTCTCGCGCGCCGAGCTGAACGAGCTCCAGGCGAACCCGCCCGCGTGGCTGCGGGAGCTGCGGGAGAACGGCCCGCACCCCCGTCCGGTGGTCGCGGCGAGGCTCGGCGTGTCCATCGCCGGTCTGGCACGCGGCGGTGTGACGGAGGCGCTGACCACCGAGCAGATCCAGGAGCTGAGGGATGCCGGCCCCGAGTGGCTGGTGAAGGAGCGCGCGACGCAGGCCGAGGTGCGCAAGGAGGCGGCGCGTCTGAAGGCGCGCGACGCCGGGAAGGCGGCGGGCGCCGAGTCCTGAGCCGGTTCGGCGCCCCCGCGGCGCGAGGATGGCTCAGGGCGTTGGCCGGGGCCGGAGAGGCGTCCGTGCGCCCTGGCGGCGGAGGGTCCGCCGGCCCGGTGCTTCGGTGCGGCTCACCGCCCTCGTCGGGCGGAGGCCGCACGGGTCCGTCCCCGGGCTGCGGCCGCCCGGCGCGGCCGGCCACCGAGATCCACGACGTCGACGACCGGGCTCACGGTGATCGTCACCGGCCGCGGCCTCGGGAGCAGTGCCGAGGCGACCGCGAACCACGCCCGCGGCCCCGGATCGTCCACCGGCCGGTGCGCGACGCCGAGCCCGTCGCGGTCCGTCCGGCGTGGTGGCGCGACGACCCTCACCCCGCCGCACGCGCGGTGAGGGAACCGCTCACCGCGCCGTGCCGTGCGCGGTGAGCCCCCGGGAGTCGCTCGGGGTCCGTCGGGGTGACTACGATCTGACCAGGTCCACCGACATGGGTGTGTCGAGGTTGTTGGGGGTTCGGGATGGTTGCTGGTCGTGTGGTGCGTTTCGACAGCCAGCGGGGTTACGGGTTCATCGCGCCGGACGACGGCGGCGAGGATGTGTTCCTGCACGTGAACGACATGCTGATGCCCGAGTCGCAGGTGCGGCGGGGCGTCGTGGTGGAGTTCGAGATCGAGGACGGCGAGCGCGGCCCGAAGGCGTCGGGCGTACGGCTCGCGCGGGGCGAGGACGGCAAGCCGCTCGCGTCCGACGACGACCTGTGCGACGTGCTCAGCACGGAGGAGTTCACCCGGGACGTCACGGAGGCCCTGCTGACGGCGGCGCCCTCGCTGACCGGCGAGCAGATCCTCCAGGTCCGCTCCGGCCTCGCCCAGTTCGCCAAGAACCACGGCTGGGTCGAGGGCTGACGGCACCGGCCGGGAACGCGCGGTGTCCCGCGCAGGTGCCGGCGCGACGGGCTCGGCCGTCCACAGGTACTCGTTCCGGACGACGGACGCGGACGAGGTTCCGTGAGGTCCTCGGCATCGCCCACCGCCTGCCGGACGCCGCCGGTCCGGAGCTGTCCGCGCTGCGCGGCACGGCCCGCCGGCCCTACCGCCCGGACGGGTCCCTGCGCCTGTACGGGCTCTTCTCCGAGCCCGTCCTCACGGCGACCGGATACGCGGGCGCGGTCACCTGGACCGCCGACGCGCAGGGCCGTCTGCACACGGTCTCCGACGTGGCACCGGGCGGTCCCGGCCGGGCGACCGGTGCCGCGGACCGGGCCGTACGGATCGGCGACACCGCGTTGACCCACCGTGAACTGTCGCGCGCGGGCCTCGCGGTGTCCGGCGCCACCGTGTCCCCGACGGGCCGGCTCGGCGCGGGGGCGGGGGTCAGGGCGGTGCGCGCGTCGGGCGCCGGGTGGCGCGAGGAGCCGCTGGACCGGCTGTGGGCGGTGCCCGTCGACCAGCAGGTGGCGCGCGCGCTGAACGGCGGGCACGACCTGCTCTTCCTCGACGTCACCCTCGCCGGGACGGTCCGGGAGACGACCGGGGACTGTCTGCTGGCCGACTGCGCGGGCCTGCCCGTGCGGCTGGCCGCCGCCCACGACCACCCCGCCCTCCCCCACCGCGACAACCTGCGTCTCCTCGCCGACGCCCGGGGCAGCAGACTGCGGGTCGTCGCGCGTCTCGCGCCCGGGCCGCTCCCCCGTGCCCTGTTGCCCGCCGCCGAACACCCCACCGACCCCACCGCCCGGGTGGACCTCGGCCTGGACCGTCTGCGGCGCGCGGACCTGCCGGCCGGTTCGGTCCCGCCGCCGTCCACGCTCGCGTCCGTCCTGGACGAGGCACCGCTGCACCTGCTGCGACGCCGGGTCCGGCAGGCGGTGTCCGGTGGCCGTCGCGTCCTGGCGTTCCCGGGGAGCGCGTCGGGTGACAGCGCCCGGCTGCGGCGTCTCGGCCTCGCCACGGCGGGTGATCTCCTCAACGAGCTGCACGCGGCCGCGGCGGACCGCTCCCGCGACGCCTTCGGCCGTCTGCTCCCGGCGGACACCGGCCGTTTCGCCCGGGCCTGGCCGGCCGCGGCCGTCTACACCGACGAGGTGGAGCGGGGACTGTGCGCGGCGGCGTGGGGAGGTGCGCCCTCCGAATTCCGTCCCCCGATCGGTTCTCTTTAGGTCAGGATCCGACCTATACGGCTTCTAACGTGGTGCTTGTCCACGGAACACCACCGACGGAAGGCCGAAGACGATGACCACGACGCAGCCCCTCACCGCCCCCACCACCCTCGCCCTCACCGGCGAGTGCGCCGACCTGCTGGAGGCGCTGGCCCACCACCGCGAGTTCCTCCGCGTCACCACCCGCGGCCTCAGCGACGAGCAGGCGGCGCGCAGGACCACGGTCAGCGAGCTGTGCCTGGGCGGCCTGGTCAAGCACGTCACGGCGGTCGAACGGAACTGGGTGGGCTTCATCCTCGACGGCCCGTCGGCCATGGGCGACTTCACGCAGATGACCGAGGAGGACTGGGCCCGGCGCGCCGACGAGTTCCGGCTGCTGCCCGGCGAGACCCTGGCCGGGGTGCTGGAGGAGTACGCGGCGGTGGCCCGCCGTACGGACGAGGTGGTCGCCGCCCTGCCGGACCTGGACGTGTCCCACCCGCTGCCGCAGGCCCCGTGGTTCGAGTCCGGCAAGCGCTGGTCGGCCCGCCGGGTGCTGGTGCACATCATCGGCGAGACGGCCCAGCACGCCGGTCACGCCGACATCATCCGGGAGTCCCTGGACGGCGCCAAGAGCATGGGGTGAGCGGCGTCGGGGAGGGAGAGCTCACGACGGGGGAGCGCGGCCGGCCCGCCCCGGGCCGGCTCCCTTTCGCCCGGCCCGCCCCGGGCCGGGTTGTTCTCGACCGGCCCTGGGTCCCGGGGACCGGGTCAGCGGCCGGCGCGGATGAGGCCCGTCAGATAGCGCCACAGCGAGGAGCGCTGGCGGGCGGAGGGATCCGGCAGCACCGGCTCCCCCTCCGGCTGCGGAGCCGGACCGGCCGCGGAGGGCCGCACGGGCACCGGTGCCAGCTCGTACCGCACCGGAAGCGAACGCAGACCGCGCATGAACGGCGAGGAACGCCACGGCAGTTGATCGGCCGGCAGGGCGAGCTCCAGGCGGGAGAACCGCTCGAACAGGCGGCCCACGCCGACCGCCGCGACCGTGGACGCGAGTTCGCGTGCCGGGCACTGCCGGCGACCGGCGCCCCAGGACAGATGGGCCCGGGTGCTGATCGTCGGACCCGACGCCACGTGGTCGGCGAAGACGGGGTCGGCGTGCGCGGCGGCGGAGGAGACCCATACCGGGTCGCCCCGGCCGATCGTGTACTTCCCGAGCGGGGTGTCCCGCGCCGCGAACCGCGGGACGAAGTTCACCAGCGGCGGCTTGCGCATCACCACCCGGTTCATGGTCTCCCGGACCATCCCGGCGGACAGGCTCGCGCGCACGCCGCTCTCACCGGACACCACCTCGACGACCGTGTTGGACATGAGGATGCCGACGTGGTCGGAGGTCATGCCGAGCAGCATGAACAGCTCGCGGGCCAGCTCGTCGAGCGTGAGGTCGGGATGGGCCGCCAGGAGGCGGGAGGGGAAGTCGTCGCCGGGCTCGTCCATCTTCATCGCGGCCAGCTCCGCCAGCGTCGCGAGCAGCCTCTCCAGGGCGGCCTCGGCGTCCGAGCCCGCGTCCAGCACCCGCCACATGTCCATCAGCGCGTCGTCGCCCTGCGAGCCGGGGAACCCGAGCAGCCGGCTGGCCACCATCAGCGGCAGCGGCCGGGAGAACTGGGCGGACAGGTCCGCGACTCCGACGCCGCCGCCCTGTGCGATCAGGGTGATCAGTTCGTCGGCGTAGACGGTGACGGCCGCCTTCAGTCGTTTCGCCTGGGGGTTGCGGGGGTCCTGGAACGGCTTGAGCGCCGCGTCCCACGCCGTCCGCAGCGGCCGGTAGCCGGGGCCGCCCTGGATCAGTACGTGGTTGACCTCCAGGGACGGTCCGAGCGGCCAGTCGGCCGGCACCCTGCCCTCGGAGCGGGCCCGCCAGTTCTCCAGCCCCTTGGGCCAGCCGTCGTCGTCCTGGAGCACCTGGAGGGCCTCGCGGTAGCCGAGGACCAGCCAGGCGGGCACGCCCAGCAGGTCGACCGGCGCGACCGGTCCGTGCTGCTGCCGCAGCCGCTCGTACACGAGGGAGGGGTTCCTCTCGTAGTCGCGCGTCAGCAGCGGCTGCGGAGACATCTCGTCCCACCGGGTGCCGTCCAGGTCCACGGATCCACCTTCGCCCACCCGGGATTCCACCGTCCTGTCCTCCGACACTCACCGCACCGGCCCACCATCTGTCGGTGACCGAAACGGTGGGGACCTTACCCCAGGCCGGTCCGCGTGCGAACGACGGGTGCCCTGAAAACGAAGCCTGCCGACGCCGTCAGGAGCGACTCCGCAACCCGCGAGTAGCGTCGACGGCGCGTGGTCGCCGTCATCCCGGCGCTCCCCGGGTCGTCGCTCAGCCCAGGAAGCTCAGCCGCACCTTGCGCTCCGGGTTGTCCTTGTTGGTGTCCACCAGGCACACCGACTGCCAGGTGCCCAGCTCCAGGCGCCCGGCCACGACCGGGAGGGTCGCGTGGGGCGGGACGAAGGCCGGCAGGACATGGTCGCGGCCGTGGCCCGGGCTGCCGTGGCGGTGCTGCCAGCGGTCGTCAGCGGGCAGGAGGGTGTGCAGGGCGGCGAGCAGGTCGTCGTCGCTGCCCGCGCCGGTCTCGATGATCGCGATGCCGGCCGTGGCGTGCGGGACGAAGACGTTGAGGAGGCCGTCGCGTCCCGCGGCCGTCTCCCGCAGGAAGGCCTCGCAGTCCCCGGTGAGGTCGACGACCCGTTCCCGGGAGCCGGAGGCGATGTGCAGGACTCGAGTGGTGAACGCATCTGACATGCCCCCATCCTGACCCACAAGCGGGATTCCACACCCTCTCGAGCGCCCGGCCACGGTACGGGCGGCAGCCGGAGGGGCCGGGGCGGCGGAAGCCGGGCGGCCGGAGCTGCGGGAGCTGCGCGAGCTGCGGGAAGATCGACGGCCGCGGCGCTGTTGGGGGAAGCGTGAACGACATACGTGAGGTCGAGGTGGTCGTCATAGGCGCCGGTCAGGCGGGTCTGGCCGGCGCCTATCACCTGCGGCGCGCCGGTTTGGCACCGGAGCGCGACTTCGTGGTGCTCGACCACTCCCCCGGCCCGGGCGGAGCCTGGCAGTTCCGGTGGCCCTCCCTGACGTACGGCCGGGTGCACGGGATGCACGCCCTGCCCGGCATGGAGCTGACCGGGGCGGATCCGGCGCGGGCGTCGTCCGAGGTGATCGCCGAGTACTTCGACCGCTACGAGCGCGCCTTCGACCTGCGGGTGCGGCGGCCGGTCGACGTGCGGGCCGTGCGCGAGGGGCCCGAGGGACGGCTGCTCGTCGAGACGTCGGACGGGACCTGGGCCGCCAAGGCGCTGATCAACGCCACGGGCACCTGGGACCGGCCGTTCTGGCCGCGCTACCCCGGCCAGGAGACCTTCCGCGGCCGGCAGCTGCACACCGCCCGGTATCCGGGGCCCGAGGCGTTCGCGGGACAGCGGGTGGTCGTGGTGGGCGGCGGCGCGTCCGGCACCCAGCACCTGCTGGAGCTCGCCCCGTACGCGGCGGACACCACCTGGGTGACGCGGCGCCCGCCCGTCTTTCGCGAGGGCCCCTTCGACGAGGAGGCGGGCCGCGCCGCGGTCGCCCTCGTGAAGGAGCGCGTACGGCGGGGGCTGCCGCCGAAGAGCGTCGTCTCCGTTACCGGGCTGCCGCTGAACGACGCGGTCAGGCAGGGCCTCGCGGACGGAGTGCTCGACCGGCAACCGATGTTCGACCGCATCACCCCGGACGGCGTGGAGTGGAACGACGGACGGCACGTGCCCGCCGACGTCATCCTCTGGGCGACCGGGTTCCGGGCGGCCGTCGACCATCTCGCGCCGCTGAAACTGCGCGAGCCCGGCGGCGGGATCCGCCTCGAGGGCACGCGCGCGGTCGCCGACCCCCGTGTCCACCTCGTCGGTTACGGGCCCTCCGCGAGCACGATCGGCGCCAACCGGGCCGGCCGCGCGGCCGTCCGGGACATCGGACGGCTGCTCGCCACACCCACGGCGGAGCCGGTCGCCGCCTGACGCCTCGCCGTCACCCGGGTGACGGCGGGACCGTCCGTGCGCTGCGCAGGGCGCGTTCGAACTCGTCGACGTTGCGCCGGTGTTCCGCGAAGTCGGCCGTGAAGCGCGTGTCGCCCGGTCGGACGGTGACGAAGTACAGCCATTCGCCCGCGGGCGGGTCGATCGCGGCCCGCAGGGCCTCCTCGCCCGGGTTGTCGATCGGTGTCGGCGGCAGCCCCATGCGCTCGTAGGAGTTGTAGGGACTGTCGGTCCGGGTGTCCCGGTCGCTCGTCCGCAGGGTGAAGCGGTTGAGGGCGTAGTGGAGGGTGGAGTCCATCTGCAGGGGCATGCCGCGCTCCAGCCGGTTGAACACCACCCGGGCCACCTTGCCCATGTCGGCCCCGGTGGCGGCCTCGGCCTGGACGATGCTGGCGATGGTGACGGCCTGGTAGACGTTCATCGCGTCGCGCTGTGCCCCTGCGGCGATCGGCGTGCCGTTGAACTTCCTGTTGGCCGTGTCGACCATGTACGTCAGCAGTGTCCGCGGTGTCGACTTCTCGTCCAGCCGATAGGTCGCCGGGAAGAGGTAGCCCTCCGGATTGCCGTCCGCTTCGCTCGGCAGCTTCAGCCCGGCGCGGGGCAGGGTCCCCCTGGTGGTTCCGGCGGGGAGGGCGAGGGCCTTGTCGATGGCCGCGTAGATCTGGGCGGCCCGCCAGCCCTCCGGGATGACCAGGGTCGTCGGCTTCTTCTCCCGGTGGCCGTCGGTGTTCAGCAACGGCACCGCCACGGCGGCGCCGGCCAGGACGGCTCCGGTCGCGATGAGGGCGACACGGTCTCGGCGTGTGATGCGAACCGTGCTCCGTGGCGGGGTGTTCATCTGCATGCGGGCACGGTAACCCGCATATCATCACAAAATTGCCAGGACCGGGCGTCTCAGCGTCCGGTCGGCTCCAAACGGGCGTCCCGCCGCACCAGGGCCGCGTACCGTCCGTCCCGCGCCAGGAGTTCCTCGTGCGTGCCGCGTTCGGCCACCCGGCCGGCGTCGAGGACCACGATCTGGTCCGCGCTGCGGACGGTGGACAGCCGGTGGGCGATGGTGAGGGTGGTGCGGTCGGCCGAGAGCGCGTCGATGGCCTCTTGGACGGCGTGCTCGGTGCGGGTGTCCAGGGCGCTGGTGGCCTCGTCGAGGATCAGTACCGGAGGGTCGCGCAGGATGGTGCGGGCGATGGCCAGGCGCTGTTTCTCGCCCCCGGAGAAGCGGTGGCCGCGCTCGCCGACGACGGTGTCGTAGCCGTCGGGCAGGGCGGCGATGTGGTCGTGGATCTGGGCCGCCCTCGCCGCCGCGTGCAATTCCTCGTCGGTGGCGTCCGGTTTGGCGAAGCGCAGGTTCTCGGCGACGGAGGCGTGGAAGAGGTAGGTCTCCTGCGAGACGACGCCGACCGCGCGCGCGAGGGTGTCGAAGTCGAGGTCGCGGACGTCGACCCCGTCGAGGGTGACCCTGCCGCCCGTCACGTCGTACAGCCGGGGCACGAGGTAGCCCAGGGTGGACTTGCCGGCGCCCGTCGGGCCGACGACCGCGAGGCTGCGGCCCGCCGGGACAGTGAGGTCGACACCCTGGAGGACGGCTTCGTCCTGGTCCTCGTAGTGGAAGGACACGTCCTCGAAGCGGACCTCGCCCTTGACCTCGTCGAGGTGGCGGGGGTTCGCGCGCTCGGTGATGTCCACGGGCAGGTCGAGGTACTCGAAGATGCGCTGGAAGAGCGCGAGCGAGGTCTGGATCTGCACGCCGGTCGACAGCAGGCTCACGGCCGGGCGGAACAGGCCCTGCTGGAGCGAGACGAAGGCGACGATGGTGCCCAGGGAGACGTCCGGTCCGCCGAGTTGGAGGGCCATGCCCGCGGTCCAGTAGATGAACGCCGGCATGGCGGACATGACGATCCCGATGACGGCCATGCGCCAGCGGCCGGCCATGTTCGACCGCACCTCGAGGTCGACCAGGTGTTCCGACTCGTCGGCGAAGGAGCGCGTGAGGGAGTCGGCGCGGCCCATGGAGCGGCCGAGGAGGATGCCGCTCACGGACAGCGACTCGGTGACGGTGGCGGCCATCGCGGCCATCTGTTTCTGACGCTGGGTGGTGATCTTCCGGCGTTCGTTGCCGACGCGGCGGCTGATCCACACGAAGACCGGCAGCAGGAGCAGCGAGACGACGGTCAGCCGCCAGTCGAGGGCGACCATGGCGACGATCGTGGCGACGACGCTGGTGAAGTTGGAGACCAGGGAGGTGGCCGTGGAGGTGACGGTCGCCTGCATGCCGCCGATGTCGTTGGCGATGCGGGACTGCACCTCGCCGGTGCGCGTACGCGTGAAGAACGCGAGCGACATGCGCTGGAGGCGGCCGTAGACGGCGGTGCGCAGGTCGTGCATGACGCGCTGCCCGACCGTGGTGGAGATCAGGGTCTGCAGGACGCCGAGGACGCCCGCGAGGACGGCACTGAGGATCATGCCGAGGGCGAGCAGACTCAGCAGGCCGGTGCGGCCTTGGGGGATGGCGACATCGAGGGTCTCCTTGAGCAGGAACGGCGTGGCCACCGAGACCAGCGACGAGGCAGCGACCAGCAGACCGACGACGGCGAGGCGGCCTCTGTAGGGACGGAAGAGCCTCAGGATGCGGCGCACCTGCCGGGGCTGTTCGGCGGCGTCGGCGGGTGGGGTCCAGAGATCCGGTGTGTCGGGGTGCATGGGCTCCTACGGGAGGTGAGAGGAGGGACTGTGTGGAGCGTAGGTCATTGTTACCTATACTCACAATGAACGGCATCCTGATATTGTTCCCGCATGGCCACCCCCGATCCCGACGGCGCGCTCGCCGAGCAGCTGCTGCGGTTCACCCGCCGGGTGCACCGCATCCAGAAGCGCCATCTGGAGCTGTCCGACCTGGGCGTCACCCCCGCCCAGTCCCGTCTGCTGCGCACCCTCGCCCACTTCAGCGCACCGCCTCGGATGGCGGACCTCGCCGAGCGCCTGGAGGTCGTGCCGCGCGCGGTGACGACGCTGGTCGACGGGCTCGAGGCGAACGGCAAGGTGCGCAGGGCGCCGGATCCGACGAACCGCCGCGTGATCCGCATCGAGCTGACCGACGAGGGCCGTGACGCGCTGCGCGAGCTGCGCCGGGCGCGCCAGTCGGCCGCACGGGAGATCCTCGCTCCGCTGACGGACGTGGAGCGGGCGGTGCTCGGGGAGCTGCTGGACACGCTGATCGACGGGACGCCCGTGGGGCGCTGCTGAGACCGGTGGGCGTCAGCCGGCCCTCCCCGCCCACCCGCCGGGAACACGAACCGCGCGCCCCGCGCTCGCCCCTCCGGGACACCGACCGGCCGCGGCCCCGTCGCACCCGCCGGGAACACGAACGGGCCGCGCCTTCCGCTCACCCTTCCGCCCGGCGGACACCCCGCAGCGCCCGCTCGCCCCTCCGGAACACCGGCAGACCGCGGCCCGCGCTCGTCCGTGCGAAACACCGACAGGGTGCCGCCACCCCGCTCCCCCCTCCGCACCGCGGACAGGGCGCGGCCCCCGCTCCGCACTGCCGGAACGGGGGCCGCGACCTGTTCGTTCTGCCACCTCGTCAGCTCACCTCGGGGATGCGCTCCTTCGGCTCGGGCTGGGCCGGAACACCGGAGGCCGGCTCGCTTTCCCCGGCCGCCGGGGCGCCGATGGAGGTGCCGGTGGCGGCGTCGCCGACCGGGGCGCCGGGCTCCACGCCTTCCGCGTCCGGACCGGACACGGCCTGACCGTCCAGTACCTTCTTCGCCCGCCCCACGTCCAGCGCGCCCTCCCAGCGGGAGACGGCGAAGACCGCCACGCAGTTGCCGAGAAGGTTCGTGACGACGCGCATCGAGTCCATGATGCGGTCCACGCCCAGCAGCAGCGCCACCGCGCCGGCGGGGACCGCCCCCAGCGAGGAGGCGGTCGCGGACAGGGCGAGGAAGGCGGAGCCGGGGATGCCCGCCATGCCCTTGCTGGTGAGCATGAGCACCAGGACCACGGTGATCTGCTGCCCGAGGGTAAGGTCGACGCCCACGGCCTGGGCGATGAACAGCGTGCCGATGGACAGGTAGAGCGAGGCGCCGTCGAGGTTGAAGGAGTAACCCGTGGGCAGCACCAGGCCCACCGCGTCGTCGCGGGCCCCCGCCTTGCGCAGCTTCTGCATCACCCGCGGCATGACGGACTCGGTGGACGCGGTGCCGAGCGCGAGCAGCATCTCCTCGCGGATGTAGCGCAGGAACTTCCACAGGCTCAGGCCGGTCACCATCCGCAGGGCGACGGCGAGCAGCGCGATGAACAGCGCGGCGGCCACGTAGCACAGGACGATCAGCTTGGCGTACGTCCTCATCACGCCGAGCCCGTACTGGCCGACCAGGACGGCCATCGCACCGAAGACGGCGATCGGGGCCAGCCGCATGACGAAGCCGACGACCGCGAAGACGACCTCCTGCGCCTGCTCGATGGCGGGCAGGACCTGGGGCACCCTGGTGTGTCCGAGGTGCAGCAGCGCCGCGCCGACCAGGCAGGCCAGGACGAGCACCTGGAGCAGCTCGTTCTCGGCGAAGGCGCCGACGAAGCTGGTGGGCAGCGCGTTCAGGACGAACTCGGTCGTCGAGGGCAGTGAGCCGCCGCCGGTCTTGGCCTCGACCGCCGAGGCGTCGAGCGTGGCGGGGTCGACGTTCATCCCCGAGCCGGGCTGGACGACGTTGGCGGCCACCAGGCCGATGAGCAGGGCGGCCGTGGACGCGATCTCGAACCAGATGAGGGCTTTGAGCCCGATCCGGCCGAACGCCTTGAGATCACCGGCCTTGGCCACGCCGACGACCACCACGCAGAACACCAGCGGCGAGATCACCGTCTTGATGAGCCGGGTGAAACCGTCGCCGAGCGGCTTGAGGTCCGTGGCCACGCCGGGCCACAGCTTCCCGACGACGATGCCGAGCACCAGCGCGACGGCGACCTGGGCGAAGAGGGAGGTACGCAGTATGCGTGCGACGCGTCGCGGCAGGGACGGTACGGACTGCGGCACGAGCACTCCTAGAGGGGACGCGGACTCACAGAAGCCGAGCAGGACTTCTGCGATACGGAAAGCGGCTTCCGTAGCGATCACTCTGGAGGTGGCCTCGCTCGCGCGGAAGACCTCTGTGTTGCGACCGTGTAAATCACGCCATGAGTGACGCATCACACGCCGGTGCCGATCGGACGGCGTCCTCGGAAAATGAGTTGATCGCGGCCACCCTGCGACGCGACCCTGTCACGGTTTGTTGTCGCCGTTCCCTCGCGGCCGCCTCCCCCCATCCCCTGACACGAGCCACTGGGACGTCATGCAGATCCAAGACCTTCCGTATCCCGACCCGGGTGTGCCGGACGCACGCTCGGGACCCCGATTGCTGTGGTGGCTCGCCCGCAACCAGGTGGGCGGTCAGTTCAAGGCCCTGGCCTGGGGCCTGCTCCACTTCCTGGCCGTCTCGGCACAGCCGTTCTGCGTCGGCTTCGCCATCGAGGCCGTCGTCGACCGCTCCGGCGCGCGTCTCGCGCTCGCCGGCGGGCTGATGGCGCTGTTCGGCGCCGCCACCGCGGTCGGTGACACGTTCCTGCACCGGGCCACCGTCACCAACTGGATCACCGCGGCCGCCCGCCTCCAGCAGCTGCTCGCCCGTCAGGCCGCCCGGCAGGGCTCCGCTCTGACCCGGCGCGTCGCGGCCGGCGAGGTCGTGGCCGTGTCGACCGGCGACGTCGAGAAGGTGGGATGGTTCGTCGAGGCGGTGTCCCGGTTCACCGCGGCGGCGCTCACCGTCTGCGCCGTCTGCGTCGGGCTCGTCGTCTACCAGCCGGCCCTGGGCGTCGTCGTCGCCGTGGGCCTGCCCGTCCTCGCGCTGGCGGTGCTGCCGTTGCTGCCGCCCGCGACACGCCGCGCGGACGTCCAGCGCGAGAAGGCCGGACGCGCCACCGAACTGGCGTCGGACACCGTGGCCGGGCTGCGGGTGCTGCGCGGTATCGGCGGCGAGGAGCTGTTCCTCGACCGCTACCGCAGCGCCTCCCAGGAGGTCCGGCACGCCGCCGTGCGCAACGCCCGCATGTGGTCCCTGATCAGCGCCGTCCAGGTCCTCCTGCCCGGCCTGCTGCTGATCGCCGTCGTGCTCTACGGCGTCCATCTGGCCCGTCAGGGACGGATCTCGGTCGGCGAACTGGTCACCGTCTACAGCTCGGTCATGGTGCTGACCTATCCCCTCCGCCACTTCGAGGAGATCGCGATGGCCTACTCCTTCTCCCGTCCCTCGGCGACGCGCGCCGCCCGCGTGCTGTCGCTGGAACGGCCCACGGACGTCGGCGGATCGCGCGCCGCGGAGCTGCCTTCGGGCGAGCTGTACGACCCGGCCACGGGCCTGCTCGCCCCGGCCGCCCGCCTCACCGCCGTGGTGTGCGGCGATCCCGACGCGGCGGGTCGGCTGGCGGAACGCCTCGGTGGTCACTGCGTGCACGACGGCCCCTCGGTGCTGCTCGGCGGAGTCCCGCTGGACGAACTGCCGTTGGAGACCGCGCGCACCGCCGTCCTCGTCCAGGACAAGGACCCGGTGCTGCTGTCCGGATCCCTGCGCGAGCTGCTCGACGTGCCCGCCTCGGGCGCGGTCGACGCGGCGACGGCACTCGCCGCCGCCCGGTGCGACGACGTCCTCGACGCCCTGGTCCAGGGCTCGCACGACGCCGAGGACCCGATGGACGCCCACATCACCGAACGCGGCCGTTCCCTCTCCGGCGGCCAGCGCCAACGGCTGGCCCTGGCCCGCTCCCTGCTCACCGACCCCGAGGTCCTCGTCCTGGACGAACCCACCTCGGCCGTCGACTCCCACACCGAGGCGCGCATCGCCGAGGGCCTGCGCGAGGTGCGCGCCGGGCGCACGACGGTGGTGTTCACCTCGTCCCCGCTGCTCCTGGACCGCGCCGACCGCGTGGTCCTCGTGCACGAGGGCCGGGTCGCGGCGGCCGGCCCGCACCGCGAACTGCTGCACACCGAACCGCTCTACCGCGCCGTGGTGACCCGGGAGACCGACGAGGAGACCGCCCTGAACGGCGCCCTCGCGGAACTCGGGGACACCCGGCCGGACGCACTGCGAGAGATCGAGGAGACCGCATGATCGGCGTGCCGCCGCCGGCGTACGACCCGGCGGCACCGACGACGGCGAGCACCCTGCCCGTCGCCGCCCCCGCGACCGTCCGCGCCTACGTGGCCGACCTGCTGCGGCGGCACCGTCGCGCCTTCCTGTTCCTGGTCCTCGCCAACACGGTCGCCACCGTCGCCGCCATGGCCGGCCCGTGGCTGCTGGGCGGCCTCGTGGAACGGCTCTCGGAGGGGACCCGTGAAACACGTCTGGGCTTCACCGCGACGCTGTTCGTGCTCGCCCTGCTCGTGCAGGCCGCGTTTGTGCGGGAGGTGCGGCTGCGCGGCGCGGTGCTCGGCGAGCGGATGCTGGCCGACCTGCGCGAGGACTTCCTCGTCCGGTCCGTCGGGCTGCCGCCGGGCGTGCTGGAGCGCGCGGGGACGGGCGACCTGCTCTCCCGCATCACCACGGACATCGACCGGCTCGCCAACGCCATGCGCGAGGCGGTGCCCCAGCTGACGATCGGCGTGATGTCGGCGGGTCTGCTGCTCGGCGGACTCGTCGTCACGGCGCCGGCCCTGGCCCCGGCCGTGCTGGTCGCGGTGCCGCTGCTGGTGGTCGGCTGCCGCTGGTACTACCGGCGGGCGCCGTCGGGCTACCGCTCGGAGGCCGCGGGGTACGCCTCCGTGGCCGCCGCCCTCGCCGAGACCGTGGACGCCGGACGCACCGTCGAGGCCCACCGCCTCGGCGACCGCCGCGTCGAGCTGTCGCACCTGCGGATCAAGCAGTGGACGTCCTGGGAGCGCTACACGCTGTGGCTGCGCTCGGTGCTCTTCCCCGTCATCAACGTCGTGCACGTGACCGTTCTCGGTGCGGTCCTCATGCTCGGCGGGTTCCTCGTCCTGCGGGGCTGGATCGACGTCGGACAGCTGACCACCGGCGCGCTGCTGGCCCAGATGCTCGTCGACCCGGTGAACCTGATCCTGCGCTGGTACGACGAGCTGCAGGTGGCGCAGGTCTCCCTGGCCCGCCTCGTCGGGGTGCGCGACATCGAGCCGGACGCCGGTGACGCGACGCTGGAGCCGGACGGGCGGGACGTGCACTCCGACCGCGTCCGCTTCGGCTACCGCGAGGGCGTCGACGTCCTGCGCGAGGTGTCCCTGAAGGTCGCCCCGGGCACGCGACTGGCCCTGGTCGGGCCGTCGGGCGCGGGCAAGTCCACGCTGGGCCGGCTCCTCGCCGGCGTCTACGCGCCCCGGGGCGGCCGGGTCACGCTGGGCGGCGCCGAGCTGTCCAGGATGACCGCCGAGGGAGTCCGCTCGCACGTGGCGCTGGTCAACCAGGAGCACCACGTGTTCGTCGGCTCGCTCCGCGACAACCTCCGGCTCGCGCGCCCCGGCGCCGGGGACGCGGAGCTGTGGGCGGCACTGGGCGCCGTCGACGCGGACGTCTGGGCGCGGGCCCTGGACGACGGCCTGGACACCGAGGTCGGCTCGGGCGGACTCACGCTCACGCCGGCCCAGGCCCAGCAGATCGCCCTGGCCAGGCTGGTGCTGGCCGACCCGCACACGCTGGTCCTGGACGAGGCGACGTCGCTGCTCGACCCGCGCGCCGCCCGCCATCTGGAACGGTCCCTGGCGCGCGTCCTGGACGGCCGCACGGTCGTCGCCATCGCCCACCGCCTGCACACCGCCCATGACGCCGACGTCATCGCCGTCGTCGAGAACGGCCGCATCAGCGAACTGGGCAGCCACGCGGAGCTGGTCGCGGCGGAGGGAGCGTACGCGGCGCTGTGGAGGTCGTGGCACGGCTGAGGGCGGGGCCGGCCCCGTTCGGGTCGCCCGGGTGAGACGGCTGGTGACCGCGCGCCGCCCACCCCTTCACCGTCACGTCCGACGACCGGTGACGGCCCACGCGGCGCCCGGCGACCGTTCGCGGGTCGCTGCCGTTGCGCGCCCCCGAAGCGGGGTGGAACGCTGGAGAAGGGCACCCTCGCGGAACGTGGCCGGGCGGTTCTGCCGGAGCACGTCCTGCCCGGCCGCCGGCCCGCGCGAGGTGTCCCGTGGCCGCACCGTGGTGAGGACGGGCCCGTCACCCCTGGAGGTACCCGTGAACAGTGCCGACGGATGGGGGGACGACGTCTACCAGCCCGACGCGTCCGAGATCCAGGACGACGCGGGGCTGCTGGACGCGGAGGACACGCTGGAGAACGACGGCGTCGACGACCCCCTGGACCGCGGCTGGTCCCCTCCGGAGCGGCCGTGGGCGGTGGAGCACACCGGTGTGACGGCCGAGGAGCGCCGGCGCGGCGAGACCCTGGACCAACGGCTCGCCGAGGAGCAGCCCGATCTCGCCGCACCCGACGGCGACGGCATCGGCGACTGCGACGACACCGACGGGGAACCCCTGGACAACGAGGTGGGCGCCGCCCGCTCCGGCCGGCTCGTGGCGCCGGACGAGGGAGCCCACGAGGACGAGGAGAGCGCCATGGTCGCCACGGACGTCGGCATCGACGGTGCCGCCGCCTCCGCCGAGGAGGCTGCGATGCACGTCGTCGACGAGGACGCCCTCTCCGGCTGACCCAGGCGCACGCCGGCCCCACCGCACGAGGAGCACGCATGCAGCAGGACACGCACCCCGGCTACCACCCGGTCTCTTCCGCGATCGCGCCGCCGGTCACGCCTTCCTGACCCGCTCCACCGCCTCCGGCGATCAGACCATCGAATGGGACGACGGTGAGAGCCGCCCGGTCGTGGGCGTGGAGATCTCCTCGAAGAGTCACCCCTTCTCCACCGGCACGGCACGCACGGTGGACACCGAGGGCCGGACAGCCCGGTTCGAGCGTCGGTACGGCGAGGGCACCGCGAGCTGACCCGCGCCCGTCAGATGACGTTGAGCGCGACCGCCCCGCCCACTCCCCCGAGCAGCATGAACACCGGCATCAGCACCCTCAGCTCGACCCAGCTGCCCGCCCGGAACCGCATCGCCTTGGGCGGACCGATCGGGTACCAGCGCTTGCGGCCGATCGGGATGGGCCACAGGATCGGGCAGCCCGAGACGGTCAGCGCGTCCCCGATGTCGTGCACCAGGGCGCCGAGCAGGATCGGCAGACCCAGCCACAGGTACTCCTGACCCGGCTCGGCGAACAGCCAGTCCGCGCCGTTGCCCGGCTTGTCCAGGATGCCGGCGAGGATCCACGCACTGGTCGCCGCCAGCAGCCACACCAGCACGTCGCTGCCGGATCCGCGCGTCGCCCGCCACAGCAGTCCCTCGATGGCCAGCACCATGTGCACGAAGAGCAGTGCCAGGACCGCCCAGCGGCCGCCGGTGATCGCCAGCGCCGAACTGCCCGCGCCGATCGCGACCGCCCACAGCCAGGTGTGCGTCAGCGTGCGGTGTCCGCCGGAGCGGCGCGGGTCGCCCTGCTTCTTCGTGGCCTTGTAGACGGCGTAGGAGAGCTTGTCCACGATCTCGCACAGCCAGCGCGAGAGGGGCCCGAAGGCGCGGGAGATCGTCGCGGCCTTGTGGTCGAGGTCCGGCGCGAGCGCGGCGCCGGCGCAGATCAGCGCACCCGCCAGCAGCACCGGCCAGGGCATCGAGTGGCCGGCCGCGGCGGCGGCCGCGCCCACGCCGAGCCAGGCGGCGGCGCCCGACAGTGAGTGTGCTGGTCCCATCATGGCCGTGCCCGCCCCATTCCTCGTGTGCCGCTGTCCAGTTGACCGGGTGCGATGACGCTCCGTCGGCGACACAGCGTAGCCGCCGTGATCTTCGGGCGGGCAGCCGATTCCCCCCTGGGCCGCCGGGGCAGGCAAGATGGGGGCGTGACCCTCATCGATCAGTTGCCGCCGACCGCAGATCCCGACGCCCTGTACGACGCCTTCGAGTCCTGGGCGCAGGAGCGGGGTCTCACGCTCTACCCGCATCAGGAGGAGGCGCTGATCGAGGCCGTCTCCGGCGCGAACGTGATCGTGTCGACGCCCACCGGCTCCGGCAAGAGCATGATCGCGGCAGGTGCGCACTTCGCGGCGCTCGCCCGTGACGAGGTCACCTTCTACACCGCTCCGATCAAGGCGCTGGTGTCGGAGAAGTTCTTCGAACTGTGCAAGATCTTCGGCACGGAGAACGTCGGCATGCTCACGGGCGACGCGTCGGTCAACGCCGACGCCCCGGTCATCTGCTGCACGGCCGAAGTGCTGGCCTCGATCGCGCTGCGCGACGGCAAGGACGCCGACGTCGGCCAGGTCGTCATGGACGAGTTCCACTTCTACGCGGAGGGCGACCGCGGCTGGGCCTGGCAGATCCCGATCCTGGAACTGCCGCAGGCGCAGTTCGTCCTCATGTCGGCGACCCTCGGCGACGTGTCCTTCTTCGAGAAGGACCTCGCCCGTCGAACCGGCCGCCCGACCGCGGTGGTCCGTTCGGCCACCCGGCCGGTGCCGCTGTCGTACGAGTACCGGTACACGCCGCTCACCGAGACCCTCACCGACCTGCTGGAGACGAGGCAGGCGCCCGTCTACATCGTGCACTTCACGCAGGCACAGGCGGTGGAGCGGGCGCAGGCGCTGATGAGCATCAACATGTGCTCGCGGGAGGAGAAGGAGAAGATCGCCGAGCTGATCGGCAACTTCCGCTTCACCACCAAGTTCGGCCGCAACCTCTCGCGTTACGTGCGGCACGGCATCGGCGTGCACCACGCCGGCATGCTGCCCAAGTACCGGCGCCTGGTGGAGAAGCTCGCCCAGGCCGGACTGCTGAAGGTCATCTGCGGTACGGACACCCTCGGTGTCGGCGTCAACGTGCCCATCCGCACGGTGCTGTTCACGGCACTGACCAAGTACGACGGCAGCCGGGTGCGGACGCTGCGGGCGCGCGAGTTCCACCAGATCGCGGGCCGGGCCGGGCGGGCGGGCTTCGACACGGCGGGCCTGGTCGTCGCGCAGGCCCCCGAGCACGTCATCGAGAACGAGAAGGCGCTCGCGAAGGCCGGCGACGACCCGAAGAAGCGCCGCAAGGTGGTGCGCAAGAAGGCTCCGGAGGGCTTCGTCGGCTGGACGGAGAACACCTTCGAGAAGCTCATCGACTCCGAGCCGGAGCCGCTGACGTCGCGGTTCCGGGTGACGCACACGATGCTGCTGTCCGTGATCGCCCGGCCCGGCAACGCGTTCGAGGCGATGCGGCGGCTGCTGGAGGACAACCACGAGCCGCGCAAGCAGCAGTTGCGGCACATCCGGCGGGCGATCGCGATCTACCGTTCGCTGCTCGACGGCGGGATCGTGGAGAAGCTCGCCGTGCCGGACGCCACCGGCCGCGTCGTCCGGCTCACCGTCGACCTCCAGCAGGACTTCGCGCTGAACCAGCCGCTGTCGACGTTCGCGCTGGCCGCGTTCGAGCTGCTGGACCCGGAGTCTCCGTCGTACGCGCTCGACATGGTCTCCGTCGTGGAGTCCACCCTCGACGACCCGCGCCAGATCCTCGCCGCCCAGCAGAACAAGGCGCGCGGCGAGGCGGTCGCCGCGATGAAGGCGGACGGCGTGGAGTACGAGGAGCGCATGGAGCGTCTCCAGGACGTCACCTATCCCAAGCCGCTGGAGGAGCTGCTCTTCCACGCCTACGACACGTACCGCAAGAGCCACCCGTGGGTCGGCGACCACCCGCTGTCGCCGAAGTCGGTGATCCGGGACATGTACGAGCGGGCGATGTCCTTCACCGAGCTGGTGTCGCACTACGAGCTGGCGCGCACCGAGGGCATCGTGCTGCGGTACCTGGCCAGTGCCTACAAGGCCCTCGACCACACCGTCCCGGACGACCTCAAGTCGGAGGATCTGCAGGACCTGATCGAGTGGCTGGGCGAGATGGTGCGCCAGGTCGACTCCAGTCTGCTCGACGAGTGGGAGCAGCTGGCCAACCCGGAGGAGATGACCGCCGAGGAGGCCCAGGAGAAGGCCGACGAGGTCAAGCCGGTCACCACGAACGCGCGCGCCTTCCGCGTCCTCGTCCGCAACGCGATGTTCCGCCGGGTGGAGCTCGCCGCCCTCGACCAGGTCGCCGAGCTGGGCGAGATGGACGGCGAGTCCGGCTGGGACGCCGACGCGTGGGGCGAGGCGATGGACGGCTACTGGGACGAGTACGACGACCTCGGCACCGGCCCGAACGCCCGCGGCCCCAAGCTGCTCGTCATCCAGGAGGAGCCGGAGAACCGTCTGTGGCGCGTCCGCCAGATCTTCGACGACCCCAACGGCGACCACGACTGGGGCATCAGCGCGGAGGTCGACCTCACGGCTTCCGACGCCGAGGGCCGCGCGATCGTCCGCGTCACCGGCGTCGGCCAGCTGTGAGCACCGAGCGAGGCACAGGAGACCCGACCATGACGAATCCGGCCGAGAGGCTCGTCGACCTGCTCGACCTGGAGCAGATCGAGGTCAACATCTTCCGCGGTCGCAGCCCGCACGAGTCCCTCCAGCGGGTGTTCGGCGGTCAGGTGGCGGGTCAGGCGCTGGTCGCGGCCGGCCGGACCACGGAGGGCGACCGGCCCGTGCACTCGCTGCACGCGTACTTCCTGCGCCCGGGCCGCCCGGGCGTGCCGATCGTGTACCAGGTCGAGCGGGTGCGGGACGGGCGGTCGTTCACGACGCGCCGGGTCACGGCCGTACAGCAGGGCCGCACGATCTTCAATCTGACGGCGTCCTTCCACCAGCCGGAGGAAGGTCCCTTCGAGCACCAGTTGCCGCCGGCCCGCGAGGTGTCGGACCCGGAGTCGCTGCCGACGGTCGCGGAGGAGGTGCGGGAGCACCTGGGCGGGCTGCCCGAGCAGTTGGAGCGGATGGCGCGCCGTCAGCCGTTCGACATCCGCTACGCCGACGGGCTGCGCTGGAGCCCCGAGGAGATCAAGGACGCCGAGCCGCGCAGCGCGGTGTGGATGCGGGCGGTCGGTCCACTGGGTGACGATCCGCTCGTCCACACCTGCGCGTTGACCTACGCCAGCGACATGACCCTGCTGGACGCCGTGCGCCTGCCGGTCGAGCCGCTGTGGGGCCCGAGGAACTTCGACATGGCGTCGCTGGACCACGCGATGTGGTTCCACCGGCCGTTCCGGGCCGACGAGTGGCTGCTGTACGACCAGGAGTCGCCTATCGCGGTGGGCGGGCGCGGGCTGGCGCGGGGCCGGATCTACGACCGTGAGGGGCATCTGGTGGTGTCGGTGGTCCAGGAGGGGCTCTTCCGCACGCTGGGCTGATCTCGGCTCAGGAGGATCCGAGGGCGGGCCGGGGCCCGCCCTCGGGTGTGTTCGCGGCCCGGCGTCGCTCGATGCGCACGCCCTGGAAGTCCGTGCGGATCCTGGCGCCGTCGGCGTTCCGTATCGGCTCGGTGCCGTGGTGACCAGCCGCAGGGCGGGGTGTCGTGGTGCCGCTCGGGCCGTAGCCGTGGGTGGGTGCGAGGTCGACGAGGGCGCCGCGGGCGGAGGGCACGCTGACGGTCTGCGGGCGGCCGGACTCGTCGACGCCCGCCCCCTGCACCGAAGTTCTCCGTGCGGCAGAGGTCGTCGGGCCGACCGGGTGACCGGCGGCGCCCCGTACAGCGCCTCGCAGGTGACACCGGAGCGGCCACGGGTACCGGTAACGGCATGGCTGACGTGGTGCAGGCGGGACTGTGGGGACTGCTGGCGGGCTCGGCGCTGCTCGTCGGAGCCGCCCTGGGATTCGGGCTGCGCGTCCCGCAGAAGGTGATCGCCGCGGTGATGGCCTTCGGCGCCGGCGTGCTGCTGTCGGCGGTCTCCTTCGAACTGGTCGGTGAGGCGTACGAGGAGGCCGGGCTCGCCCCGGCGGCGATCGGCACGCTCCTCGGCGCCGGCGCCTACACCCTGGGCAACGTCTGGCTGGCACGGCGGGGCGCCCGGCACCGCAAACGCTCCGGGCACCAGTCGGCGCAGTCGCAACCCTCGGAGGAGCAGCAGGACGGCTCCGGTATGGCGCTGGCGCTGGGAGCCCTGCTGGACGGCGTCCCGGAGTCCGCGGTCATCGGCGTCAGCCTGCTCGACGGCGGGGCGGTCAGCCTGGTGACCGTCGCGGCGGTGTTCATCAGCAACGTCCCGGAGGGCCTGTCCAGTTCGGCGGGGATGAGGCGGGCCGGGCGCGGCTCGGCGTACGTCTTCGGCGTGTGGACGGCGATCGCCGCCGCCGGCACCGTCTCGGCCGTCCTCGGTTACACGGTCGTCGGGGCGTTCTCCCCGGCGGTGATCGCGGCGGTCACGGCGGTGGCCGCCGGGGCGATTCTCGCGATGGTCGCCGACACGATGATCCCCGAGGCGTTCCAGGACGCCCATCTCGCCATCGGACTGATCACCGTGTGCGGCTTCCTCGTCTCGTTCGCCCTCTCCCACACCTGACCGACGCGCGGCCCCGGGCCGTACCGGCTCGACGGCGCGCGGAGGTGCGCGCCGCGGCGCTCCGCAGCTCCCTTCCCACTCGTCCCGGACCAGGGCACCGCGGTCGCGGCCTACCGAGCCGGCCGGACGCGCCCGGTGTGCCGCAGGATCTCGTCGGCAAGACGGTCGTCCAGGGCCGTGGGCAGGGTGTGCCCCATGCCGTCGATCATGACCAGCCGGGACCCGGGGATCACGGCGGCCGTGGCCTCGGCGTGCGCGGGCGGGAACATCGGGTCCTCGGTGCCGTGCAGCACCAGCGTCGGCACGGCGATGGAGGCCGGGTCCACCGTCGCATCCCCGCCGGCGGCCCCGGCGAACGTGTGGTTCAGCACGGCCTGGAGATCACGCGCCCGCTCGTACACCCGCTGTTCCATCGCGCGGTACTCGTCCTCGTGGAACGGCAGCACCGAGCCGTGCAGCACCCGCCACAGCGGCAGCCGGGCGGCGAGGTACTCCGCCGGCCCTGTCCCCGCCGGGGGAAAGGCGGTCGCGAGTGCGGCCATCAACTCCGGTGTGGGGGGCGGAAGTTCGCCGGGAAGCGGCGGCTGTCCCTCGAGGGCGCGCAGGACCACCGACGCCATGTCCGTGCCCAGCGGCTGGGAGGACAGACTCGTCAGAGTCAGCACCCGGTGCGGGTGGGTGACCGCCAGACGCTGGGCGATGACGCCACCCAGGGACGCGCCCACCAGGTGGGCTCGGTCGACGCCGAACGCGTCCAGGACGGCGAGCGCGTCCGAGGCCATGTCGGCGACGGCGTACGGCCGCGCGGCGAAGTCGACGGTCGAGGAGCGGCCGGTGTCGCGGTGGTCGTAGCGGACGACCCGCAGGCCGCCGTCGGTCAGCCGTCGCACGAGGCCGTCGTTCCACTGCACGCCCTGTGCCTGTGCGCCCATCACCAGCAGCACCGCCGGATGCCCCGGCTCGCCGAAGTCCTCCGCCCACAAGTCGAGATCGTCTACGCGGACGGTGCGCTCGCGGCCCGTCAGATGCTGGTCCCTCTTATTTTCCTGCATGGTCGTTCAATATAATGGCCGCGTCCGCGCGCGGCACCTGATATGCGCGAGTTGGACGCCGCGGACCCCTGCGGGCACCCTGATGCCCATGGTGGGAGTCAAGGGGCAGGTGCAGAGGCGTGGCGTGGAGCGCCGTCGCGCCATGGTGGACGCGGCGATCGAGCTGTTCGCACGGCAGGGCGTACGCGGCACCGGCGTTGCCTCGATCGCCGAGCGGGCCGGCGTCACCCCGTCCGCCCTCATCCACCACTTCGGCAACAAGGACGGGCTCGTCCGAGCGGTCCTGGAGGAGGCGGACCGGCGCGCCCTGGAACGCCTGTCCGCCACGCCGGACTCCGAACCCACCCTGGAGCAGGCCTTCGACTGGTTCGTGCGAGACGCCGAGCACACCGCCGCCGCCGAACGCGAACTGGCGGCCCTGCACACCACCCTCACCGCCGAGAACCTGGAGCCCGGCTCCGCCCTCCACTCCTGGTTCCGCGACCGCGGCCGGGCGCTGCGCGCCCACCTCGTCTCGCTGTTCACGCGCGCCGCGGCCGACGGTTCCGCCCGCACCGACCTCGACCCGGCGACCCTGGCCGCGGAGACGGCCGCGTTCGTCGAGGGCGCCCATCTGCTGTGGCTGCTGGATCCCGAGCAGGTGGACCTGACCGCCGTGCACCGCAGCTACTTCGAGGGCCTGGCCGCCCGACTCCAAGGGCGTGGGGAGTCAGGGGGCCGGCGTGAGGGGCGGTGAGAGGGGGCTGTGAGTGAGGGCGCGGGAGGGGGCCCGAGAGAGATGGGCGGGAGAGAGCCGCGAGCAGGCGGCCAGCCGGGGAGACACCCGGGCGAGGAAGCCGCGCGCCCGGGACAGCCCGTCGTGAGCGGAGGGCGGTGAACGGGGGGCGGTGAGCGGGGGGCAGTGAAGGAGAGTGGGCGCTGGTCGTGTCGCAGACACGGGAGGCGCTCGTCGCGAGCGGGTATGACCCCTCAGGGCCCGGCTTTGCCAGAACGGGGCGGGTGCGCGGGGTCAGGCGCTTCTGCGGCGCAGCCAGCCGAACAGTCCGGCCCCGGCCCGTGCCGGTCGAGCCGCGACGGACGCCGCGTCGGACAGCTCGGCCGTCCCCGCCGGCTCACCGCCGCAGAACACTTCGACCCCGCCACACAGCCCGCCCCCGCCCGACGTCTCGGATCCGCGCGGCACCTCGGATCCGCCCGGCACCTCGGATCCGCCCGACTCCTCAGGCCCACCCGACACCCCACCCCCGCCGAACACCGAGCGCCCTCCGGTGAGCTCGGGCCTCCCGACCGTCTCGCCTCCGCCCGGTACCTCGCTCCCTCCCGTGGCCTCTCCCCAGCGGAACACCTCGCCCGCTCCGAACAGCTCGCGCCCCACGCCCGGCCAGGCGTCGCGCGTCCGGGTGGGCTGCGCGTACGGGCGGGGCGCCGGCTGGCGGGCGCGGGCCTCCTGCACGGTGCGCGCCAGGTCGGAGCGCAGCCAGCCGATCTCGTCGGGTTCGTCGGCCGTCGCGATCGCTGAGCGGCCGGTGAGCCCGGCGCGCCGTGAGCCGGCGGTCCGGGCCGGAACCGGTCGAGGTGGGAACGCTCGTAGGGGTCGGTGACGATCTCGGCGACCTGGCCGGGATCGAGGAACCCGGCCAGCACACCGGCGCGCTGCCACGGGTCGTCCGCCCGGCACAGCAGGAACCCCAGTCGGCGCCCCCGCCAGTTCCGGGGCCGCCGGTCCACGCCCGCCCGCACCTGTTCCCGCAGCGCCCGGGGTGTGCGACCGGTCAGCAGGAAGGCGTTGCTCCTGTCGTCGGCGAACTGCCGCAGTTCGGCGGCAAGATACAGCCAGACGACGGCTCGGTAGCGGTTGACGTAGAACTTCACCGGCAGCAGGAGCCCCATCCTGGCCAGGCGGGTGAACCGGGTCGGCGGCACATCCATCAGCGCTGCGCCGTCGCGGGTGCCGACGGCGCGGACGCTCTCGAGGAGTGCCTCGGGGAACCCGGGGGCCGAGCGCAGCCGGTCGATCTCGGCGTGGGGGACGCGGCGGCTGCCCCCGCCCCCTTCGTCGGGCACGGTGTTCAGGCGCCCGAGGTCGACGGCGAGGTCGAACTCGCTCCGCTTCAGGCCCAGTTCCCGTGCGGCGCGGCTGAGGCTGTGGGTGAGGGCGAGCGGTGGGGTGCTGGTGGTTCGGGACATGGTCGGTCTCCCCCGTGGAGTGATGTGGGCCGCGCTGTCCGCGTCGGCCTCGGGAAAAAACCGTAGCCGGATCCGCGGATCTCGTGGCGGACCTGTGGATAACTCCACGGAGAAGGGAAAAGTGCAGGTCAGAGATCTGTGAAGGGGATTCGGTCGGGGTGGCGCGCGTCCACGGTGAGGTGTTCGCCGACCCGGTTGACGAGCAGGGCCATCTCGTAGGCGATCTGGCCCATGTCCGCCTCCGCCGCGCTGAGCACGCACAGGCAGCTGCCGGTGCCGGCCGCGGTGACGAACAGCACCGCGTCGTCGAACTCGACCATGGTCTGGCGGACGCGGCCCGCTCCGAAGTGGCGTGCGGTTCCCTTCGCCAGGCTGTGCAGTCCGGAGGAGACGGCGGCGAGATGCTCGGCGTCCTCCTGGCGCAGCCCCGTGCTCGCGCCCGCCACCAGTCCGTCGTTGGACAGGACCAGGGCGTGCCGCACGTGCTCGACGCGCTCGGTGAGGTCGTCCAACAACCACCCCAGGCCCTTTTTCTGCGCCATGTCAGGTTCCCCCCTGAGACGTTTCCCCGTGTGATGTCCCCGCCTGGCCGACGGGTTCCGCGGCCGCAAGCCTTCCCCACCACCGGCCGCCGGGCAAGGAGGATGGAGGCATGGCGCACAAGATGACCGATGAGGAATGGCGGGCGTTCGTCTCGCACGGCACCCGCACCGCGAAGCTGTCGACGGTACGGGCCGACGGCCGTCCGCACGTGGCACCGATCTGGTTCCTGCTCGAGGGGGACGAAGTCGTGTTCAACACCGGGAAGGAGACCGTGAAGGGGCGCAACCTGGCGCGTGACGGCCGGGTCGCCCTGTGCGTGGACGACGACCGGCCGCCGTTCGGCTACGTGGTGCTCCATGGCCTGGCCCGTCTGTCGGAGGACCTCGACGAGGTGCGGCACTGGGCGGCCCGCATCGGGGCGCGCTACATGGGCGAGGAGCGCGCCGAGGAGTTCGGGGCACGCAACGGCGTACCCGGCGAGCTGCTGGTGCACGTCGAGATCGAGAAGGTGCTGGCGGAGAAGGCCGTCGCGGAATAGTCTCCTGAGTCAGGATTTCGATTATATGCGTAGGGTTGCGGGGTTGCGCGTACTGGGCGGCCGAAGGCCGAGTTAATCCTGTCGGACGAGGAGCGGGGCGGTCCGGCGGGCCCCGGACGAACAAGAGGGGAGCCGGGCTCCCCTCTTGTTCGGAGCTCTAACAGGCCGTCCGCCTCAGCCGACCGAGTCCAGCAGCCGGGCGGTGTGCATCCGCCCGGCGTACTCGACCAGCCTGATCAGCACCTCCTTGCCGGAGGCCCGGTCGCGGGCGTCGCACAGGACGACGGGGGTCCCGGGGTCGAGGTCGAGGGCCCGCGAGACCTCCGGGGGGCCGTAGGCCCGCGCTCCCGTGAAGCAGTTCACGGCCACCACGAACGGGATGTGGCGGTGCTCGAAGTAGTCGACGGCGGGAAAGCAGTCCTCCAGGCGCCGGGTGTCGGCGAGGACGACGGCTCCCAGCGCCCCCTGGGACAGCTCGTCCCACAGGAACCAGAAGCGGTCCTGGCCCGGGGTGCCGAACAGGTAGAGGGAGAGGCCGGAGCGGATGGTGATGCGACCGAAGTCCATGGCGACGGTGGTCGTGACCTTCTGGTCCACGCCGTCGGTGTCGTCCACCGACTGGCCCGCCTCGCTGAGGAGTTCCTCGGTGCGCAGTGGTCTGATCTCGCTCACGGCGCCCACCAGGGTGGTCTTGCCCACGCCGAACCCGCCGGCGACCAGTATCTTCAACGCCAGCGGGGCCTGGTCGCCGCCTGTGGTGTCGGAGTGCTCGGAGGCCATGGATCACTTCTCTCGGGAGTGCCGGCAAGCGGTCGATGTCGGTACGGGGTCAGGGCCGGGCCGGTGCGGGAGTCCGGGGTGGCGGTGCTCGTGGCGCGCGGCCCTGGCCACGGTGGGGTGTCCGGACTCCGGCCCGCGACGCGTCCGGAGTGGCGCGTTCCGGCAGGTGGTCCGGAGGCGGCCGTGAGGGCCCGGTCGGCTACAGGGCCCGCAGCCCGGCGATGACCTCGCGCAGGATGCGTTCGTCGGGCAGTTGGGCGGGCGGGACCGGACGGCTGACGGTGACGCAGCCGAGTTCCAGCAGGTCGCCGAGGAGTACCCGCACGACGCCCACGGGCAGGTCCGAGCCCGCCGAGAGTTCCGCGACCGACTGGGTCTCCGTGCGGCACAGCTCGATGAGGGCCCGGTGTTCCGGCCCGAGCCCCACACCGTCGGTGCCTGGTGCGCTCGGATCCAGGGTGACCAGGGCGATCAGGTCGAAGCGCACCCCGGTGGGGCCGGGCCTCGTCCGTCCGCCCGTCATGGCGTAGGGGCGGACGAGGGGTCCGGCCTCCTGGTCGTACCACTGGCTGCCCTGCTCGCGCGGGACGCCGGTCAGGTCCTCGGTCATCGGTGCGGGTCACCCTCTCGCCTCAGCCCGCGGCGGGTGGTCGCGTCGAGACGCGGGGCGCCGTGTACAGGTGCTCGCCGACACGTTTGACCAGACGTGCCATCTCGTAGGCGACGAGGCCGATGTCGGCGGTCACGGCGGTGAGCACGGCGAGGCAGGAACCGTCTCCGGCGGCGGCGACGAACAGGAAGGCGTCGTCCATCTCCACCATGGTCTGGCGGACGCCGCCGACGCCGAAGTGGCGGCCGGTGCCCTTGGCGAGACTGTGGAAGCCGGAGGCGACGGCGGCGAGGTGTTCGGCGTCCTCGCGGCTGAGGCCGGTGGAGGCGCCGACGGCCAGGCCGTCGTTGGACAGCACCACCACGTGCCGTACCTCGCCGACGCGCATCACCAGGTCGTCCAGCAACCAGTCGAGTTCGCCCGACCCTTGGGACGCTCTCGGGCTCGGGTCATGGATCATGCCGGGTCTCCTTCGCTGCTGTCGCCGTCCGGTGCGGGATGCGGGGTACGTCCTGGGCCGGGCTGCCGGCCACCGCCCCGTGCCCAGCCCTCCCGGTAGGCGGCCATCCGGTCGCGGACGAGTTCGGGGGTGCGCCGGTCGTCGGCGCGCGGGTCGGCCGCCGCCCCGGCCGGTTCCTCGGGCAGCTGTCGGCGCAGCTGGGGGGCGAGGCTGGCCTGCCGTACCCGGCGCGGGAGGCCGTCCGAGCCGTCCGGTTCCGCCGTGCCCCGCTGGCCTTCGGAGTCGTCCGGTGGTCGGTGCAGGCGCAAGGTCGTGACTCCGGGAGGTGGGGTGCCGGCGGTCGTCGGTGCGGCGGCACGGACGGGTGCGACCAGCGCCGGCCGGTCGGCGGCCGTGGTAACGGCCTCCTGGTGCGGGCGCCGCTGCGGGTCGGCGGCGGACACGTGCGCGTAGGCGCGTTCTTCGGGCCGCTCCGCCTGCGCCGGGTCGTGGGCGGCGCGTTCCGGTGCCGCGCTGTGCAGCAGGGCGGTGGGCAGCAGGACGACCGCCGTGGTGCCGCCGTAGGGCGAGGTCCGCAGGTGGACCTTGACGGCGTGGCGTGCGGCGAGCCGGCTGACCACGAACAGTCCGAGCCGGTCGCTGTCGAACAGGTCGAGGGCCTCGGACTGTGCGATGCGCCGGTTGGCCTCCGCGAGGGCTTCCTTGCCCATGCCGAGTCCGCGGTCCTCGACCTCCACGGCGTAGCCGTTGCCGACGGGTTCGCCGGTGACGCGCACGCGCGTGTGCGGGGGCGAGAACTGGGCGGCGTTCTCGACGAGTTCGGCGAGCAGGTGGGTGAGGTCGGCGACGGCGGAGCCGATGACGGACGCCTCGGGGAGCTGTCGTACCTCCACGCGCGCGTAGTCCTCGACCTCGGAGACGGCGGCGCGGACCACGTCGGTCAGGGACACCGGAACGCGCCAGGCCCGGCCGGGGGCGGCCCCGGAGAGGATGATCAGGCTCTCCGCGTGCCGGCGCATGCGGGTGGTGAGGTGGTCGAGGCGGAACAGGTCGCCGAGTTCGTTCGGGTCGTCGGAGCGGCGCTCCATGCTGTCCAGGAGGGTGAGCTGGCGATGGACGAGGACCTGGCTGCGGCGGGCGAGGTTGACGAAGACCCCGGAGATGCCGCTGGCGAGCTCGGCGCGTTCCACGGCGGCCCGCAGTGCGGCGCGGTGCACGGTGTCGAGCGCTTCGGCGACCTGCCCGGTCTCGTCCTCGGCGCGGGGGCCGGCAGGGGCCTCGGAGTCGATGTCGATCTCCTCGCCGGCCCGCAGCTTCCGCATGGCCCCCGGGAGTTTGTGCCGGGCGATCTCCAGGGCGCTGTCGCGCAGGTGGACGAGTTCGACGACGAGCGCGCGGCCGATGCGCACGGAGATGACGAGCGAGGCGGCGACGGCGGCGAGGCCGAACAGGACCGCGGCGCCCGCGGGGGTGAGCAGGCCGCGCGCGAACGGGTCGGCCCGGTCGGCCACCTGACGCCCCGCGTCCGCCTCGACGGTGCGCATCCCTTCCTGCACACGCGCGTGGGCCTCGCCCCAGGTGGCCTGCGGCGCCGCGGCGAGGGCCTTCGCGCCGGACCCGTGGGCGAGGACCTTCTCCTCGACCGCGCCCACGGCGGCGTAGGCGCTCCCGGCCGCGAGACGCTGCCAGGCGGTGCGTTCGGGGCCGCGCAGGTCCGCGACGGCCGATGCGGTGAGGAGACGGCGGGTGGCGACGGCGCCGGCGAACAGCCGCAGGCGCTGTGCGTCGAGCCGGCCGGCGAGGCGTGCGCCGGCGAGGACGACGTCCTCCTGGGCCAGTGCCTCGCCCGCGCGGGAGAACTCGAGCAGCACGCGCGCGTCGGAGCCGAGTTCGGCGTCCTGGATGCCGGACAGGGCGCCACCCACGGAGAAGGCGGCGGAGATCGTCGTCGTGTAGCGGCCGTACGTCTCCTGCCAGCCCGCGGTGCCGTCGAGCACGGCGGTCCGCAGGGGGCGCAGCCGCTCCGCCCCGGAGACGAACGCCGCGAGGCGCCGGGCGACTCCGGCGGGCAGGTCCTGGCCGTCGGCGACGGTGCTGTCCTCGTCCAGGCGGAGCGCGGCGACCGCGCGGTCGGTGGTCTCGCCGAGCCTGGTCAGATCCGCGCCGCGGGCGGCGGCCGGGGCGGTGGCGTGCCGCACGGCGGCCGCGCGTTCGTTCTGCAGCGCGGTCACGGCGGCCGCGACCGGGGTGCGGACCTCGGAGTCGACGCGCTGCAACTGGCGCAGCCGGGAGACGTCCTGAGCGGTGCTGACGGTGGCGTACGCCCACAGGGCCAGCAGGGAGACGACGGGCACCATGAGCAGGCAGACGATCTTGGCACGGACGGTGCGGGGGCGGATCCGCCAGCCGCCCGGGCGCGAGGGTGTCGCATCCGCCGACGGGTCCGTCCGCTCGTCCGGGCCCTCGTCGGCGGGTGGTCCGGCGTGGGCGCGGCGCCCGCGGACGGGGGGTGGCGCGTCGGCGCCGGCCGTGGGGGTCCTCCGGGGTGTACGCATGGCCTCCTCGCTCGGAAGGGGTTCGGGGGGCGTGCCGTGCGGTCCCGTCACGCGGTGCGGGCCGAGCGGCGGGCGGCGGCGCTCTGGGCCGGCTGCTGGGCGGAGGCGAGGGCCTCTCGCTCCCCCGTGGTGGGTGACAGCGCGACGAAGGCCGAGGTCAGGAAGAGGTAGGACCCGAGGCCGACGGCGAGGGGGAAGATGAACTGCATCGCCGTGGCCCCGGGCAGGGCCTCGCCGGAGGGCGAGACGCGCACGCTCACCGCGAACATGCCGGTGTAGTGCATGCTGCTGACGGCCGCGCCCATGACGAGGGAGGCGACGGTGACCGCCACCGGCGACTTGATGTTGAGGGCCGCCCAGAGGGCCGCGGTCGCCGCGACGACGGCGATCAGGACGGAGAGTCCCACGAGCGCCGGGTCGTACGTCACGTCACCGTGCAGCCGGACGGCTGCCATGCCCAGGTAGTGCATGCTCGCCACGCCGACGCCGGTGGTGAGCCCGCCGGTCAGCAACGCGCGCGTGCGGTCGCGGCCGTAGCCGACGGCGAAAACGCCCGCGCAGACGACGACCATGGCGACGAGGAGGCTCAGCACGGTGCGGGGGACGTCGTAGCGGATGTCGGTGCCGCTGACGCCGAAGCCGAGCATGGCCACGAAGTGCATGGTCCAGATGCCGGTGCCGATCGCCGACGCGGCGGTGACGAGCCAGTTGCGCCGCGACCGTCCGGTGGTGGCCAGGGCGCGCACCGTGCAGCGCAGCCCGAGGGCGGCGCCGATGCAGGCCATCACGTACGACAGCGCGGGGGTCAGCCAGCCGAAGGTGGCGTGGTCCAGGTGTCCCATGGACCCGGGACGCTAGCCGGGGCACGGAAGCACAAAGGGGGCGCATTTCGAAAGGTGCCGCAATATGACGTGGAAATGCGCTGGAACGACCGCCTCACGCTCGAACGTGTGCCCTCTGACGTCCCCCGTACTGGTGGGGGATCATGCGGAGCATGAGCGACGAGCACACACATGTCCGGGAGTTCTTCACCGCGCGCGCGGCGGACTGGGACAGCCGCTTCCCCGACGACGGTCCCGCCTACGCGGCCGCGGTCGCCGACCTCGGGCTGCGCGAGGGCGACCGGGTCCTGGACGCGGGCTGCGGCACCGGACGGGCCCTGCCGCCCCTGCGGGCCGCCGTGGGGCCGTCGGGGGTGGTCCTCGGGGCCGACCTGACCCCGGCCATGCTGGAGGCCGCCGTGGAGGCGGGACGGGACCGCGACGGGCGGCTGGTCCTCGCCGACGTCGCCGCGCTCCCGCTGCGCTCCGGATCGCTCGACGCCGTGTTCGGTGCCGGGCTCGTCTCCCACCTGCCGGATCCGTTGGAGAACCTGCGGGAGTTGGCCCGGGTGGTGCGTCCGGGCGGGTCGCTGGCACTGTTCCATCCGATCGGCCGAGCGGCCCTCGCCGCCCGCCACGGCCGCCGGATCACCCCGGACGACCTGCGGGCCGAGGACAACCTCCGCCCGCTGCTGGCCGCCGCCGGGTGGCGCATGACGTCGTACGTCGACGAGGACGCCCGTTTCCTCGCTCTCGCCGTGCGCGAGGCTTGAGGTCTCACGCCTTCCCGGCGACCGCGGCCACGAAGGCGTCGGGGTTGTCGAACATGACGTTGTGACCGGCGCCGGGCACCGTCACCACGCGCACCCCCGCCGCCTCCAGGGCGTCCGCCCCGTCGAGTTCGCCGCTCAGTTCGCCCTGGAGGTAGACCCGCTCGATCCCGTCCAGTCCGGTCAGGATGTCGCGCATCACCGGGACCGATCCGCTCCTCAGTCCGACCGCGCTGCGATGCAGGGCGCGCGGGTCGGCCAGCCGCATGGTCGCCGCCCACATCGGTCCGACCCGCTCCAGCACACGCGCGTGGCCGCCGTCGAGGAACTCCTCCTCGGTGTGGGAGGCGATGCCGCTGCTGCCCGCGCTCGGCGGCGGGAAGGCGTCGAGGTTGGCCTCGGTGAGGACGAGCCGTGCGACCAGTTCGGGCCGGCGGTGCGCGAGGACGACGGCCACGGAGCCGCCCATGCTGTGGGCGACGAGCTCGGCGCCGGTCACCCCCGCGGCGTCCAGCGCGGCCGCCAGGGCGTCGGCGTGGTCCTCGAGCGTGTACCCGAAGTCCCGGGGCCGGTCACTGATGCCGTGGCCGGGCAGGTCGACGAAGAGGCTGCGGCGTCCTGCGAGTTCCGGGCGCGCCGCCACATGCGCGTGGTAGACGGCCGAGGCGGCTCCCAGGCCGTGCACGTACACGCGCGCGGGTTCCGCGCCCGGTGTCTCCGTCCACCGGATCCGACTTCCCCCGCCACCGAACTCGGCCTGCCGCATCGTCCGCCTCCTCAGGGCACGTTGTCCGAGCCCCGACAATACATCGATAGCGATGTACTACGGTATCGATATACCACCCAGCAGCGGTACGACCCCTGTGAGGTACCTCGTCGGATGCGACACAATGCGGGCATGCTGGAGCTCTCCATCCTCGGCTTCCTGTACGACGCGCCACTGCACGGCTACGAGCTGCGCAAACGCATCACGGCACTGACGGGTCACGTGCGGCCCGTGGCCGAGAGCACCCTGTATCCGGCGATCAAGCGCCTGGAGAAGGCGGGCCTCCTGGTACGGGCCACGGAGCCCGGTGCGGTGGCCGCCCCGCGGCACGTCCTGAGCCTCACCGACGATGGCCGGCGCGAACTGCGCCGGCGGCTCGCCGAGCCCGCCCGGGGGGACATCAGCGACGAGAACCGCTGGTTCACGGTGCTCGCCTTCCTGCGGCACCTGGACGACACCGCGGCCCAGGCGACGGTGCTGCGACGCCGCCTGGCCTTCCTGACGGAACCGACGAGCTTCTTCTACGACGGCGACCGGCCACTCAGCGCCGAGGAGTTCGACGATCCGTTCCGGCGCGGCGTGCTGACCATCGCGCGGGCGACCTCCCGGGCCGAGATCGCGTGGCTGCACGACACGCTGGACTCACTGCGCGGCTGACCCGCCCCCGTGCCGCACGGGGCAGCCGCCTAGGCCGGGCACCGGGCGGGTGCCCAGTTCCTCCAGTACGTAGCCGTCGGGGTAGCCCTTGATCTCCCGGTTCTGGCGTGCGAAGTGCGGTGCGCGGCGGGGCGGGAGCAGCCGGACGGCACGCCCACGCGCGCGTACCGCCCGGCGGACCAGCGCGCGGGCGGCGGGGCTCGGCGGGGTGTAGCGGAAGGCCTTCAGCAGGGAGTCGTCGAGGAGGGCGAGCAGGCCGGTGCGCAGCACGGGCGCCAGGGGGCGCGGGTACCAGGACACCATCAGGTCGAGCGTGGCGTCCGAGACCCGCCGCCCGCCCTCGTCCCAGGCGAAGTGGGCCTCCTCGTAGGCGTCGAGGCAGGCCTCGAACTCCTCGTAGGACGCGGGTATGTCCTGGATGCCCATACGGCGGCCGAGGGTGCGGTAGTGGACGGAGGTGGCGACGACCTCGTGGCGTGACAGCCGGCGCCAACCGTAGGCGTCGATCCAGCGCTTGGGCATCACGACGAAGGTGCACAGCACGTACCGCATGTCGTCGTCGGCGATGTCGTAGCTGCGGTGCATCTGGTTGATGCGGCGGACTGCGGTGCGGCCCCGGTCGCTGTCGAAGCCGTGCTCGACGACGGCGTCGAGGAGCAGCGCGGTGTCGTCGTAACGCTTCTGCGTGCGGTCCGTGAGTTCGGCCGTGCGGGAGAGAAGGCTCCCGATGGAGGGCACCGCGTACGTGCGGTAGAGGGCCAGCTCCAGAGCGCGGGTGACGTCCCAGGGGAACTCGTACGCCGCCATGAGCCGGTAGATCTCGGAGGCCTGGCCGTACGGGTCCATCCGGCGTATCTGTTCGAGTCGCTCGAAACGCTTCACGGCACGTCCCCCTCTGCCACCGAAGCTCCAACTCTACGTCGTCACAGGCGAGATGAACGCTCCGCACGGGGTATGACGCAAGGGGAGGTGGTCGGCATGTTCGATGGCATCCGCACGACCTGGGGAAGGGTGGTCACCGCCACACGCGCGCGGTCGCGCTCGGGCGGGGAGGGGCCCGGGGAGGGGGCGGGGTCCGACGGTCACAGGGGGCGGGCCGCCGGGCGGCGCGGGCACAACCTGTTCGAGGCGGCCGCCACCTACGTCTCGGCGTGCGCCGAGGACGACCAGGACCGTATCGAGGAGGCGGCGGGCTGGGTGTCGCCGGAGGCCCTGTCCTTCGGGGTCAACGAACTGGCCTGTCGCGCGGTCGTCGCGCTCGCCCGGGAACGGGACGAGTCGCCGCAGACGGTGGCCCGGGCTCTGCTGGGGCTGCCTGCGGCGTGACGGCCGCCGATACGGCCGCCCCCCAGGGTGATTCGCCCCCTTCCGGTCGGAAAACTGCAGCTCCGGGCCTGTCGGGCAGTCGTGACAAGGGCCGTGCCACCGCACTAGGGTGCGCGCCGTTGGACGAACTCCTGGGGAGGCTGGGATGGCCGGGACGGACGAGGACGCCGTCGCCGCCGCGGACGATGCGCTCTATGTGCTCACGGCGGTGCTGCTGACGCCGGCGAAGTTCCCGAGTGTGCTGGGCGACGACTACGCGGAGGCCTGTGCGGCACTCGGCCTCGCGCCGCTCGCCGACGGATACGGCCTGGTGCTGGGCCAGGACGGCGAGGGTGCGCGGTGGACCGTCGTCATCGACGACGTGTCGCTGGTGGCCGTGGCCATCGCGTCGTGGGACTGCGGCATGGAGTACGAGCTGTCGCCCGACGAGCGGACGGTGGTCGCGGCCCTGCCCGGCTGGCCCCTGGCGGTCGCCGTCGCGGCTCCCGGCGTGCCCGCTCCGCACGATCCGGCCCCCGACGTCGCGGACGGACCGCCGCTGTGTCCGCCGGACACGAGCGTCTGGGGCCCGGCGCAGCGGCGGCTGGGTGCCGACGAGATCGCCCTGCAATGGGCCTCGTGGCGGGAGCAGGTAGACGACGCCGAGTTCGCTCCCGCACGCGAGGCGGCCGAGGCCGCCGCGAAGCCCGACGGCGCCCCGAAGGGCCCCGGGACCTCCGAGGCCACGCCGACGGGGCACAGCGGCATCCGGCGGGTCCTCGCGGAGGTGCGCGCCTATGTGGACACTCCGCCTCCGCTCGGTCGTGTGCGCTCGTCGTTCGCTCCCGGCGACGCGCGGACCCTGCGCGCCGACGGCCCCGGCTGGTCGTTGGTGGCCAGGACCGACGACATCGCGTTCGTCCTGCTCGACGACGAGCCGGGCGAGGTGCTTCCGGTGGGCCGGGGGCCCGAACTGCCGGCGCTCCTCGAAGCGCTGGACAAGATGGCGGTCCGCCCCAGCTGAATCCGCGCGGGGCGGCGGGGGCCGTCACGCGGCCCCCGCCCTCAGCGGCCCAGCTCCTTGCGCGTCACCCGGCGCAGTCTGCGCCGCTGCGAGGGATCCAGCGTCAGGTACGCCGCCGCCGGAACCCCCAGCACGATCAGCAGAGCCGCCCACCAGGGCAGCCAGATCAGCAGGAGGAGTCCGACCGCCACGCCTCCTGCGGCGATCTTCGTGTTCCTCGACATGTCGCCTCCTTCGCGGCCACTGCCGCTCTCTGCAGGGAAAACGGCTTCGCGCGGCGCGCGGTTCCGCAGCCGACCCTGAGACGTCCCTGACCTACACCCCCGAGACGCCCCCGAGAACCCCTCCTTCCGCCGGATGTCCAAGGCGTCAGAACATTGTGTGCGCATCGGGCTCGGAAGTGCTGTACCCTCGGCGACCGGCTTTGAGTAGTCAAATTTGAGGAGCAGGTTCATCTCTGTGCAGAGAGTTCCCATCGACGCCACGCCCGAGCCCGTCGAACTGCCCCACCATCACGCGGTGTTCGTGCCCGGAGACCCGGCGCGCACCGGAAGCGTCGCCTTCTGGCGGCCCGGCGCGGCCCCCGCTGCCGTCACCGCGTCCGGATCCGCCGGGGGACTGACCGTCGTCCGGCCCACGGCCACCGGTGTGGAAGCCGCCAGGGTGCCCGCGATCCTGCTCCCGGTGCGCGAAGCCCTGCCCGTCCTCACCCGCGCGCGTGCCGACGCCGACCGGACCGTCGCGTTCTGGCGTGCGGCGGCCCTGACGGCCCTGGAGTTCGTGGCGCGGGGCCTGCTGCTGCCCGGTCTGTCCCACGACGACCACGACGCCTGGCGCGTGGGCCCGCTGGGTCCCGAGGACGTCGACCGGGTGCGCCGGCTGGCCGCCGCGATGCCGCCCGAGGCGCACGCCGTCCCGGTCGACGGCCGCCCGCCGCTGCGGCTGCCCGACCCCGAGCGGTTGCTGCGCGCCTTCCTGGACGCGGTCGCGGACACCCTGCCGCGCTCTCCGGCCGCATCCCTCGTGACGGGTGGACCGGTCTTCGCCGCGCCTCAGCCCCGACCCGTGCCCGAGCTCCGCCCGTGGGCCGCCGACGTCGCCGCCGGGCACGACGCCGGCGTCCGGATCTCGCTGCGGATCGAGGTGTCGGATGTCTCCGCCGAGGCGCCCGAGAAGGCAGGGCCGAGGTTCCGGGCCGTGCCACAGGTGCACGGCGTGAGCGACCCCGCGCTCGTCGCGGACGCCGCCGACGTGTGGCGGGAGTCCGGCACCGCTGAGCGGGCGTTCGGCCCCCGCGCGCGGATGGACGCCCTGCTCTCGCTCCGCCGCGCGGTCCGCGTCTGGCCCGCGCTCGCCCCCTTGCTGTCGGCGGCCGTCCCGGAAGCCGTCGACCTGCTCGACGACGAGATCGCCGAGCTGCTCGGGGAGGGGTCCCGGGCGCTGGCCGCCGCGGGGGTCGAGGTGCACTGGCCGAGGGACCTGGTCCGTACGCTGACCGCACGTGCGGTGGTGGGCCCGCCGGACGCCGCGCCGGAAGGGGAGCGGACCGGCTCCGCGCTGCCCTCGTTCCTGTCCGCGGACGCCCTGCTGTCGTTCACCTGGTCGTTCGCGCTCGGCGACCAGCCACTCAGCCGCGCAGAGCTGGACCGGCTCGCCGAGGCGAACCGCCCGCTGGTGCGGCTGCGCGATCAGTGGGTCCTGATCGACCCCGGCGAGCTGCGGCGCGCCCGGGCGCAGCAGGACCGCAAGGTGACACCGATCGACGCGCTCGGCGCGGCGCTGGCGGGCTCGACCGAGGTGGACGGCCGGCGGGTCGAGGTCCGGCCCACCGGCTGGCTGGCGTCCCTGCGGGAGCGGCTGACGCACCCCCGCGGGGACGAACCGGTGCAGCAGCCCGCGGCGCTCGACGCCACGTTGCGCGACTACCAGCGGCGGGGCCTCGACTGGCTGGCGCGGACCACGTCCCTGGGGCTCGGCTGCTGTCTCGCCGACGACATGGGACTCGGCAAGACCGTCACGCTGATCGCCCTGCACCTGCACCGTCAAACGGAACCCGAGGCGGCCGGCCCGACGCTCGTGGTCTGTCCGACGTCCCTCATGGGCAACTGGCAGCGCGAGATCGAGAAGTTCGCGCCGGGCACCCCGGTGCGCCGCTTCCACGGGCCGCGCCGCGACCTGGACGCCCTGGCGGACGGCGAGTTCGTGCTCACCACCTACGGCACCCTGCGGCTCGACGCCGAGCGGCTCGGCGAGGCGCCGTGGGGCCTGGTCGTAGCGGACGAGGCACAGCACGTGAAGAACCCGTACTCCGCGACGGCCCGGGCCCTGCGCACGATCGGGGCACGCGCACGCGTGGCGCTCACCGGCACCCCGGTGGAGAACAACCTGTCGGAGCTGTGGGCGATCCTGGACTGGACGACCCCCGGCCTGCTCGGCCGGCTCGGCACCTTCCGCACGCGGTACGCGCGCTCCGTCGAGAGCGGCGCCGACCCGGCCGCCGCAGACCGGCTCGCTCGGCTGGTCGGACCGTTCCTGCTGCGCCGCCGCAAGTCGGATCCGGGCATCGCACCCGAACTGCCGCCCAAGACCGAGACCGATCGGCCGGTGTCCCTCACCGCCGAACAGGCCGGCCTGTACGAGGCCGTGGTACGCGAGACGCTCGCGGCGATCGCCGACGCCGACGACATGGCGCGGCGCGGACTGATCGTCACACTCCTGACCGGTCTCAAGCAGATCTGCAACCATCCGGCGCAGTACCTCAAGGAGGACCGGCCGAGGACCCTCGGGCGGTCCGGCAAGCTGGAACTCCTGGACGAGCTGCTCGACACCCTGTTGTCCGAAGGTGCGAGCGTCCTGGTCTTCACGCAGTACGTGCGCATGGCTCGGCTCCTGGAGCGTCACCTGGCCGCGCGGGGCGTGCCGTCGCAGCTCCTGCACGGCGGGACGCCGATCGCCGAGCGCGAGGCGATGGTCCAGCGCTTCCAGGACGGTCAGGTCCCCGTCTTCCTGTTGTCGTTGAAGGCGGCCGGTACCGGGCTCAACCTCACGCGCGCGGAGCACGTCGTGCACTACGACCGCTGGTGGAACCCGGCGGTCGAGGCACAGGCCACCGACCGGGCGTACCGCATCGGCCAGACCCGGCCCGTGCAGGTGCACCGGCTGATCGCCGAGGGCACCGTCGAGGACCGCATCGCCGACATGCTGCGCCGCAAGCAGGACCTCGCCGACGCCGTGCTCGGCTCCGGCGAGACGGCGTTCACGGAACTCACGGACGCCCAACTGGCCGACCTGGTGGAGCTGCGAGGGGGTACGCGATGAACCGGTACGACGACGGCGGCGAGCGCACGTTCGCGGCGCTGCCTCCCGCGCGCGGGAGGGGCTTCGCTCAGACCTGGTGGGGCCGGGCGTGGCTGACGGCCCTGGAGGACGGGGCGCTGGACTCCGAGCAGGTGCGCTCGGGCCGCAGGCTCGCGCGCGCGGGCGCTGTGGGGGCGGTGTCGGTGCGGCCTGGGCGCATCACGGCCGTCGTACAGGACCTCGACCGCACCCCGCACCGGGCCGACGTGCTGCTCGACGTCCTGACGGACGCCCATTGGGGCCGGTTCTTGGACCTGACCGCGGAACGGGCCGGCCATGTGGCCGCGCTGCTCGACCGCGAGATGCCGCCGCACCTGGTCGAGGACGCTGAGACGGCCGGCATCGACCTGCTGCCGGGCCCGGGCGACCTGGAGGCCGGGTGCGACTGCGGCGCCTGGGACCACTGCGGCCACACGGCGGCGCTGTGCTACCAGGTGGCGCGGCTGCTCGACCAGGACCCGTTCGTCCTGCTGCTCCTTCGGGGACGTGCCGAGCAGGCCCTGCTCGACGACCTCCAGGCGCGCGGCACCGTCGCACGGGCCGGGACGGCGAGTCCGGCTGGGACGGAGGGCGTGGACGCGACGGAGGCGTTCCTGGCCGGGCACCTCCTGCCGTCGCTGCCCGCCGCACCGGAGGTCCCCGAGGCACCGGGCGTGCCGCCGTCCCTCGACACGGAGGTCCCCTCCCCCGCCTCGGTCGACGCGTCGGCCCTGGAGGTCCTCGCCGCGCGGACGGCCGCCGAGGCGCACCGCCTGCTGGCCGAGGCCCTGCGCCCGGCGGCGCCGCCCGCCGGGCGGTTGACGGTCGCGCAGGACGCCGTGCGGCTGGCGGCGGGGATCCTCGACGACCCGTGGGCGGCGGAACGATCCGGCACCGCTGTGCTCGACCGGCTTGCGGCCGGCTCCGATCGCAGCCGCGAGCAACTGGCGTCGGCCGTCCGGGCATGGCGGCTGGGTGGTGCGGTGGCCCTGTCGGTGCTGGAGGAGGAGTGGACCCCGGACGGCGAGACGGCGGCACGCGCGCGTGCCGCGCTGGACGCGGCGTGGGAGGAGGACGAGCGACCGGCACTGCGGGCCAGGGGCAACCGGTGGACCGACCTCGACGCGCCCCGTCAACTGCGGCTGGGCCGGGACGGCCGCTGGTGGCCGTACCACAAGGAACGCGGCCGGTGGGTTCCGGCGGGCGACGCGGCCCGGGATCCGGCTTCGGCACTGGCCTCCCTGTCGGACGCCGCGGGGTCCTGAGACCGGGCCTCACGACCGTCGCCCGGCCGTCGCAGGGGGCGCTGTGCCGGTTTCCGGGCGGCTTCACGGGCCTCCGCCGGGGGCCCGTCGCCGGCGGCGCCCACACGGGCTCCTGCGAGCGGGCTCCACCCCGTCGCGGGGCCCGTCGCGGGGCCCTCGCAACCGGCGCCGTACGGGTTCCCGAGGCCGGCTTCACGGGCCTCGTCGGCCCCTGGCGGACGTGCCGCCGCAGTACCGGACGGCTTCACGGCCGTCGCCGGGGGCCCTTGCAGGCGGTGCGGCTGCGTCTGGTGATGCTGCGCCGGGGGTCGGGCATCCCTCCGACTCCGGCTCGGGGCGGTGCGCCCGTCGTCGGGCGAGGGGCGGACGTGATCCGGCCGCCTCGTGGGTTCGGGTGCTGTCGATCGGCACGTGGTGGACCCGGGCGCGGGCCGTCCGCGGGCACGGGAAGAATCAGGGAGCGGCGCCGGACGGCCCACCCGGGCGCGCGGCGGTACGCGCGCGGGTGCGCTCACGGAGCCCGGCAGAGGCCCCGGCAGCGCACCCACGCGCGCGTGCCGTCAGCCTCGGGCGCCGAGCAGGTGGTCCATGGCGAGCTGGTCCAGCCGCTCGAAGGCCATGCCGCGGGCGGCTGCCGCCTCGGCGTCGAAGTCCTCGAACGCGCCGCGGTCGGCGAGCAGGGCCTCCAGGCCGTCGGCGGCGGTGGGCTGGGCCAGCTGGTCCAGCCGGGAGGCGCGCAGGGCCTCCTGGACCTCCGGGTCGTTGCGGAAGGCGGCCGCACGCTCCTTGAGGATCAGGTAGTTGCGCATGCAGCCCGCCGCGGACGCCCACACGCCGTCCAGGTCCTCGGTCCGCGGCGGCTTGAAGTCGAAGTGGCGCGGGCCGGTGTAGCCGGCGCTCTCCAGCAGGTCGACCAGCCAGAACGCGGAGCGCAGGTCACCGGCGCCGAAGCGCAGGTCCTGGTCGTACTTGATGCCGGACTGACCGTTGAGGTCGATGTGGAAGAGCTTGCCCGCCCACAGCGCCTGGGCGATGCCGTGCGGGAAGTTCAGGCCCGCCATCTGCTCGTGACCGACCTCCGGGTTGACGCCGTACAGCTCCGGGCGCTCCAGGCGGTCGATGAAGGCCAGCGCGTGGCCGACGGTGGGCAGGAGGATGTCACCGCGCGGCTCGTTCGGCTTGGGCTCGATGGCGAAGCGCAGGTCGTAGCCCTGGGAGGTGACGTACTCGCCGAGAAGGTCGAAGGCCTCCTTCATGCGGTCGAGGGCCACGCGCACGTCCTTGGCGGCGCCGGACTCCGCGCCCTCGCGGCCGCCCCAGGCGACGTAGACCTCGGCGCCGAGCTCGGCGGCCAGGTCGATGTTGCGGATCGTCTTGCGCAGCGCGTAGCGGCGCACGTCACGGTCGTTCGCGGTGAACGCACCGTCCTTGAAGACCGGGTGGGTGAAGAGGTTGGTGGTGGCCATCGGCACGGACAGTCCGGCGGTGTCCAGCGCCTGGCGGAAGCGCTTGATGTGCTCCTCGCGCTCGCTGTCGGACGATCCGAAGGGGATCAGGTCGTCGTCGTGGAAGGTGACGCCGTAGGCGCCCAGCTCGGCCAGGCGCTGCACCGTCTCGACCGGGTCCAGGGCACGCCGCGTGGCGTCGCCGAACGGGTCCCGTCCCTGCCAGCCGACGGTCCACAGGCCGAAGGTGAACCTGTCCTCGGGGGTGGGCTGGTAGCTCATACCGCGGCTCCTTGCTTGAAGACTGTCTCGCCGACTATTTCGTCATGGCCGTTTACAAATTAGTATGCGGACGCATCTCTGGGAAGACAGATCCCGCAGAGCCGCGCAAAAAACTTAGGGAGAGCCCGATGTCAGCAGCCGAGGGTCCGCTCGTCGTCGGCGTGGACACATCCACCCAGTCCACCAAGGTGCTGGTCGTCGACGCGGCCACCGGCCGGGTCGTCGCGAGCGGTCAGGCGCCGCACACCGTGTCCTCGGGGGCCGGCCGGGAGAGCGACCCGCGCCAGTGGTGGGACGCCCTGTGCGAGGCGCTGCGCCAATGCGGCGACGTGGCGCACGAGGCGGCTGCGGTGTCCATCGGCGGACAGCAGCACGGGCTCGTGACGCTGGACGGGCACGGCGAGCCGGTGCGCCCGGCCCTGCTGTGGAACGACGTGCGCTCGGCACCGCAGGCACGCCGGCTGACGGAGGAACTGGGCGGCGCTGGGTTCTGGGCGGAGCGCACGGGATCCGTCCCGGCGGCCTCCTTCACGGTGACGAAGTGGGCGTGGCTCGCCGAGAACGAGCCGGCGGTTCTGCGCGCCACGAAGGCCGTCCGCCTCCCCCACGACTACCTCACCGAGCGCCTGACGGGCGAGGGCACGACCGACCGCGGCGACGCCAGCGGCACCGGCTGGTGGGCGTCCGGCACCGAGGAGTACGACGCCGAGATCCTGAACCATGTCGGTCTCGACCCGGCGCTGCTGCCGCGTGTGGTGCGTCCCGGTGAGGTGGCGGGGACCGTCCGCGTCCATCACGAGCTGCCGTTCTCCAAGGGCACGCTGGTCGCGCCGGGCACCGGTGACAACGCGGCCGCAGCTCTGGGGCTCGGACTGCGCCCGGGCACCCCGGTGCTGAGCCTCGGCACCTCGGGCACGGTGTACGCGGTGACGAAGCGGCGCCCCGCCGACCCGACCGGCACGGTGGCCGGCTTCGCCGACGCACACGGCGACTGGCTGCCGTTGGCCTGCACCCTGAACTGCACGCTCGCCGTCGACCGCGTCGCCGCCCTGCTCGGCCTGGACCGCGAGGCCGTCGAACCGGCCGCCGGTCTCACGCTGCTCCCCTACCTGGACGGCGAGCGCACCCCGAACCTGCCGAACGCCTCCGGCCTCCTGCACGGACTGCGCCACGACACCACCGCGGGCCAGCTCCTGCAAGCCGCCTACGACGGTGCCGTCCACTCCCTGCTCGGCGCCCTGGACCTGGTCCTCGACGAGGACGCCGACCGCTCGGCCCCCCTGCTGCTGATCGGCGGCGGCGCCCGGGGCACGGCCTGGCAGCAGACCGTGCGCCGGCTGTCGGGACGGCCGGTGCAGATCCCGCAGGCCAGGGAACTCGTCGCGCTCGGCGCCGCCGCGCAGGCCGCCGGACTGCTGACCGGCGAGGACCCGGCCGCCGTCGCCCGGCGCTGGAACACCACACGCGGCCCGGTGCTCGACGCCGTCGAGCGGGACGAGAGGACCCTCTCCAGGATCGCCGGGGTACTCTCCGACGCGGCCCCGCTGCTGGAGCGGGGCACCGACTGAACGCGGCACCGCTGCCGGAGCGGAGCACCTACCGAGAATCGACGGAGGCATGAGCGCACCGCCGCACGAGGCCCGCCCGACCGGCCCCGCCCGCGCACTGCCCGACACGCAACAGGGCATGCGCCGGCGCAACCTGGCCCGGGTGATGCACGCCGTGAGCGCCGAGGGACCGCTCTCCCGTGCCGCGGTCGCCTCGCGCATCGGCCTGACCCGCGCGGCGGTGTCGACCCTCGTCGACGAGCTCATACGCACCGGCCTCCTGGAGGAACTCGGCCCCGAGCGGCCCGGGCGGGTGGGCCGGCCCGGCTCGGCGCTGGCCGTCAGCGGTCGCGGCCCGGCCGGGATCGGCGCCGAGGTCGGCGTCGACCATCTCGCCGTGTGCGCCGTGGACCTGCGCGGCGAGGTGCGGGCGCGCGCCGAGCGGCACGGCACGAACCGGGGCCGCTCCGCCGAGCCGGTGGTCGCGGAGCTGACCGGGCTCGTGCGCGAGGTCGTCGCCGAGGCGGAGGGCGCGGGCCTGTGGCCGGCCGGACTCGCCGTGGCCGTCCCCGGCCTGGTGGCCCGCGACGCCCGCACCGTCGTCCGCGCCCCGAACCTCGACTGGCACGACGTCGACCTCGGTCCGCTCCTGCCCGCCGACTTCCCGCTGACGGTGGACAACGAAGCAAACTTCGGCGGATTGGCCGAACTCTGGCTCGGCGAAGACTCCCCACGCGACTTCCTGCACGTCTCGGCGGAGATCGGCATCGGCGCCGCGCTGGTCGTGGACGGCAGCCTGCTGCGCGGCACTCGCGGGTTCGCGGGCGAACTGGGGCACGTGCCGGTCCACCCCGACGGGCCGGCGTGCGTGTGCGGCGGGCGCGGCTGTCTGGAGCAGTACGCCGGTGAGGAAGCCGTGCTCCGCGCGGCCGGCCTGGAACCCGGCGGGGACCGCGTCGGACTGCTCGCCGGCCGCGCCGCGGGCGGCGACGAGGACGTACGGCGGGCGCTGCGCGAGGCCGGAACCGCGCTCGGCATCGCCCTGACCGGGGCGCTCAACCTCCTGGACCCACAGAGTGTGGTGCTCGGTGGCGCCCTCGCCGGCCTGGCGCCATGGCTGCTGCCCTCCCTCGAGGCGGAACTCGCCCGGCGCACCACGGGACCGCCCTGCCCCGTCGCCGTGTCGCCGCTGGGCCCCGAGGGTCCGCTGCTCGGGGCGGCGCACTCCGTGGTGCGCGCCGTACTGGACGATCCGGCGGCGGTGGCGGGGCGGGGTTGAGCGCTGTCGACGGACGGGCCACGGGGCGGAGCCTGTCGACGGTCGGGCCACGTGGTGGGCCCGTCGACGGACCAGCCACGGGCTGGACCTCTCGACGGACGGGCCGCGGGGTGGAGATTTGTCGACCGGCGGGCGCGGGGCTGGGTGCTGTGGACGGGGGCGGGGGGTGCGCAGCCGTCGATCGCATCAAGAAACGGAGCTCCCCGTACGGGTGAGCGAGTTGTCCCCAGTCCCGCCGTCGTCCACGGACCCGGCGGTTCGCCCCTGTCGGTCCCTCGGGCGTCGTAGCGTGATCCACGTGGGGTGCAGCCTGCGGCACCGCCCCACAGCCGCGGCCGGCGCGAGAACACAGCAGTGCGTGGGCGAGGCCGAGGTCGCCCGGCACGCGGGCAACTGGGACTGCAACGCACACAGCATCGGTATCGAGCACGAAAGGGGGTGGACCGGCCGGCCTGGTTCACCGACGCGGTGTACCAGCGGTCCGCCCGGCTGACGGCGTCGATCTGCGACCGGTACGGCATCCACCAGGGGCCGGGCGCACATCCTCGGCCACCACCAGGTGCCGGGCACCGACCACACGGATCCGGGACCGGACTGGGACTGGGACTGGCCGCGTTGCCTGAGACTCGTCAACTCGGCCTGCACGGTTGTCGGCGCGGCCACCCGGAGTGACGATGTCCCCAGCCGCATCGCCCACCGGGAGGCCGAGTTGACCGATCCCTGGGTGGCCCTGGAGCCGGGGGCCGACCCTGCCGAGCGTGTACGGGTGCTGCGGCGCGCGCACGAGACGTTCACCGCGGCAGGCACGGTGCCGCGGCCGGTCCGCGCGGTGGTGGCCGACTCGTGGCGCCGCTCCGCGCGGGCCGGCGTCGGCCCGGACGGCACGGCGTGCGTGGAGCTGACGGACGGCGCTCTCGACGCCTGCCGGGCCGATCATCCGCTGGCACGGGTGATGCCTCTGTTCCGTGAGCTGATGGGCACGTTCGCCGCCGACGGGGAGCACCTCCTCGCGGTGTGCGACGCGCACGGCAGACTGCTGTGGGTCGAGGGCCACCCGGCGACGCGGCGGAAGGCGGACCGGATGAACTTCGTTCCGGGCGCCCGGTGGTCGGAGAGCGCGGTCGGGACGAACGCACCGGGCACCGCTGTCACCGTCGACCGTCCGGTGCAGGTGTTCGCAGCCGAGCACTTCATCCGGCGGGTACAGCCGTGGACGTGCGCGGCCGCTCCGGTACACGATCCGCGCACCGGGCGGGTCCTCGGCGCGGTGGACATCACCGGCGGCGACGGACTGGCGCATCCGCACAGCCTGGGCTTCGTCCAGGCCGTCGCGCGGGCCGCGGAGGCCCATCTGGCACTGCTCGCCCCCGAGCACCCGGCGTCGGCCACGTCGGAGCTGACCGCGCTGGGCCGGGACGAGGCGTGGCTGGTCGTCGCCGGCCGCAGGGTCCGGCTCAGCCGCCGGCACAGCGAGATCCTGGTGCTGCTGGCCGCGCACCCGGAGGGCCTGACCGGCGACGAACTGCTCTGCGCGCTGTACGCGGACGAGTCGGTGACGCCGGTGACGTTGCGGGCCGAACTCGCCCGGCTGCGCGGGATCCTGGGTCCCGGCCTGCTGGCGTCGCGCCCTTACCGGCTCACCGTGCCCGTGGAGTCGGACGTCTCGGTCGTCGAGCGGCGGCTGGCGGCCGGAGCGGTCACGGCCGCTGCGACGGCGTACACCGGGCCGCTGCTTCCGGCGTCGCAGGCACCGGCGGTCGTCCGCCTGCGGCACCGGCTCGCCGACGGGCTGCGCGCCGCGTTGGTCGCCTGCCGGGATCCCGACCTGCTGGCGGACTGGGTGCACGCCCCATGGGGCGAGGACGACCTCGAGGTCTGGCAGGCGCTGGCGGCGGCGCGGCCGACGGCGCCCGTACGGGCCCGCCTGGCCGCGTTGGAGTCGGAGCTGACGGCACCCCGGAGGTGGGCGCGGCGCCGGACGACAGACTTCGACTGAACCGGCTTCGGCCGAACCGGTTCCGGCCGAACCGGCTTCAGATGGGCGGCCTCGGGGCGGACAGCCTCGGATGGGCGGCCTCGGCAGAGCGGCCTCGGTTGAACGGGTCTCCGCAGAGCAGCTCCGGGTGAGCGTCTTCGGGTGAGGCGCCGCGTCGCATCGCCTCCTCGGCTGAGTCGGTCTCGACCTCGGCACCAGCGCCGATACCCCCACGAGCACCAGCCTCAACATCCCCACACCGGCCCGGCACCGGCACCGGCACCGGCACCGGCACTCGCACCGGCTGACCCAGCCCCGGCTGACCAAGCCCCGGCTGAGCGCTCTCCGTGATCGTCTCGGCCGGGCGGCACCGCGTCGCGCAACGTACCTGCAACGTCCGGCGTCCTAGCGTCCCGCGCAGAGCTGTCCGACGGCGGACGGCGCTACTGAGGGAGGCTGGCCGGAATGACCCGTTACGCGGCGCCGGGAACCGAGGGCGCGATCGTCTCCTACCAGACGCGTTACGACCACTTCATCGGCGGGGAGTACGTGCCTCCGGCTCGCGGCCAGTACTTCGAGAACCCGTCGCCGGTGAACGGGCAGCCGTTCACCGAGGTGGCGCGCGGCACGGCGGAGGACGTGGAGCGGGCGCTCGACGCGGCGCACGCGGCCGCGCCGGGGTGGGGCCGCACGTCGGCGACCGAACGCTCCGACGTGCTGCTGAGGATCGCCGACCGGATGGAGGCGAACCTTGAGCCGCTCGCCGTGGCGGAGAGCTGGGAGAACGGCAAGCCGGTCCGGGAGACGCTGGCGGCGGACATCCCGCTGGCGATCGACCACTTCCGCTACTTCGCCGGCGCGGTCCGCGCGCAGGAGGGCTCGCTCAGCGAGGTCGACGACGACACGGTGGCGTACCACTTCCACGAGCCGCTCGGCGTGGTCGCCCAGATCATCCCGTGGAACTTCCCGATCCTGATGGCCGCGTGGAAGCTGGCACCGGCGCTCGCCGCGGGCAACGCGGTCGTCATCAAGCCGGCCGAGCAGACACCCGCCTCGCTCCACTACTGGATGAGCCTGGTGGCCGATCTGCTGCCGCCGGGTGTGGTGAACATCGTCAACGGCTTCGGCGAGGAGGCGGGCAAGCCGCTCGCCTCCAGTCCCCGGGTGGCGAAGGTCGCGTTCACGGGTGAGACCTCCACGGGCCGGCTGATCATGCAGTACGCCGCGGAGAACCTGAAGCCGGTCACTCTGGAGCTCGGCGGCAAGTCGCCGAACATCTTCTTCGACGACGTGTGGGAGAAGGACGACGACCTGCGCGACAAGGCCCTGGAGGGCTTCACGATGTTCGCGCTGAACCAGGGCGAGGTGTGCACCTGCCCGTCGCGCGGCCTGATCCAGAGCGGCAACTACCCCGACTTCCTGGCCGCGGCCGTCGCCCGCACGGAGCTGATCAGGCCCGGGCACCCTCTGGACACCGACACGATGATCGGCGCCCAGGCCTCCAGCGACCAGCTGGCGAAGATCCTCTCCTACATCGACATCGGCCGGAAGGAGGGCGCCAAGGTCCTCACGGGCGGCGAACGCGCCGAGTACGGCGGCGAGTTGACGGGTGGCTACTACGTCCAGCCGACGATCTTCGAGGGCGACAACCGCATGCGGATCTTCCAGGAGGAGATCTTCGGCCCGGTCGTCTCGGTGGCCTCGTTCGACGACTTCGACGACGCCGTCAAGATCGCCAACGACACGCCCTACGGCCTCGGGGCGGGTGTGTGGACCCGGGACATCAACACGGCGTACCGCGCAGGCCGGGCGATCCAGGCGGGCCGCGTCTGGACGAACTGCTACCACGCCTACCCGGCGCACGCGGCGTTCGGCGGCTACAAGCAGTCGGGGATCGGCCGGGAGACGCACAAGATGATGCTGGAGCACTACCAGCAGACGAAGAACCTCCTGGTGTCGTATTCGCCGAAGAGGCTGGGCTTCTTCTAGGCACAGAAAATGGGCGCCTGACCGGGGCAGATGCCCGTCAGGCGCCCAACTGCGGGTGCACCTGGACCACGAGTGGCGCTGGGCGGCGAATGGGGCCCCACCAGCGCCTCCTTCAACGCCAACGGCATCGTCCCCACACCCGACGGCAGGCACCTGATCGTGGCCCAGACCGTGGGAGCACGCGGTCGTGGTCGGACACGACTGGGGTGCGATGGTCGCCTGGTGCACAGCGCTTCTCCACCCGGACCGGGTCCGGGCCGTCGCCGGAGTGTCGGTCCCCTTCGTCCCCCGCACCCCCGTACCGCCCACCCAGTACTGGCGCGAGACGCTCGGCGAGGACTTCTACATGCTCTGGCTCCAGGAACCCGGAGTCGCCGACGCGTTCCTCGCCGCCGACGTCGAACGCGCACTCAGCGGTCGTCGGATCCAGGACCGCGAGGCGTGGCTCAACAGTCCGGCCACCGACAGCCTCACCGACCCCTCCCCCGAGGACCAGGCGCTGATCGCCTCGCTGAAGCGCAACGGCTGGACCGGACCGCTGAACAGGTACCGCAACTTCGACCGCAACTGGGAGCTGCTGGCCCCCTACGACGGCCGCACCGTCGACCAGCCCGCCCTGTACATCGGCGGTGAGAAGGACCCGGTGCTGCAGTTCATGCCGCCGTCGCTGATGGACGGCCACGTCACCGACCTGCGCGGCGCCGACATCCTGCCCGGGGTGACGCACTGGATACAGGAGGAGGCCCCTGAGCAGGTCAACCGACGCCTGCTGGACTTTCTGGCGGGGCTCTCGGAGTAAACCGCCGACTGGCCGGTGTCGCGCCGCGAGAGGCACGGCAGGAGGACTCCTCAGACATGGTCGAGCGGGGTGGGTGGGCCCGCATGAGTTGCCCTGCCGGGTATCGAGCGGCAGGGCACATGCGGCTTGAGCCTCGGAAGAACAGCAGGCTCATCGACGGGGTGGAGCCAGGATCATCCTGGCTCCACCCGTGGTGCGGGCGTGTCACTGGAACTGTGCGAAGAACCTCCAGATCTCTGCCTTGGTCCAGGTGGTGACGCCGCTTTCGCCGCCGGAGCCGTCGACCGGACCGGGTATGTGGCCTCCGTCGAACGCGGCCCATTGGACCGGGTATCCGGCACGGCAGCCCGAGTAGGTGGTGGTGATGTGCGTTCGGCTGCCCGGAGCGGGCTCGCGCGGGCTCTGGGCGGCGCAGCCGTTGTTGCTGACGAACTTGTCGCGCAGGGACCGTCCTTGCCCGATGTTGAGGACGTTGTCGCTGATGCCGTGGATTCCGAAGTAGGCGATGGGCTGGGTCCCGCCGCTGCACCCGCTGATCTGGGCGCCGGAGATGACCGCGACGGCCCTGAAGACGTTCGCCCGGCTGCATGCGAGTGCGTAGCTCATACCGCCGCCCCAGCTGAATCCGGTGGCGAAACGCTGTGCCGGGTTGACACAGAGGCCGCCCTCGATGCGCCGGATCATGTCGTCGACGAAGGTGACGTCCTCACCGCCCGAATTGGCCCAGCCGTTGCCGAGGCCCTGGGGGGCGACCAGGATGGCGCTGTTGTTCGACTGCTCCTGCTGGCCGTAGTAGGACCAGGCGCTTCCGCTCGTGCCGCCCGAGGCGACGTCGCCGGCGGTTCCGCCCCGCCAGTGGAACGCGAAGATCAGCCGGTAGCGGTGGCTGTTGTCGTAGTTGGCGGGAACCCTGAGGATGAAGCTGCGGCTCTTGCCGCCGCTCTGGATCGTGTGCGTACCGCTCGCCAGAGTCGGAGCGCTGCCGCATGCGCCGCCGCCTCCGCCACCGGACGACAGCTTGACCAACTGCCATTGCTGGTTGGCGCCTCCCCAGTCGGTGTACTGGACGACGTTGGCGCCGTCAGCGGTGGAGGCGCCCTGCACCTCCACCGCCTTGCTGCTGGTGCGGTTGATCAGCCGGACGTGGCCCCCGTCGGAGTCCGCAAGGCGGAACTGCTGGTTGGCCGCGTTGCGGTCGGCCCACTGCTGGATCGCGGCACCGTCTGCGGTCGAGCCCCCGGCCACGTCGAGAACCTTCTCCGAGTGCCGGGCCTTGAGGCGGTAGAAGCCGCCGCCGGAGTCCACGAACTGCCATTGCTGGTTGGCTCCGTCGTGGCGCGTCCACTGACTGACCCGCGCGCCGTCGGCGGTGGAGGTGCCGGAGACGTCCAGCGCCTTGCCGCTGTTGCGATTGACCAGGACATACCAGGCATTCGTGTCCACCGTCGCCGCCGCGGCGGGCGTCGGATTCACCACCGCGAGCATGCCGATCGCGAGGGCTGCCGCCACCACGGCGGCGATCCGGGACCACCAGCGATGTCGCGCTGGAGGGGCGAAGGAGGCCACACCGTAGGTCTTCATCGATACACCCTTTCGTCTGTGGCAGGTCCCGTCAGGTGCGGGTCCAGCGCTGGTTGCTGCTGTTCGAGCAGGTGTAGAGCTGGATCAGGGTGCCGTTGGCGGTGCCGCCCGAGACGGCGTCGAGGCAGAGGCCGGACTGGACGCCGACGATGGATCCGTCGGAGTTGAGGCGCCATTTCTGGTTGTCGCCGCCCCAGCAGCCGTAGATCTGGACCTTGGTGCCGTTGCCGGTGCCGGCGGCGTCCAGGCACTTGTTGCCGTAGACCCTGAGCTCGCCGGCGGCGGTGTGCGTCCACTGCTGGTTGGTGCCGTTGTGGCAGTCCCACAGGTGGAGCTGGGTGCCGTCGGTGGTACTGGTGCCGGGCACGTCCAGGCAGCGGCCCGAGCCGACGCCCTTGATCTGTCCGGAGCCCGTGGGGGGCGTGGTGGAGCCGCCGTTGAGTGCGTTGAGGACGGCGGTGTAGGCCGGCTTCTTGCTGCCGTCGCCGTTGAACAGCAGCGGTGTGTGCTGCGGTCGCCAGGAGTCGGTGTCGCGCACGCCCCAGACGGTGATGCCCAGACAGCGCGTGACGGCCAGGCAGTCGTTGGTCACGTTGGCGTAGGTCGTGGCCGAGGCGCCCTGGATGTCGAGTTCGGTGACGGCCACGTCGACGCCGAGGGCGGCGAAGCTCTGCAGGGTGGTGCGGAAGTTGCTGTTGTAGGGGCTGTCGTTGTTGAAGTGCGCCTGGAAGCCGACGCAGTCGATCGGCACACCGCGCTGCTTGAAGTCCCGGACCATGGCGTACATGGCCTGGGTCTTGGCCCAGGTCCAGTTCTCGACGTTGTAGTCGTTGTAGCAGAGCTTGGCGGCCGGGTCGGCGGCGCGCGCGGTGCGGAAGGCGACCTCGATCCAGTCGTTGCCGGTGCGTTGCAGGTTGGAGTCGCGCCGGGCTCCCGAGCTGCCGTCGGCGAAGGCTTCGTTCACGACGTCCCACTGGACGATCTTGCCCTTGTAGTGGCCCATCACGCCGTTGATGTGGTTGATCATCGCCTGGCGCAGCGCGCTGCCGCTGAGCCTCGCCATCCAGGCGGGCTGCTGGGAGTGCCAGGCCAGGGTGTGGCCACGCACCTGCTTGCCGTTCTGCACCGCCCAGTTGTAGACGCGGTCACCGGCGGTGAAGTTGAACTGGCCCTGCTGGGGTTCGGTGGCGTCGATCTTCATCTCGTTCTCGGCCGTCACCGAGTTGAACTCTCGGCGCGCGATCGTCGTGTACGCCGAGTCGCCCAGCCTGCCCGAGGCGATGGCGGTGCCGAAGTAGCGGCCGCTCTGCGCCGCCGCGGCGCCGAGCGTGTTCTCGGCGGCGTGTGCGGTCGGCGGCGCGGCCAGTGCGGCGACCACACCGAGGAGGCCGGCGACCAGCGCCAGCAGCAGGCCGCGGATCTTCCGGCGGACAACGGGTCTGGGAAGGGCATACGAGCCCATGGCTGTGCCTCCAAGCTAGACATCACGGAAGGACTGGAGCGCCGGGGAATGCGTCCTCCGCCCTCACTCGGCGGACGGACGGGGCGGGCCGGAACCCGGGCGGCACGGAATCACCGGACACCGCGGTCATGGGGCCGGGAGGATCTCAACCGGAACAGGCCGCACCCGGTCGGCCGTCGGGTGACGGAGGGCGGGCGGCGGTGTTTCGAGACAGGCATGGGAGTACTCCATCGCGGCTCAGCCGGGGGACCGCCACGCGGCGTCGCGCACCTCTCCAACTGCGCGAAGAGCCAGGATGCGCTGTGCGAACCTCACCGGATGACGGGGTGGCGTCAGGTGCTTTGGTGCGCGGATCTGTCGTGCAGCCATGCGTGGATCTGCCGTGCAGCACAGGTTGCCCAGGCCAACACGGTTCGATATCTCGAACTGTGACCGGTGCTCAGAGGGATGATTGAGGGATTGACGATGGTCGTCAATACTCTCCGCAGAATAAGTTTCGACTCCTCGCTCGAAACATTCGAGAACCCGGCGAGCCGGGCGCCGAACTCCCGGCACCGCCGTCGGCGGACACCTCAGGGCCGGTGCGGGCCGAGCGTGCGGACGCCGCTTGCCGGGGGAGGCGCTGTTTGTGGACAGATCGGCGACAGACCTTGACCGGACGGCCTCGCGTTCCTAGCTTGTGGCGTCACAGCATTCGGAAATTCTTCGAAATGTTTCGAGACTGCTCCTGCCCGTCGGCACGTCCGCTCCGCGGTTCATCGGGGTCACCTCACCCCCCGCCCCCTAAGGAGGCCCTCTGATGTTGTTTCGCCATCCGTCCCCGGTCAGTCTGAGACGCTTACTGGCCGTTCTCGCACCCTTGCTGCTCGTGGCCACCTTCATCGGTGCCCAGCCCGCCGCAGCGGCGACCGTCGACCCCAACGCCTCGTACGTGCTGGTCAACCGCAACAGCGGCAAGGCCCTGGACGTCTACAACATGGCGACCAACGACGGCGCCCGCATCACCCAGTGGACCAGGAGCGACCAGAACCAGCAGCAGTGGCAGTTCGTCGATTCCGGGGGCGGCTACTACCGCATCAAATCCCGCCATTCCGGCAAGGTGCTGGACGTCCACAACTGGTCCACCGCGAACGGCGGCTCGATCGTCCAGTGGACCGACCAGAACGCCACCAACCAGCAGTGGCGGCTGGCCGACAGCTCGGACGGCTACGTGAGGCTCATCTCGCGCCACAGCAACAAGGCCCTCGAGGTACAAGGCGCCTCCACCGCCGACAACGCGAACATCGTCCAGTACGACGACTGGGGCGGCGCCAACCAGCAGTGGCGGCTCGTGAAGGTCGGCGGCGGCACTCCCGGTTCGTGCGATCTGCCCTCGACGTACCGCTGGACGTCGACGGGCGCGCTGGCGCAGCCCAAGCCGGGATGGGTCTCGCTCAAGGACTTCACCGTCGTCCCCTACAACGGCAGGCAACTCGTCTACGCGACCACGCACGACACCGGGACGAAGTGGGGGTCGATGAACTTCGGCCTGTTCACCAACTGGTCGGAGATGGCCTCCGCCAGCCAGAACACGATGTCGACGTCCACCGTCGCGCCCACGCTCCTCTACTTCGCGCCGAAGAACATCTGGGTGCTCGCCTACCAGTGGGGCGGGACCGCCTTCTCCTACCGGACGTCGAGCGACCCCACCAACCCGAATGGCTGGTCAGCCCCGCAGGTGCTCTTCTCCGGAAGCATCACCGGCTCGGGAACAGGACCCATCGACCAGACGCTCATCGGTGACGGGACGAACATGTACCTGTTCTTCGCCGGTGACAACGGCAAGATCTACCGGGCCAGCATGCCGATCGGGAACTTCCCGGGCAGCTTCGGCTCGACCTCGACCGTGGTCATGAGCGACACGACGAACAACCTGTTCGAAGCCCCGCAGGTCTACAAGCTGCAGGGCCAGAACCGCTACCTCATGATCGTCGAAGCGATCGGCTCGCAGGGCCGCTACTTCCGCTCGTTCACGGCCACCAGCCTGAACGGCTCGTGGACACCCCAGGCCGCGACCGAGAGCAACCCCTTCGCCGGCAAGGCGAACAGTGGTGCCACCTGGACCAACGACATCAGCCACGGCGAACTGATCCGCACCAGCCCCGATCAGACCATGACCGTCGATCCCTGCAATCTGCAGTTGCTCTACCAGGGCCGCAGCCCCAACTCCGGCGGCGACTACGGCCTCCTGCCCTACCGTCCGGGTCTGCTGACACTGCAGCGCTGACGGTGTGACACGGGTCCGGCTCCGGTATGGAGCCGGAGTGGGGGGGGGGGGGGGGGGGGGGGGGGGGGGGGAGGGGGAGGGGGGGAGGGGGGGGGGGGGTGGGGGGGGGGGGTTGGGGGGGGGGGGGGGGTTTGGGGGGGGGGGGGGGAGAAAAACAGAGAGAAGCGGTTCCCCCCCCCCCCTCCTCTTTTTTCCCCCCA
>NZ_JBVIAY010000014.1:0-231370 GCF_055573695.1 Streptomyces sp. NPDC030143
CGCCGCGCTGCTGCACAGCCACAACTGATCACCGGCGGCCCTGACCTGCGGTCGCCTAATCGATCAACGGCCTGACCTGCTGCTGAGCTGTCGGTAGCTGTCGACGTCTGGATGTCAAAAGGCCTTTCACCTCCGAAAATTCGGAAGTGAAAGGCCTTTGAACTGGTGCCCCCGGCAGGATTCGAACCTGCGACACCCGCTTTAGGAGAGCGGTGCTCTATCCCCTGAGCTACGAAGGCGAGACTCGCGTGACCCCCACCGTGGTGGAGGTCCCTGACAGGGTAGCCGATCAGCGGGGGGTGGGGTGCGTGGCCGGGGTCAGAGCACGGGGACCCGGGCGAAGCGGGAGGTGATGTGGAGGTCGGTCTCGATGTGGGTGGCCGTGGTGGCGAGGGCGGGGAGGATGTCCTGGACGCACTGCTCGGGGGTGCGGCGGGCGGCGTGGACGGCTGTGTTCAGGGCCGCCACCGTGCGGCCGGTGCGGTCGCGGACGGGGACGGCGATCGAGCGCAGGCCCTCCTCCAGCTCCTCGTCGACCAGGGCGTAGCCCTGGGTGCGGACGAGGTCGAGGGATCGGTCGGGGAGCGTGTCGGGGGTGTCGGAGAGGAGGACTCGGCCCGGTGACGTGGCGTGGGCCGGCAGGCGGGTGCCGACCGTGATGTCGACGCTCATCACGTGCCGCGCGGACACGCGGGCCGTGTACTGGATCTCCGCGGGGCCTCCCCGGCCTCCGCTGGGGTCCGGCGCGAGGATCGCCAGGGACGTCGATTCCCGGATGCGCTCCGTCAGGGCCGTCATGTGGGGGGTCGCGATGCGGGGGAGAGTCGTACGGGACAGGGGTGGATAGCCGAGGGAGAGGATGCGCGGGGTGGGGGTGAACCGGCGGTCGGGGGTCTGGGCGACCAGGCCCAGGTGCTCGTAGGTGATCAGTGCCCGGCGGGCCGTCGCCCGGGCCAGGCCCGTCGCCTTCGCCACCTCCGTGAGAGTCAGGGCCGCCCTGCCCTCGCCGAACGCGGTGAGGACGGTCAGCCCGCGGGCGAGGGACTCGATGAACTCGCGGCCCAGTTCCTGCTTCGAGGCGCCGGTCCACGTCGCGAGGCCGGCGGGGGGCGGGCCCGGCTCGGCGGGAGGGGTCTGGCGCAGGTCCTCCTCCATGGTCCGAACCGTCTCACGCAGCCGGGGGAGCAGGGTGGTGCGCAGGTTCTCCGCCGTGTGCCGGCTGGTGTGGCTCACGACGCTCGCCACGCAGGCGGTCCGGGCGGTGTGCGGGTCCCGGACGGGGAGCGAGACCGCAACCAGTCCGGGTTCGATCAGCTGGTCGTCCACGGCCCAGCCGTCCCGCGCGGCCCGCTCCGCCCGCCGGGCGAAGTCCTCGTCGTCGCCGGGGGCGGTGTGCGGGAGGGCCGGGAAGCCGTCGGCGCGGGGGTCGGCGGCGCGGCGGGCGCGCCAGTGGGCCCAGTCGGTGTCGGTCCACTCCGCGGCGAACAGCGGGCCGGGCGCGGTGCGTTCGGCGGGCAGCAGGTCGCCGATGCGGAAGCTGAGGGACATCGCGCGGCGGCGGGTGGCCTGGTGGATGAAGCGGATGCCGTCGCGGTCGGCGACCGCGAGGGAGACGGACTCGTCGAGTGCGTCGGCCAGGGCGTCGGCCCGGGAGGACAGCAGGGTCGGCAGGCGCAGGGCGGCCAGGTAGGCGTTGCCCAGGGCCATCACGGGCGGGGCGAGGGAGGCGTCCCGGCCGTCCAGCCGGACGTAGCCCGTGCGGGCCAGCGTCGCCGCGATCCGGTCGACGGTGGAGCGGGCCAGGCCGGTGGCCCGTTCCAGCCCGCTCAGGCTCATGGTGCCGCCCGCCGCCGTCAGCTCCCGCAGCACGCCGACCCCGCGGATCAACGGTGTGACCGCCTCCTGCGGCGCATGCGTCACCGGGGCGGCGGGGGGTGGGGGCGTCTCGGCGGGCATCGTCTCTCCGGTACGGCGACAGCGACAGCCCCACCGTAAACCGCTCCCGGCGCGCGGTTCGCGCCCGTGTCACCCGCGTCCGCCGGCCGTGCCTGCGCTACCCCCGGGTGACCCGCACCCGGTAGTTCCCGTCCAGGTCGGCCGCGGCGACCGTGATGCGGATGTCGCTCCGTGGGTCCCTGAAGGTCTCGCCGGGGGCGAAGGGGGCGTCGGAGAGTTCCGCGTGGACGTTGGGGCTGCGGGTGCAGCCGCCGCTGTCCCGCTGGGAGTCGTGGACGCGCACCGGACCCATGCCGGTGTCGACCCCGGCGTCGACCCGGTAGACGAGGACGCCGGGGCGGCACACCGCCTCGTCGTTGCCGCCGCGGGTGCGCAGTTCGACGGCGTAGCCGGTGCCCCGGTCGAGGGGGACGAAGACCAGCTTGGGGCCGCCCGTGCGGAAGAGCGGGGTGAGGGTGTACTCCGCCGTGCCGGGGTCGGCCGCACAGCTGACCTGCGTCGCGTCCAGCCAGCCCAGTTTCCACTTGTGCCAGCCGAGCAGGTCGTTGTTGGCACCCCAGTCCTCGCTCATGATGTCCCAGTGGCCCACCGCGCCGCCGCCGTCCTGGGTGTAGAGGTCGGGCAGCCCGAAGACGTGGCCGTTCTCGTGCGGCAGGACGCGGTAGCCGGTGCGGTCGTAGGAGCCTGAGCCGTCGTCCTGCCGGGAGTAGACGAAGGAGGCGTTCGCGACGGCGACGCCGTCGGCCACCGGGGCCTCGGCGTTGCCGGCGAACGTCACCGACAGGACCGTGTCGAGCGCGGAGGGGCCGGCGTTCGGGGTGACCAGCACGTTCAGCAGGTCGTACGTCCGGAAGTCCACCTCCGGGTCGGCCGTGGTCACGATGTCCTGGACCAGTTCCCGGTAGCCGGGCTCGAACGGCGCACCGCGCTCTATGCCGTACTCCCTGAACGGCTTCGGCATGCGCAGCCAGTCCGGGAGCGGGGTTTCGGGGCGGTAGTCGAGGCGGCCGTAGGAGGCGGTGCGGAACCACTGCCGGGTCTGCGGGAAGAACTCGCGGAACCGGTCCGTCGCCCGGCCCTGGCCCGGCGCGTCCGAGAAGTCGATCATCAGGGTGAGGGCGCGTACGGTGCCCGTGGAGCGCGCGTAGCCGCCGGACGTCGGGACGCCCTCGGACATCTGGACCGCCGGGTCACCGCTGATCATGCAGGGGGCGAGGGCGGAGGAGCGGGCCACGGAGGCGGGGCCCGCGCCGGCGGGGGCGGGGGGCGGGACGAGGCGTCCGCTGCCGGCGGAGGTGCTCACGGCGAAGGTCAGCGCGGTCACGCACGCGAGGGCGGCCGCACGGCGGGGGCGCGGACCCCCGGGAGGTATGCGCCGGTGGAGCGGCTCCAACGGCCTGCCCGGGTGGCCTTCCCCGGGTCGCCCAGGCAGCGGCTGCATGCGGGAACCCTTCGCTCCGGGCAGCCGCCGGTCACCGACTGCACCCTTTCGTTCACCCTCCGTCGGGGGTGGTGCGGGCGCGCGTTGGGGCGGCCGATCGTGGGTTACCTGGCGGTAGAGGGAGATGTGATCCAGAGCACACGAGAAGTTTCGGCTTCCGGGAAATAACCGGGGATCAGTTCCCCGTTTAGCCCTGTGTCCGACCGAAACGGGGAGAGCTTCCCCGGATCGGCTCCCGGACCGGTCGACCGTCCGTCGGCCGCCCGCCGGCAGCCGCCGGCGCCCCGCCCGAGACCCGAGGGAGTACGCCGTGGTGCAGACCGCAGCCCCCGCGCAGCGAAAGGTGACCCGGCCGCGCGCCGACGCCGTGCGCAACCGGGAGCGGATCGTCACCGCCGCCCGCGAGTTGTTCGTCGAGCTCGGCCCCGACGTGCCGCTCGACGACATCGCCCGCCGGGCCGGTGTCGGCAACGCCACGGTGTACCGCAACTTCCCCGATCGCGACGCGCTGGTCCGCGAGGTCGTCTGCTCCGTCATGGACCGTACGGCTCAGGCGGCCCGCCAGGCGGTCGCCGAGACGGGCGACGCGTTCGGGGCGCTGGAGCGCTTCGTGCACACCGCCGCCGACGAGCGGATCAGCGCGCTGTGCCCGATGGTCGCCAGCACGTTCGACAAGAACCATCCCGACCTCGAGGCGGCCCGGCTGCGCGCCGAGCACCTCGTCGGCGAACTCATGGAGCGCGCCCGCGAGGCCGGCCAGCTCCGGAGGGACGTCGGCGTCGGTGACCTGATGGTCGCCGTGGCCCAGCTCAGCCGACCTCCGGCGGGCACCGCGTGTCTGAGTGTCGACCGGTTCGTCCACCGCCATCTTCAGCTGTTCCTGGACGGGCTGCGGGCACCGGCCCGATCCGTCCTGCCGGGCACGGCCGTGACCATGGAGGACCTGCGCCAGGCCTGAGCGAACTCCGTCTTCACCGCCCTCCCGTCCTCCCGGCCGTCTCTGCCTTTTCAGTTCGTCCTGTTCCTCCAGCTCCTCCAGTTACTTCAGTTCATCCGGTTACTTCAGTTCATCCGGTTCTCTCAGTTCTTCCAGTTCTTGCAGTTCTTGCAGTTCCTCCGTTTGTTCCAGCTCTTCCGGTTGTTCCAGCGCCTGTGGTCGTTTCCAGTGCTCCTGGTCGTTCCCCCGCTTCTGGTTCTTCCGGTCCTGTCCGTTTCATCCGTCACCAGGTTCCGAAGTGGGTACCCCCATGTCTGAAACAGCCAGCAAGGCTCCCGGCCGCCCCCAGGCGGACCCGGCCCGCTGGAGAGCGCTCGTGTTCATCGCGCTCGCCCAGCTGATGGTCGTCCTCGACGCGACCATCGTGAACATCGCCCTGCCCTCCGCCCAGCAGGACCTGGGCATATCCGACGGCAACCGGCAGTGGGTCGTCACCGCCTACGCGCTCGCCTTCGGCGGTCTGCTCCTGTTCGGCGGTCGCATCGCGGACCTGTGGGGCCGCAAGCGGGCCTTCCTCGTCGGTCTGGTCGGGTTCGCCGCGGCCTCCGCGCTGGGCGGCGCGGCCACCAACGAGGCCATGATGTTCGGCGCCCGCGCGCTCCAGGGTGTCTTCGGCGCGCTGCTCGCGCCCGCCGCGCTCTCCCTGCTCGCCGTGATGTTCACCGACGCCAAGGAGCGCGCCAAGGCGTTCGGCATCTACGGCGCGATCGCCGGTGGCGGCGGCGCGGTCGGTCTGATTCTCGGCGGTTTCCTCACCGAGTACCTGGACTGGCGCTGGACGTTCTTCGTGAACATCCCCTTCGCCGTGATCGCCGCGGTCGGCGCCTGGTTCGTCATCCGTGAGCCGGAGGGCGGCCGCAACCGCTCCGCGCTCGACATCCCGGGCGTGGTCCTTTCCACCCTGGGCCTGGTGGCCCTGGTCTACGGCTTCACCCGCGCCGAGTCCGACGGCTGGAGCGACTCGCTCACCATCGGCATGTTCGTCGCGTCGGTCGTCCTGCTCGCCGCGTTCGTGGCCGTCGAGTCGAAGGTCGCGCACCCCCTGCTGCCGCTGCGCGTGATCACCGAGCGCAACCGCGGCGGTGTCTACCTCTCCCTCGGCCTCGCCATCATCGGGATGTTCGGCCTGTTCCTCTTCCTGACCTACTACCTCCAGGTCGTGAAGGGCTACACGCCGGTGAAGACCGGCTTCGCCTTCCTGCCCATGATCGTGGGCATGATCACCGGTTCCACGCAGATCGGGACCCGCCTGATGACCCGGGTCGCCCCACGTCTGCTCATGGGCCCGGGCTTCCTCGTCGCCGCGCTCGGCATGCTGCTGCTGACGCAGATGGAGGTCGACTCCTCCTACGCGGCCCTGCTGCTGCCCGCGATGCTGCTGCTCGGTCTCGGCATGGGTACGGCGTTCATGCCGGCCATGTCGCTGGCCACCCAGGGCGTCGAGCCGCGCGACGCGGGTGTCGCCTCCGCGATGGTCAACACCTCGCAGCAGGTGGGCGGCGCCATCGGCACCGCTCTGCTGAACACCGTCGCCGCCTCCGCGACCACGTCGTACGTCACCGACCACATCGCCGGCGCCGGCTCCCGGACGCAGCAGCAGCTGGTGCAGCTGGACGGCATGGTGCACGGGTACACGACCGCGATCTGGTTCGCCGTCGGCATCCTGGTCGCCGCCGCCGCGATCGCCCTGACGCTCGTCAACGCCGGCCGCCCGGACATGGGGCCGGTCGCCGGCTCGGGCGATGCGGCCGACGGTGTGGAGGACGAGCTGCCGGTGCCGGTGGTGGCCCACTGAGCGCCTGCGTGCGCATGCCTGCGTGCGCATGCCTGCGTGCGCATGCCTGCGTCTGAGCGTCTGCGTCTGAACGGCTGCGTCTGAGCGTCTGAGCAGCAGAGTCGGCGGTAGCGGTCGGCCCGGCGCTGGGCGGCGGTCGGGCAGACCCGGAAGCGTTCGGCGGCTCGGCGCAGGGGCCGGGCCGGCCGTCCCTCGACGACGCAGCGGGCCGGGCGCAGGCGGCCGGTCTCGGTCAGGGGTGTGTCACGTGGGGCACGAGGGCCTTTCGGCTGGTGTGGACGTCGCGGTCCACACCGCACCGGAAGGCCCTCACCCGTTCAAGATCCCTCAGGCGAGACCTGGACAACCCGTCCACAACCTCCTGGGGCGCACCCCCTAGCGCAGCCAGGGCAGGTCCGCCCCCGCTTCGTTGGGCTGGAGGCCCTCGGCGACGATCTCCATGATCTCGCCGAGGGTCTTCTGCTGTTCCGGGGACAGCCGGTCGAACAACGCCTGCCGTACGGCCGTCACATGGCCGGGGGCGGTCCGCCGCAGGACGTCCAGGCCGGCGTCCGTCAGCACCGCGAACTGGCCGCGCTTGTCGGAGGGACAGTCCTCGCGCCGCACCCAGCCGTTCTTCTCCAGGCGGGCGACGGCGTGGGACAGCCGGGAGCGGGTGATCTTCGCGTTCATGGCGAGTTCGGTCATCCGCAGTCGGCGGCGGGGGGCCTCGGCGAGGCCCACGAGAAGGCCGTAGTAGATGTGCGGCATGCCCGCGTCACGCTGGAGCTGGCGGTCGAGGTGGTCCTCGAGGAGGGTCGTGGCGTGCAGGTAGGAGCGCCAGATGCGCTGCTCCTCTGCGGTGAGCCACAGGGGCTCTTCAGCGGATGGAGATGCCTTCATGCCTCCACTGTAAGGGCCTTCTCCTTGAAACTTAAACAAGCGAGGCGTAGGGTGGTGGCTATTAATGCTTTAGATTTGAAGCAAGGTGCGAGAAGCAAGGGAGTGGCCGTCATGTCCGCCGCCGCCACGCAGGAGCGCATGCCCGCCCTGTATCTCAGTCACGGCGCCCCGCCGCTCGCCGACGACCCGGTCTGGCCCGGCGAGCTCGCCGCCTGGTCCGCCGGCCTGCCGCGCCCCCGGGCGATCCTCATGGTCTCCGCCCACTGGGAGGAGGCCCCGCTCGCCCTCGGCGCCACGGAGACCGTCCCGCTCGTCTACGACTTCTGGGGCTTCCCCGAGCACTACTACCGGGTGCGGTACGGCGCTCCCGGCGCCCCCGAGCTCGCCGCGTCCGTCCGCAAGCTGCTGCGCGCCCCGGGCACGCCCGTCCAGGACATCCCCGACCGCGGCCTCGACCACGGCGCCTACGTGCCCTTGGTGGAGATGTTCCCGGCCGCCGACATCCCGGTCCTGCAGATCTCGATGCCGACCCTCGACCCGGTCAGGCTCATGGACATCGGGCGCCGGCTCGCACCCCTGCGCGACGAGGGCGTGCTGATCGTCGGCTCCGGGTTCTTCACCCACAACCTGGCCGCGCTGCGGCACACCGGCGCCGGCGTGCCCACCTGGTCCTCCGAATTCGACGACTGGGGCCGGCGCGCCCTGGAGTCCCGCGACTGGGACGCCCTGCTGGACTTCCTGGACAAGGCCCCGGCCGGCCGCTACGCCCACCCGCGCACCGAGCACTTCGCCCCGCTCTTCGTGACCATGGGTGCGGCGGAGGTCTCCGGCGAGTTGGACGCGCAGAAGTCGGTGATCGACGGCTTCTGGATGGGGATGGCGAAGCGGTCGGTGCAGTTCGGCTGAACCCTGCGTGGGGCGCGGCTCGGCGGGACGGGGCGGGCCGAGCGCGAGATCGGGCCGGGAGGCGGGCTGAGTCGTGGGCCGGGCCGACAGGGGACACGGCATTGCCCGGCCGGTAGGGGCTGGATGTGGCGTCATCCGGAATCTCCTGTGAATGGGTGTCCGCGGCAACCATCAGCCGGTGCGGTCCGTCTTCAGGGTGGGAGAGCGAGCCAAGGGCGGCGCCCTTCCGGAGTCAGGACAGCGATGCCGAATGTGATGGACGTCACCTACGGAGTGGTCGTGGAGGTCGAGGGGTACTCCGAGTTCACTCGCGATCCAGGTCTGACCTGCGCCTCTGCGGGTGCCGACGGACATCACGCCGCCTCGTGCGGCCGGACAGTGTACTGCATGATCAGAAAAATTGGGGGACAGGTGGGAATTCTGTCCTGATTCCAGTCGTTGTTTCCATCGGATGCAGGGCACCCGAGGAAAGTCCCGGTGAGAGTCCCGGGAGGAACCGAGCGGTGTCCCGGTGTCCACGGACCACCCGCTGACCCCACCATCGCAAGGGAGCACGCATGGCAACCCGTGCCGTCGCCCGTCGTCAGTCCGCCACCGGCGAGACGGCCGACGCGGCAAGCAGCGCTCGCGTCCACGGCGGCGAGATCGCCGACCGCGATCTGGTCGGCATGTACCTCGACGAGATCGCGCGCACGCCGCTGCTCGACGCCGCGAAGGAAGTCGAGCTGTCGCAGATCATCGAGGCGGGTGTGTTCGCGCAACAGGTTCTGGACGGATACGAGGAGTCCAAGGCGGACGCCTCCCGCGAGGAGCTCGAGGCGCTCGTCCGCGAGAGCGAGCGTGCCAAGGACGTCTTCATCCGTTCCAACCTCCGTCTGGTCGTCGCGGTCGCCCGCCGCTACCCCCGCAGCGGACTTCCCCTGCTCGACCTGATCCAGGAGGGCAACGCCGGTCTGGTGCGCGCGGTCGAGAAGTTCGACTACCGCAAGGGCTTCAAGTTCTCGACGTACGCCACCTGGTGGATCCGCCAGGCGATCACGCGTTCGATAGCGGACCAGTCGCGCACGATCCGGCTGCCCGTCCACCTCGTGGAGGAGCTCGGCCGCATCCGGCGCGTCCAGCGCGAGTTCAACCGGGAACACGGCCGCGACCCGGAGCCCGTCGAGATCGCCACCGAACTCGGCTCCACGCCGGAGCGCGTCATCGACGTCCTGGACTGGGCCCGCGACCCGGTCTCGCTGAACATGTCGGTCGACGACGAGGGCGAGACCCAGTTCGGCGACCTGCTCGAGGACACCTCCGCGGTCTCCCCGGAGCAGTCCGTCCTGACGCTGCTGCGCAGCGAGGAGCTCGACGGCCTGATCGACCGCCTCGACCCGCGCACGGCCTCGATCATCAAGATGCGATACGGCATCGAGGACGGCCGCGAGCGGACCCTGACCGAGGTCGGCAGGGAGCACGGCCTCACCCGCGAGCGGATCCGGCAGATCGAGAAGCACGCGCTGCTGGAGCTGAAGAAGCTGGCCCGCGACACGGGCTTCGAGGCGGCGGCGTAGGCGCGGGAGGCCCGGGTATCAGGGCGTCCTTCGCCGCCGGCGTACGCGGGGTGGCCAAAGTCCGCGCGAACATGGCCGCAGAACACCGCTTCAAAGGGCAGGACCGGGGGAACAAGACTTCAGGGCACGGGAGTTCGAGCCGGCATCGCGTCGTCCGGACCCTGGAGCCCCCAAGGACCCTGTCCCACTCCTGAACCACGTCCCGACGCACACCCCCCCGGCGCCGGGACTCTCCCAGAGCCGGGCTTCGGCGCCTCCCCCCGGGCGCCGGGGCCCGGCTCTTATTCCGGGCACGCCTGGAGAGGGCGGGGCACCCCGTACCTGAACCACGGGGTGGCCCGCCCGAATGGCAGATTGTGCCACATGGGCATAGCCTGCCGAAGTGATCAGTTCAGCCCCTCACGCGGCTTCGGCCTCCCTCACCGAGCGGCGCAAAGCCGCCACGAGGATGGAGATCGCCCGCGCCGCGGCCGGCCTCTTCGTGAGCCGGGGCCTGAAGGCCACTCGCGCCGAGGACATCGCCCAGGCCGCCGGTATCGCGCCCCGGACCTTCTACCGGTACTTCGCCACCAAGGAGGAGGCCGTCGCCCCCCTCTACGCGGCGGGCGCCCAGCGCTGGACGGAGGCGGTCCGCGAGGCCCCGTCCGAACTGCCTCTCGGCCAGGCCCTGGAACACGCCGTACGGCACACCCTCACCCCCGACGCCGCCGTGTCGGCCGCGTCCTGGGAATGGGTCCGCACCCTGATCCGCCTCGCGACGACCCACCCGGCCCTTCGCAAGGTGTGGGCGGAGGTCTGCCACACCTCGGAGGAGACGCTGGCCGAGGTGCTGGCGAGCCGGGGGCACAGGGCCGACGCGGGGGCGGGGGACACCTCGACCGTTCCGCACTCCGACAACGTTGGCGAGGCGGCTGGTCGCGGCATCACTCCCACCCAGCGCTTCACCGCCGCCGTGGCGAGTGCTGCCGTGCGGGTCGCCGTGGAGAGCTGGGCGTCGACGGACGGTCCGGCGGGCGGTCCCGAGGGGCCGGCCGAACTGGCGCTGCGGAACCTCGCCGTCCTGCGGGGGATCGGCTGGGAAGCGGGGACGGGTCCCGGGGACGACCTGAAGCGCCCGGCGGACGGCCTCTGACCCGAGGGATGCCCGCACGGGGCCCTGAAAAGTGCCCTCGAGGCCCCGGAAAGGGTCACCCGGGCGGCCTCTGACCCGGGGCGCTCCCCAAGCAAGCTCCCCGAGGAAGCTCCCCCAAGGAGCTACCCCCAGAGGCTCCTCTGAAGGAGCTCCCCGCAGGGCACCCCTCGAAAGAGACCCGCAAGGGCTCCCCCGAGGGGGCCCTGAAGGTGTGCTCCCAGTGAAGGTGCTCCCTGAAGGTCGTTCCCCCGCAGCCCTACTGCGCTCCCGCCCTCCCCAGCCGCCCGCCCAGCTCGCGTACGCACTCCCGCAGGTGTTCCGGCGCCCGGACGGTGAACTCGCAGCCGACCGTCGCCAGCCGGAACGCCATCCACTCCACCGGGTCGCCGCTGACCCCGCGCAGACGGCAGCGTCCCGCCGCGCCGGACGTCTCCCCTTCGTCCTCGGGCCGGCCGAACCAGGCGGGCAGCCGTCCCGCCACGACCTCCGCCGGCGCCTCGAACGTGACGTCGAACTCGTAGGTCTCCTGGCGCTGTCGGATCGACCGCCGCAGGTACTCCGCCGCGCTCCCCTCGGGCACCTCGCGGGGAGTGAACCGTGTGCCCGTGGCGAACGGGTCACGGACCCGGTCGACGCGGAACGTCCGCCAGTCCTCCCGTTCGAGGTCGTACGCCACGAGGTACCAGCGCCGGCCCGTCGACACCAGGCGGTAGGGCTCGGTCAGACGGCGGGACTCCGTGCCGTCCTTGGCGCGGTAGGCGAACCGCAGGCGTTCCCGCCCGGCCACCGTCGACGCCATCGCAGTCAGTGTCTCGGGGGCGATACTCGGTCCGTCGCCGCTGGTCAGCGGTGTGGTCGCGGCCTGGAGGGTGGCCACCCGGTGGCGCAGCCGGGACGGCAGCACCTGCTCCAGCTTGGCCAGCGCCCGCACCGATGCCTCGTCCACCCCCTCCAGCGCGTGCCCGGCGCCGGCCCGCAGTCCCACCGCGATCGCCACCGCCTCCTCGTCGTCGAGCACCAGCGGCGGCATCGCCTTGCCCGCGACCAGCCGGTAGCCGCCGTCGGAGCCCTTGGTGGCCTGCACGGGGTAGCCCAGCTCGCGCAGGCGGTCGATGTCCCGCCGGACCGTGCGGCGGGAGACCGCGAGCCGGTCGGCGAGCTCGCCGCCGGGCCATTCGCGGGGCGTCTGGAGGAGGGAGAGCAGTTGCAGCAGCCGAGCCGGAGTGTCCGTCGTCATGTCTCAGAGGATGCCCGACGTCTAGGGCACGATCTGACCTAATGGGGGCCTAACTTCGAGACATGACCTCCACCGAGACATCCCCCAGCTCCGCGGCGCAGCCCGCGGCCGCGGACCGACGCCGCTGGTTCGCCCTGGCGATCGTGATGACGGCGGCCTTCATGGACCTCGTCGACGTCACGATCGTCAACATCGCCATCCCTTCGATCCGGCGGGACGAGGGCGCTTCCTGGAGCCAGATCCAGTGGATCACCGCCGGTTACGCCCTCGCCTTCGCGGCGGGTCTGATCACCGGCGGGCGGCTCGGCGACATCCACGGCCGCAAGCGGGTGTTCCTCGCCGGCATCGGCGGCTTCACGCTCGCCTCCGCGCTGTGCGGTCTCGCCGCGAACCCGGAGATGCTGGTCGCCTCGCGCATCCTCCAGGGCGCCATGGCGGCGTTGATGGTCCCGCAGGTGCTGTCGATCGTGCACGCCACCTTCCCGGCCCACGAGAGGGGCAAGGTCTTCGGGCTGTTCGGCGCGATTGTGGGGCTGGGGGCCGTCTCCGGGCCGCTGCTCGGCGCGCTGCTGACGGAGTGGAACCTGTTCGGGCTGGAGTGGCGGCCCATCTTCCTGATCAACCTGCCGGTCGGCATCGTGGGCCTGATCCTCGGCAGCCGCTTCATCACGGAGTCCAAGGCGCCGAGGGCGCTCCGGCTCGACCTCGTCGGTGTGGCCCTGGTGATCCTCGGCCTGCTCATGCTGCTCTACCCGCTCACCCGCGGCCGCGAGCTGGGCTGGCCGCTGTGGGGGTACGGCTCGATGGCCGGCGCGCTGGTCGTCTTCGGGGCGCTGGTCGCGTACGAGCGGCGCAAGGGCGCGCGGGACGGCTCGCCGCTGATCGAGCTCTCCCTCTTCCGGGTGAAGAGCTTCGCGGCCGGCATCGCCGTGCAGACCGTGTTCGGCATCGGGCTGGGCGTCTTCTTCCTGGTCTGGACGCTGTACATGCAGGACGGCCTGGGCTGGAGCCCGCTGCGCGCCGGGTTGACCGGCATCCCGTTCTCGATCGCCGTGTCCATGGCCGCCGGGCTGTCCGTGCAGAAGCTGGTGCCGCGTTTCGGACGCAAGGTGCTCCAGGCGGGCGCGCTGACCATGGCCGTCGGCGTCCTGCTCTACATCTGGGAGTCCGAGCGGTACGGCCTCGGCATCACCTCCTGGCAGATGGCGCTCCCGCTGGTCGTGATGGGTGTCGGCATGGGCCTGATCGTCGCCCCGCTCACCGACGCGGTGCTCTCGGACGTGCCGCGTGAGCACGCCGGTTCGGCGTCCGGGCTGATCAACACCGTGCAGCAGATGGGCAACGCCCTCGGGCTGGGTCTGGTGTCGGTGGTCTTCTTCGGCCGGATCGACGAACGGGTCGTCCCGGCCCGGCTCGGCCCGGAGTTCGCGGACGCCTTCCAGTACGCGCTGGGCTGGGTCGCCGCCGTGATGGGCGCGATCTTCCTGCTGATGTTCGCGCTGCCGAAGCGTCCGGCGCAGCACGTGGAGGGCCAGGAGCCGGCCGCAGCCGCGGAGCGGAAGGTGCCGGAACTCGTCGGCTGAGCGACCTCCGCGGGAAGGGCCCGGCGTCCGGGTGACCGACGCCGGGCCCTCCGCTGTCCGCGGGCCTTGCCCGCGAGTCCGCCTCCGGCCCAGCGGGAAGTCCCTGCCTCCGGCCGGCGGGAAGTCCCTGCCTCCGGCCGGCGGGAAGTCCCTGCCTCCGGCCGGCGGGAAGTCCCTGCCTCCGGACCGTGCGGGAAGTCTGCCTCCGGCCGTCAGGAAGTCCGTTCATGCCCGAATGGAGTCCGAACCTGTTTACTTTCCGGTCATCCGAGCGTAGCCTCCAGGTGAAACCACAAGTTCGGGCATGAGTCGGATTCGGTCGGACATAGACCGGGCGTGGGTGGAAAGGCGAACGGACATGTACGCACCGGAGCGGCAGCAGGAGATCCTGCGGCTCGCCCGTGACGGCGGCCGGGTGGACGTCGTGTCACTGGCCGAGGAGTTCCAGGTCACGGCGGAGACGATCCGCCGCGACCTGAAGGCCCTCGACCGCGCGGGCCTGGTGCGCCGTGTTCACGGCGGTGCCATACCGGTCGGACGGCTCGACTTCGAGCCCGACCTCACCGAACGCGAGTCCACCTCCGCCGACGAGAAGGACCGCATCGCCAAGGCGGCCCTCACCGAGCTGCCGTCCGAGGGCACGGTGATCCTCGACGCCGGCACCACGGTCGCCCGCCTGGCCGCCGCCCTCCCGCTGGAGGTCTCGCTCACCGCCGTCACGCACTCCCTGCCCATCGCGGCGCGCCTCGCGGACCACCCCGGCATGCAGCTCCATCTCGTCGGGGGGCGCGTCCGGCACCGGACGCGCGCCGCCGTGGACGCCTGGGCGCTGCGCGCGTACGGCGAGATCCGCGCCGACGTCCTCTTCGTCGCCGCCAACGGCTTCTCCGCCGAACACGGGCTGACCACCCCCGACCTCGCCGAGGCCGCAGTCAAGCGGGCGGCCGTCGCCGCCGCCCGTCGCGTCGTCCTCCTCGCCGACTCCTCCAAGCACGGCCAGGAGCACTTCGCCCGCTTCGGTGACCTGAGCGACGTGGACCTGCTGATCACCGACAGCGGGCTGAGCCCCGACGACGCGGCCGCCATCGAGAGCGGCGGCACGGAAGTAGTACGCGCATGATCCTCACCGTCACCCCCAACCCGTCCCTCGACCGCACCTACGAGGTCCCCTCCCTCGACCGGGGCGAGGTCATCCGTGCCACCGGTGAGCGCATGGACCCCGGCGGCAAGGGCGTCAACGTCTCGCGCGCCGTCGCGGCCGCCGGCCGGCGCACGGTCGCCGTCCTGCCCTTGGGGGGCGCGCCGGGCGCGCTCGTGGCCGACCTGCTCGACGCGCAGGGCATCGAGGTCGCGCCGGTCCCGGTCGCCGGGGCCACCCGCTCGAACATCGCGCTCGCGGAGTCCGACGGCGTGCTCACGAAGATCAACGCGCCGGGCCCCGAGCTGTCGGCGCAGGAGCAGGAACTCCTCCTGGACACGGTGCGCGAGCACTCCCGCGACGCCGACTGGATCGCCTGCTGCGGCAGCCTGCCGCGCGGGCTCGCCCCGTCCTGGTACGCCGATGTCGTCGCGCGGGCGCACGCCGGGGGCGCGCGGATCGCACTGGACACCTCGGGACGGGCACTCCTTGAGGCGCTGCGGGAACGGCCGGACGTGGTGAAGCCGAACGCCGAGGAGCTCGCGGAAGCCGTCGGGCGCCCCCTGGCAACGGTGGGCGACGCACTGAAGGCGGCCGAGGAGCTGCGCGAGATGGGCGCGCGCGCCGTGCTCGCGAGCCTGGGCGCCGACGGGCAGCTCCTCGTGGACGGCTCCGGCGCCTGGTTCGCCGGCGCCCGCGTCGACGTCGTCCGCAGCAACGTGGGGGCCGGTGACTCCTCGCTCGCCGGGTTCCTGATCGCGGGCGGCAGCGGGCCCGAGGCGCTGGCCTCCGCGGTCGCGCACGGCGCGGCCGCCGTCCAACTGCCCGGCAGCGTGATGCCGACCCCGGCCGACCTGGACCCGAAGGCCGTCACGGTCACGACGGAGGTACCGGTGGACCGCGAACTGAAGGAGCCGGTGTCATGACCGCCGTCCGAGCCGGTGTCATGACCGCCGCCGTCCGAGCCGGCGCCGCGACCGGTCGCCGAGCCGGCGCCATGACCGGTCTCACCGTGATGGCTGCCCGCGCGGGGTGGGCCGTCCGTGCGGGGTGGGCCGTCCGTGCTGCGTCGGCCGTCCGTGCTGCGTCGGCCGTCCGCCCGACGGCCGCCGGTCCCGTGGTGGCCGTTCGCCCCGTGACGGATGCCCGCCTCCTCAGGGTTCGCCCCGTGACGGATGCCCGCCCCTCCCGGGCCGTTCGCCCTGTGACAGCCGCCCGCCCCTCCCGGGCCGTTCGCCCCGTGATCGCGGCCGACCCGGTGACGGCCGTCCGCCCGGTGACGGTCGCTCGCCCCGTGACGGCCGTCCGACGCGCCGCGTCCGTCCCTTCCGCGGCGGCGACCGCGTCGGCTCAGTGGTGGCGAGGCGGCTCGTTACTCGCCGCTCGTGACGGCCGGCGGGGCATCCTGAGCCGCCCCGTCGTCCGGGGCGCGTGGGACGTCGACCGTCCCGCCGTCCGCCGGAGGCGGGGTTTCCCCGGCCCTGCCTCCGCCTCTCCCGCCTCCCCCCACAGCACCCCCGTCCCCACCCTCCCCGCCCACCCCACAGCCCGGGCGATACGCGTGCGAAGGAGCCCGCGATGAGCGACATGATCACCGCGGATCTGGTCGATCTCGACCTGTCCGCCGACTCCAAGGAAGCGGCGGCGCGGTCCCTCGCCGAGCGCATGGTGGCCCAGGGCCGGGTGACCGACCTGGAGGGCTTCCTCGCCGACGTGGCCGCCCGCGAGGCGCAGATGCCCACCGGCCTCGACGGCGGCATCGGCATTCCGCACTGTCGCAGCGAGCACGTCACCGAGCCCACGCTCGCCTTCGGGCGCAGCGCCGCCGGCATCGACTTCGGCGCGCCGGACGGTCCCGCCGACCTGGTCTTCTTGATCGCCGCCCCGGCCGGTGCCGACGACGCCCACCTGACGATCCTGTCGTCGCTGGCCCGTCAGCTGATGAACTCCGAGTTCACCGACGCGCTGCGGGCGGCGGACGACGCGGCGGCCACGGCGGCGCTGATCCGCGGGGACGAAGCCCCGGCCCCGGCCGGGAGCTCCTCCGGGGGCTCGTCCGAGGACTCCGTGGCGGTGTCGGCGGCGGCCTCCGCCGACACCGCCACGGCCACGACCGCCTCCGCCACCACCGCCTCCGCCACCACCGCCTCCACTCCCACCGCCTCCGCGACCGCGGCGTCCGCCGACGCGGAGACGCCGGCCGAGCCCGCGCGTCCCTTCCGCGTCGTCGCCGTCACCTCGTGTCCGACCGGCATCGCCCACACCTACATGGCGGCCGAGTCGCTGGAGAACGCGGGCCGCGAGGCGGGTGTGGAGCTGGTCGTCGAGACGCAGGGCTCGGCCGGCTTCACCCGGCTCGACCAGGCCGTCATCGACGCGGCGGACGGCGTGATCTTCGCCCACGACGTCCCCGTGCGCGAGAAGGACCGCTTCGCGGGCAAGCCCACGGTGGACGTCGGTGTGAAGGCCGGCATCAACCGCCCCGCCGAACTGATCGCGGAGGTGCGCGGCAAGGCCGAGCGCGGTGAGGCCACGTCGGCGGCGCCCGCCGGCGCGCGCACCCCGGTCGAACGCGCCGGCGACTCCGGCGAGGGATACGGCACCAAGCTCCGCAAGTGGCTGATGACCGGCGTCAGCTACATGGTCCCGTTCGTCGCCGCCGGCGGTCTCCTCATCGCCCTCGGCTTCGCGATCGGCGGCTACCAGATCAACAAGGCGCCGTCGGTCATGGAGCACTTCGTGTGGTCCCAGGCCGACAGCTGGGGCGCGCTGTTCTTCCAGATCGGCGGCGCCGCCTTCGGCTTCCTCGTCCCGGTCCTGGCCGGCTACATCGCCTACGGCATGGCCGACCGGCCCGGTCTGGTCCCCGGGTTCGTCGGCGGCGCGATCTCGCTCACCATCGGCGCGGGCTTCCTCGGCGGTCTGGCGGCCGGTCTGATCGCCGGTGCGGTCGTGTTGGCGATCCAGCGGGTCGACATCCCGGCGCCGCTGCGCGGCATCATGCCGGTGGTGGTGATCCCGCTGATCTCCTCGGCGGTCGTCGGATTCCTGATGTTCGTCGTCATCGGCAAGCCCATCGCCGAGGCGCAGAAGGCGCTGACCGACTGGCTGAACGGCCTCACCGGCACCAACGCCGTCCTCCTCGGCGCCCTGCTGGGCCTGATGATGTGCTTCGACCTCGGCGGCCCGGTCAACAAGGTCGCGTACACCTTCGCCACGGCCGGCATCGCGGTGGCGAGCCCCAGCGACTCCGCGATGAAGATCATGGCCGCGGTGATGGCGGCCGGCATGGTCCCGCCGCTGGCGATGGCCCTAGCCACGACCGTGCGCGGCAAGCTCTTCACCGAGACCGAGCGTGAGAACGGCAAGGCCGCCTGGGTCCTGGGCGCCTCCTTCATCTCCGAGGGCGCGATCCCGTTCGCCGCGGCCGACCCGCTGCGCGTGATCCCCTCCTCGATGGTGGGCGGCGCGGTCACCGGCGCCCTGTCGATGGCGTTCGGCGCCACCCTGCGCGCCCCGCACGGCGGCATCTTCGTGGTCCCGCTGATCGGCAACCCGTTCCTCTACCTGCTCGCCATCGCCGTCGGCGTGTGTGTGACGACGGCCCTGGTGGTCGTTCTCAAGGGCCTGCGCAAGCCGGCCCCCGGCACCACGGGCACCGGGACCCGGGACGGCGCGCCCGCCACGGCGGTGGAGAAGAAGCAGCCGGTGGCCGCCTGACAAAGGGCGAGGGACGGCCCGTTCCCGCCCGGAAAGGGCGAAGGGCGGCTCGTCCCCCGCCCGGAAAGGGCGAAGGGCGGCTCGTCCCTTTCGCGTCACCTGCGAGATACATCACGGTCCGGGGTCAAAGTCCCGGACCGTGATGTCTACTGTCCGCATGCCTGAGCACCTCTCGATGCCCCGACTGGCGGGCGGAGCCGTCCTCGTCCTGGCGTGCGGCGCCTGGCTGGTCGCCCTGACCCGGGCCCTGCGCCGCGGCGGCCGCCCCGCCGGACACCGCGTCGCCCGGCGGCCCCACCGCCTGCCGACCCTCCCCCTCCTGCCGGGTCAGCGCACCTCCGCCCACGCCCTGGAGAGCGTCGAGCTCACCCCGGCGGAGAAAGCCGCCTTCGCCTGCCTCGTCCGACGGCTCACCGGCGGCCGCTGAGAACGTGGGGCGCGGGACGGCGGTCTCAGGAGACCTGCGCCGCCCGCCGCTCCATCGCCTCGCGGGCCGCGGTCTCGGAGAGGTACACCTCGCACATGTGCCGCCCGTCGGGCGTCGCCGTGTGCTCGACCTCCCACAGGGAGATCTCCCGGCCGTCACGCAGCAGGAACGCGTGCTCGTAGAGCGCGAAGCCCAGGCCGATGCGGCCCGCGCGGCAGGGCCGCCCGAAGGCCTGCGTGATCTGGTGGGCGAACGCGGTCGCCAGCAGCGCCGACGTGTCGGCGCCGGGCCGGTCGGGGTTCTCCGCGCGGCGCAGCAGCCGGCGCGCGTGGTCGGCGGAGTCGTCCGGCACATACCGGTGGCGCGGCGCGGGCACCGGCGCCAGCTGCACCATGACCGGCAGTTCGAAGTCCGGGGTGTCCGGCGGCAGCGGCAGCCGGGCCGTCGCGGCGCGCAACTCCTCGTCGTCGACGTACACCTCGTGCTGCGGCTCGCTGCCCGGGGCGGGGTTGTGGACGAGTTCCCACAGGGTGAGCGCCGAGCCGTCGGCCAACAGCCAGGTGTGCCGGTAGGTCTCGCGGTGCAGTCCGGAACTGTGGTGGGCGGAGTGCAGCGAGCTGTCGTGCGCCAGAGCGCAGTCGAGCTGCCGCAGCGTGTCGTCAGGCAGCTCGAACGAGTTCAGGGCGCGACCCAGGAGCCGCGCGAGGTGCTCCTCCGGAGACTCGGGCGACTCGGCTGGTCCCTGCGCTGCCGTCCCGTAGGGAACGCTCAAGGTTTCTCCCGGCGTTGCTGCATGTCACCTTGTGGGTGCATACCGTAGCCCCTCGGTCGGACATCATGTCCGGGAACCGAGAAAACGTACGCAGGAGAAAACGCGGGGGCCGCGCGGAATGTTCCCGCGCGGCCCGACGGACGGTCGGAAACCGCCGCTCAGGAGCTCGCCGAACCGGCGGTCCACTCACTCCACGGCATGTTCCAGCCGTTGAGTCCGTTGTCCGGGGCGACCGACTTGTCGGGGGAGTTCTTGACGATCACCACGTCACCGACGAGGGAGCTGTCGAAGAACCACTTGGCGGGGGTGTCGCCCTGGGCGCCCTGCGCGTCCCGCAGACCGACGCAGCCGTGACTGGTGCCCGTGCGGCCGAACGGCGGATTGCCCTTGTTGTACCAGTAGTTGCCGTGGATGAACGTCCCCGACGTGGTCAGACGCATCGCGTTCGGCACGTCGTGGATGTCGTAGGAGTCGGCGATGTTCACCGTCCGGCTGTCCATGCGGATCTGACGGAACTTCTCGGAGATCACCATCTGCCCGTTGTAGGTGGCGAACTGCGCACTGCCCGCCGAGATCGGCAACGACTTGACCGTCCTGCCGTCCCGCACGACGGTCATGGTCTGCGTGGTGGCGTCCACCGTGGAGACCTGCGAGCGCCCGACGGTGAACGTGACCGTCTTCTTCTGCACACCGTAGACGCCGTTCGCGCCCTGCACGCCGTCCAGATCGATCTTCATCGTGACCTTGGAGCCGGCCTTCCAGTACTCCTCGGGCCGGAAGTCGAGCCGCTGCGCGCCGAACCAGTGCCCGACCACCTTCTGGCCGCTGCTGGACGTGACCGTGATGTGGGACTGCACGGCCCTCTTGTCGCTGATCGCCTTGTCGAAGGTGAACGACACCGGCATGCCGACGCCGACCGTGGTGCCGTTGTCCGGCGTGTACGTGCCGAGGAAGCTGTTGGCGGAGCTGACCGTGGTGAAGGTGGAGCCGGCGGAGGCGGTGCGCCCGTCGGGGTCCTTCGCGGTCGCCGATATCTCGTACTTCGTGCCGCGCTCCAACTGGCCCTTCGGCTTCCAGCTGCGGCCGTCCTCCGACAGCGACCCCGCCACTGCCGCCCCGGTCTCCGCCACCGTCATCTTCACGGTGGTGAGCGTGCCGCCGCTCACCTTCACACCGGTCGTGTTGATCGACGCGCTCGTCGAGCCGTCCGCGGCGGAGATGGCGATCCTCGCGGCCGCCGCCTTGCCGTCCTTTCCGCCCCTGCCGCCCTTGACGTCGTTCTCGGCGTTGGCGCTGCCGCCGCAGGCGGTCAGGGTGAGGGCGCCGACCATCAGGGCGGCACAGGCCCCCAGTACGCGCCGCGCTGTTTTGTCCGGCGATGTCACGGGCTGCTCCAGCTTCATCCGGTGTGGGTGATCCGCTCCAGTACGTGGAGAAGGAGGGGGTCACGGCCCGGAGGGGTTCCTTCCGTGCGCACCGGACACCGCCGCGTGACACAACCGGGACAATCGCCCGCCGCTACCCCTTCGCGGGCCTCCCGTAGAGCTCTCCGTACGACGGCCACACCCCTCCCGCCGCCTCCACCGACTCCGCCGCGCGCACCGCCCGCACGATGGCCCGGGTCACCAGGTCCGCGCCCGCCGCGAGCACGTCGTTGAGGGCGAGCGGGTGGTCGGGGAGCGGGCGGGCGCCGGTCGCCAGGGTGAACACCGTGTCCCCGTCGTGCAGGAGGTGAACGGGGCGCACGGCACGGGCGATGCCGTCGTGGGCCGTGCCCGCCAGCTTCTGCGCCTGGGCCTTGGTGAGGTGCGCGTCGGTGGCGACCACCGCGAGGGTGGTGTTGAGCGGCGCGGGCGCGCTCCGCGCGGCGCTCTCCGCGATCCGCCGACGCGCGGCCTCATGCACCCGCGTCTCCGGATACTCCACCCGTCCCTGGAGCAACTCCCCGTACAGCGCACCCGTTTCGGGGTCCAGCACCGAACCCACCGCGTTGGCCACCACCAGCGCGGCCACCGTGATCCCCGAGTCGAGGAGGACACCGGCCGTGCCGACGCCGCCCTTCATCGCCCCGACCGCCGCTCCCGTCCCGGCGCCCACGCACCCCTGCGGCACGGGCGCACCGGGCTCGCTCGCCGCGGCCGCCTCGACCGCGGCCCGTCCGGTGGCCGCGTCCGGGCGGGCCCGGAAGTCGCCGCCGCGCCCCAGGTCGAAGACGCAGGCGGCGGGCACGACGGGCACCACGTGCGCCGGGTCGGGTCCGACCGGCACCCCGCGCCCCCGCTCCTCCAGCCAGGCCATCACCCCGGAGGCCGCGTCGAGCCCGTAGGCGCTGCCGCCCGTCAGAACGATCGCGTCGACCCGCTGCACCACGTTGCGCGGATCGAGGGCGTCGGTCTCCTTCGTGCCGGGGCCACCGCCGCGTACGTCCACGGCGGCGACCGCCCCGCCCTCCGGAGCGAGGACGACCGTGGTGCCGGTGAGCCAACCGTCTCCGGCGCGCGTGGCGTGTCCCACCCGCAGCCCGGCGACGTCCGTCAGAGCGTCGACTGTCATGACGGACAGTCTCACGCAGCCCGCCCCGGCGGGCCGCCGCGTCACACCGGCTCGTGCGACGGGCGTGGGCGCTGTGGGCCTCTTGCTGGACGGCACTCGACAGGTAGGCGAACCCCTGGCGCCGCGACCGAGACCGTTTGGCCGAGTCACCGACTCGTCATCCATGCGGTGAGTGCAGATCCGCTACAGGTGGCCAGAGCTCGAACGGCGAGGCCGCCCGGTGCGCCTCGTGCCGGCCGCGCGCGGTGAACCTGCGCAGGGGGCCGGAGAGGGCGCGGGCAGAGGAGGACGGCGGAGGCGGACTGGTCGTCACGGCTCCCGGCACACAGCCGCCAACCACCGGAGAATCCTGCCGGGGAACGCACAGGTCGGCACCGGGCAGGCCGCGTCCCGGACGACACCGCCCGGACCCCCCGTACCCTGGAGGCATGGACACCCCCGTCGCCCCCGAGCCGCGCGAGCCGAAGGCCGCGCTGATCTTCGACGACCCGCTGGACCGGCCGTCCTCGGACGACACGGACCGCGGGTGGGGCGAGCGGCCCGGAGCCGGCGCCGACAGCGCGGCCGACCTCAGGCGCTTCCTCGACGAGAAGCCGCCCCACCACCTGTGAGACGCCGGGCCCGCCGCCCGGCACGGCCCGGCGCGGCATGACCCGGTCAGGCGTCCCCCGGTGAGGCACCGCCCGCCGCGGCTTCGGTGAAGCGGTACGGTGCGACGCGGCTCCGGCTGGAGTGTCAGTGCCCGTCGTGGTTCCGGCCTGATGCCGCACCGCCCGCCGCGGCTTCGGTGAAGCGGTACGGTGCGACGCGGCTCCGGCTGGAGCGTCAGTGCCCGTCGCGGTTCCGGCCTGATGCCGCACCGCTCGCCGCGGTACCGCCCGTCGGGGTCGCGTCCGGTGCGGCACCGCCCGCAGGACGCGGCGAGGAACCGCTACCGTTCGCCGCGGTCCGGGCTCCGCTGGGCGACCAGCGCGTCGCGGATCTCCTTGAGCACCTCCAGCTCGGTCACCTCGATGATCTCGTGGGTGCCCTCGCGCGCCTTCTTGCGGGCCTCCTGCCGTGCCAGGTACTTCGACATCGGCAGGACCATCAGGAAGTAGACCACCGCCGCGGTGATCGTGAAGGTGAGGGTGGCGCCGAGGACGGAGCCCCACAGGACCCGCACACCCGTCGCGGTGTCGCCGGTCCCGGTGCAGGGGCCCTTGAGGCAAGAGCTGTAGCTGTCCAGGTTCTTCGTGCCGAAGGCGCCGACCAGCGGGTTGATTATCCCCTTCACCACCGCGTTGACGATGTTCGTGAAAGCCGCGCCGATCACCACCGCGACGGCCAGATCGACGACGTTCCCGCGCATCAGGAAGGCCTTGAAGCCTTGCAGGACGCTCGGCTCCTTCTTGTTCTCGCTCACCTCGGGGACACTCCTCATCTGCACAGGTTGTGGAACAAACAGCTCCGCAACCTACGTCAGGGCGAGGCGGGCCTGTCCAATCGCGTCGTTCTCCGGGGGAGCGCAACAGCCTCACCACAGCGTCACCGCCAGCCGGGCCGTCGCACCCGCGCCCGCCAGCCGCGCCGCGGTGGGTGGGGGCACCGACAGCACAATCAGCGCGCCGCCGTCCACCGCCTCGGACTTCGGGAGCGCGGGCACCTCGGTCACCAGCGCCCTGCGGGCGACCACCCGGGCCGCGTCGCCGTCCGCCACGGTCGGGTCGGTGGCGATCACATCGACCCGGTCGCCGGCGCGCAGCAGCCGTACGGTGGCCGCGTCGGCGATCCGCACCGGCGCCGCGACGGTCTCGACCGGGGGCCTGCCGCGCGTCCGATCGACGCTCCCCGGACCCCTGCCCGGCCCCGGACTCGCCGCGCCCGCTGCCGTACCCGCGCCCGCTGCCGTACCCGGACCCGATCCGGGACCCGGTCCCGGCTCCCGACCCGGATCCGGGCCCCATCCCGGCCCCGACACCACCCACGCGACCGCCGCGACGGCGAGGCCGACCGCCAGGGCCCGCCTCCGGCTCCGGACGAGGCGCCGCAGCCGGCACCACCCGCCCCGCACCCGCACGGGCGCGAACTGCGGCACCTCGCGGGTGGCAGGAGCGTCCACGCCGGACGGCGGACGGAGGGAGGACGGGGAGAGGGACGGGAGGGTGAAAGAGGGAAAGGACACGGAGAACACCACCTGCGACGAGGGATCGGCCTGCGCAGACCACGATGACCCTTCGCGCCGCCTCCCGCCGGAGCCCGTGGATCACCAGCGGACTGTGGACAACTCCCTCACCCGAACGAGCCGTTCCACCTCAGCCCCACCTCAACGCCCCCGCCCGCACCACAGCGCCCCCTCGGCGAAGCCGCCTCAGCACTCCACCCCCACCCCAGCGCCCCGCCCCTACGGCAGAGCGAACCCCGGTTCCATCCCGCCCAGCGCCGTCGTGCACAGACAGTCCCGCTCAGCCGGCGACGGCAGCGCCGCCACCGCGTCGAAGAGCACGCCCCGCATCCGGTCCACGTTCGCCGCGAACACCTGCAGCACTTCCTCGTGGGAAACGCCCTCGCCGGTCTCGGCGCCCGCGTCCAGGTCGGTGACCAGGGTCAACGAGGTGTAGCAGAGCTCGAGTTCGCGGGCGAGCGCCGCTTCCGGGTGGCCGGTCATGCCCACCACGGACCAGCCCTGCGCCCGGTGCCACAACGATTCGGCACGGGTCGAGAACCGCGGGCCCTCGATGACGACCAGCGTCCCGCCGTCCACCGGCTCCCACTCCCGGCCGCGAGCGGCTTTCAGCGCGGCCGAGCGCCCGGCGGGGCAGTACGGGTCGGCGAGCGACACGTGCACCACGTTGGGCACCGTGCCGTCGGGCAGTGGCAGCCCGTCGAAGTACGTGCCCGCGCGGGACTTCGTCCGGTCGACGAGCTGGTCGGGCACGAGCAGGGTGCCCGGACCGTACTCGGGGCGCAGACCGCCCACCGCACACGGGCCGAGGACCTGGCGCACGCCCAGGGAGCGCAGCGCCCACAGGTTGGCGCGGTAGTTGATGCGGTGGGGCGGCAGATGGTGGCCGCGGCCGTGCCGGGGCAGGAAGGCGACCCGCCGGCCGGCGATCTCGCCGAGGAAGAGGGAGTCGCTGGGCGGTCCGTAGGGGGTGTCCACCTGGACCTCGGTCACGTCGTCGAGGAACGAGTAGAAGCCCGAGCCGCCGATTACGCCGATCTCTGCGTTCGCCATGACCAGCACAGTAGCTGGCGCCGCCCAGCCCGCGCCGGGGACCGTGGGAACACCGGGGACCGTGGGAACAACGGAGACCCTGGGGACCCTGAGGCACTGAGAACCCCTGAGGCCCTGGGGACCCCTGAGGCCATGGGGACACCACAGACAGCGGGAACACCGAGGACCCCGCCGCCGTACGGCGACAGGGTCCCGGTGGGAGGCTCACGCGGCGGAGGTGCCCGCCGAGGTGCCGGCGCTCGACGACTTCGTCTCCGAGGAGGACGACGAGGACGACGCGGAGGAGGAGGTCGAAGAGGACGTCGACGACTTCGAGGGCGACGACGACGGCGAGCTGCTCGACGAGGAGCCGCGGCTGTCGTTGCGGTAGAAGCCGGAGCCCTTGAAGACGATGCCGACCGCGGAGAACACCTTCTTGAGGCGGCCGTCGCAGCTGGGGCACTCCGTCAGGGCGTCATCGGTGAACTTCTGCACCGCCTCGAGGCCCTCGCCGCACTCGGTGCACTGGTACTGGTAGGTCGGCACTGTCTTCCTCCTGGCACTCTCACTCAATGAGTGCTAACGATGGTCCATAGTGACGCATTCCCGGGGATCAGTCCACTGCCACCGGCACGCGGTGACCGACGCCACGTGCGACGGTACGGCCCCCGGGCCGCGCCGTGAGCCGCGACCGCAGCGCCAGCAGGGTCGCCAGGGCGAGCAGCGTGCCGCCCATCGGCACCAGGAACCCGGCGCCGCCCCAGAGGCGGTCCTCCAGCTGCCCGGCGACCGTCACGGCCGCCGCCTGGCCCAGCGCCACCGCGCCGGTCAGCCAGGTGAACGCCTCGGTGCGCGCCCCGGCCGGCACCAGGGACTCGACCAGGGTGTAACCGGTGATCAGGGCGGGCGCGATGCACATGCTGACCAGGAGGCCGAGGCCCGCCAGCACGAGCACCGAGTGAGCGGCCCACAGGCCGGAGGCGGTCAGCGCCAGCGCGGCGTACCCGACGACGAGCCGGTGCTGCGGGGCGGCCTTCCAGGCGATCGCACCGCAGACCAGGCCGGAGAGCATGTTGCCGGCGGCGAAGGTGCCGTACAGGACGCCGTTCAGACCGGGCTCGCCGATCGACTCGGTGAACGCGGCCAGCGACACCTGCATGCCGCCGAAGACCGATCCGATGCCGAGGAACGTCACGATCAGTACGCGCACGCCCGGGACGCGCAGGGCCGAGGTGTGCTCCACGCGCGCGTGGCCCTCGACGGCGACCGGGGGCTGGGTGGCGCGCTGCGCGGCGAACAGCAGACCGCCGACCAGGGTGAGGGAGGCCTCCGTCACCAGGCCGGCGGCCGGGTTCACGGCGGTGCACAGGGCGGTCGCCAGCAGCGGTCCGACGACGAAGGTGAGCTCGTCCGTGACGGACTCGAAGGCCGCCGCTGTGGTCATCAGGGGCGAGTCCTTCAGCGTCACGCCCCAGCGGGCCCGCACCATGGGCCCGATCTGCGGGACGGACGCGCCCGTGGGCACCGCCGCCACGAACAGCGCCCACAGGGGCGCGTGGGCCAGCGCGAGCGCCGTCAGCGTCAGACCCGACACGGCGTGCACGATCACGCCGGGGACCAGCACCGCGCGCTGCCCGTAGCGGTCGGCGAGGCGTCCGGTGCAGGGCGCGCACAGCGCCATGGACACACCGGTGACCGCCGCGGCGGCACCCGCCGCCCCGTACGAGCCGGTGGTGTGCTGCACGAGCAGCACGATGGAGAGGGTGAGCATCGCGAACGGCTGGCGCGCGGCGAAACCCGGCAGCAGGAACGTCCACGCGCCGCGGGTGCGCAGCAGTTGCCCGTATCCCGGGCGGGAGGAGGCCGACGAGTCCTGCGACGGCTCGGAGGTGACCGTGGATGCCACGGCCCGTGCCTTTCTGCCGCCTGGTAGCGCGCCCGTGCGGGGGACGCCGAGAGCTGTCCTCTTGCGCGTACTGCGGTAGATGCCGGCGCCCGCTGAGGGGGGCGTCCCGGCCGCCATACGGTCGCGCCAGCTCTGCGTCAGGCAGAGTTGGGTGGATCAAGGTGCGCCTTCATCGTACAGGGATCATGGGCCGCCGTCCCTGTGAAAGCGAGCACCATGACCCCCGCCCACCTCCGAATGACCGGGGTGTGAACGCTGTGAAACACGGACTTAACGCCCGTTGCCGTTCGTGCCCAGCCATCCGGCCAGCTTGCCGCCGTGCCCCACGGCCCGCAGTCGCCGTTCGGCGGCGTCCCGGACCGGGTCGGTGGCGACGACGAGGAGTTCGTCGCCGCGCCGCAGCACGGTGGTCGGCAGCGGCACGAACGAGGTGCCGTCGCGCACGACGAGGGTGACGGCGGCGCCGTGCGGCAGCCGCAGCTCGTTGACCTCGACGCCGTGCATCTTCGAGCCGTCGGGGATCGCGACCGACAGCAGATGTCCGCGCAGCCGCTCCAGGGGTGCCGACTCGATGCCGAGGTCGGCCGCCTCGGCGTCCTCGCCGAGCCGCAGCTTGCGCGCCAGCCAGGGCAGCGTCGGTCCCTGGACCAGGGTGTAGACGACGACCAGGACGAAGACGATGTTGAAGATGCGGCGGCTGGCCTCGACGCCCTCCACCATGGGGATGGTGGCCAGGATGATGGGCACCGCGCCGCGCAGGCCCGCCCACGACATCAGCGTCTGCTCCTGCCAGGGCACCCGGAAGGGCACGAGACACAGCACGACGCTCAGCGGACGGGCCACCATCGTCAGCACCAGTCCGATGACGAGCGCCGGCCACACGTCGTCGCCCAGCTCGTGCGGGGTGACCAGCAGGCCGAGCAGGACGAACATGCCGATCTGGGCGAGCCAGCCGAGCCCTTCGGCGAACCCGCGCGTGGCGGGCCAGTGCGGCAGCTTGGCGTTGCCCATCACCATGGAGGCGAGGTAGACGCCCAGGAAGCCGCTGCCGTGGGCGAGGGAGCCCGCCGCGTACGCCACGACCGCGATGGCCAGGACGGCGATCGGGTAGAGGCCGGAGGCGGGCAGCGCGACGTGCCGCAGGGCCCAGGAGCCCGCCCAGCCCACCGCGAGGCCGATGGCGGCGCCGATGGCGAGCTCCAGCACTATCTCGCCGAGCAGCACGTACCAGTGCTCGACGGGTCCGGCGGTGGAGAAGGCCACGACCAGGATGACGACCGGGGCGTCGTTGAAGCCGGACTCCGCCTCCAGCGTGCCCGTCACGCGCGCGGGCAGCGGGATCCGGCGCAGGACGGAGAAGACCGCCGCCGCGTCCGTCGAGGACACGATCGCCCCGATGATCAGGGCCTGCCGCCACTCCAGTCCGATCAGGTGGTGCGCGGCCGCGGCCGTCACCCCGACGCTCACCGCGACCCCGGCCAGCGCCAGCGCGGAGGCGGCGGGCAGGGCCGGTTTGATCTCCTTCCACTTCGTGCCCAGGCCACCCTCGGCCAGGATCACGACGAGGGCCGCGTAGCCGATGACCTGGGTGAGTTCGGCGTTGTCGAAGTGGATGTCGCCCACTCCGTCCTGGCCCATGGCGATGCCGATGCCCAGGTACACGAGCAGGCTGGGGAGCCCGCTGCGCGAGGAGATCCGGACCGCGGCGACGGCGACGAGCAGGACGAGCGAGCAGACGAGCAGGAGCTGGTTGAGGTCGTGGACAGTCAGCGGCGGTTCCCTTCCCTGGCGCACGCGACGCGCGCGCGGGTGCATATGTACATCGGACACCGGAACAACATGCTCCGAGTCCAACTACTTCGTTACCTTACCTAACTCTTGACGATTTCTTGACGATCGAAGGGGCAGGATCGAACGCTCTTCCGGGCTGGTTGCCGACTCCGCGTCAAGTGGCGTGGGGCCCTGCGCCTATGGTTGCTCCAGCGCTCATTCATAGTCACAGCCCGACCTGCCGCTCGCGTTAGGACAGCAAGGACAGCGATGCCCCCCAACACCACCGCCACAACGGGTGACAAGCCCGGCAAGTCCGGCAGGAAGAAGGGGCGCAAAGCCCGTCTTATCGTGCTTGTACTGGTGCTGGCGCTCATCGGCGGCATCGCCTACGGCGCCTACTGGTCCATCAGTACCGTCCGGGCCTCGTTCCCGCAGACCAAGGGTTCGATCACGCTGGACGGCCTGTCCGGGCCGGTCGACGTGAAGCGGGACGGCTACGGCATCCCGCAGATCTACGCCTCCTCGGACGCGGACCTGTTCATGGCGCAGGGATACGTCCAGGCGCAGGACCGGTTCTACGAGATGGACGTGCGCCGGCACATGACCTCCGGCCGTCTGTCGGAGATGTTCGGCAAGAGCCAGGTCGACAACGACGAGTTCCTGCGCACCCTGGGCTGGGACCGCGTCGCCCGGCAGGAGTACGACACCAAGCTGTCGGCGACCACCAAGAAGTACCTCCAGGCCTACGCCGAGGGAGTCAACGCCTACCTGAAGGGCCGGAGCGGCGAGGACATCTCCCTGGAGTACGCGGCGCTCGGCTTCTCCAACGACTACAAGCCCGCGGAGTGGACCCCGGTCGACTCGGTGTCCTGGCTGAAGGCGATGGCCTGGGACCTGCGCGGCAACATGCAGGACGAGATCGACCGCGCCCTGCTGACCAGCCGCCTGGGCCCGCAGCAGATCGCCGAGCTGTACCCGCGGTACCCCTACGACCGCAACCAGGCGATCGTCCAGGAGGGCCAGTACGACGAGCTGACCAAGACGTTCGAACAGGACGGCGGGTCGAGCGGCTCGTCCGGCGACTCGAGCGGCTCGGGCGACTCGAGCGCTTCCTCCGGCGACTCCTCGACGGACGGCACCGGATCCGGCACGGGCACCGGCACCGGCACCGAGGGTTCCGCCCTGCAGAGCCAGCTCACGGGCCTCTACGACGTCCTGGACGACCTGCCCCCGGCCGTCGGAGTGAACGGCAACGGCATCGGCTCCAACTCCTGGGTCGTCGCCGGGAAGCACACCATCACCGGCAAGCCGCTGCTCGCCAACGACCCGCACCTGTCGGCCTCGCTGCCCTCCGTCTGGTACCAGATGGGCCTGCACTGCCGCACGCTCTCCGCCAAATGCCAGTACGACGTCTCCGGCTACACCTTCGCCGGCATGCCCGGCGTGATAATCGGCCACAACCAGAAGATCTCCTGGGGCATGACCAACTCCGGCGTCGACGTCACGGACCTGTACCTGGAGAAGCTCTCCGGCGACGGCTACCAGTACGACGACAAGGTCAGGCCCTTCACCACCCGTGAGGAGACCATCAAGGTCGCCGGCGGCGCGGAGAAGAAGATCGTCGTCCGGCAGACCGCCGACGGGATGCCCCTGCTGTCCGACCGCGCCGGTGAACTCGTCAAGGTCGGCCGGAAGGCCACCGTCGACTCCGCCGCACCCGACCGCGGTGACGGCTACGCCGTCGCCCTGAAGTGGACCGCGCTGGAGCCGGGCACCTCGATGGACGCCGTCTTCGCCATGAACAGGGCGGGGAACTGGGAGGACTTCCGCGCCGCGGCCGAGCTCTTCGACGTGCCCTCGCAGAACCTGGTGTACGCCGACACCCAGAACCACATCGGCTACCAGCTGCCCGGCAAGATCCCCACGCGCGCCAAGGGCCACGACGGCTCCGTCCCGGCGCCGGGCTGGGACTCCAAGTACCGGTGGACCGGCTACGTCGACTTCGACGAGCTGCCCTACGAGTACGACCCCGCGCGCGGCTACATCGTGACCGCCAACCAGGCCGTGGTCGACCCGGAGAAGTACCCCTACACGCTCACCGCGGACTGGGGCTACGGCACCCGCAGCCAGCGCATCACCGACCTGATCAAGCTGAAGATCAAGGGCGGCGGCAGGATCTCCACCGACGACATGCGTCAGATGCAGCTGGACAGCGACAGCCAGATCGCCCGGCTGCTCGTGCCGACGCTGCTGAAGATCGACCTGGCCGACCCCGACGTCCGCGAGGCGCAGGACCTGCTGCGCGGCTGGGACTACACCCAGGACGCCGACTCCGCCGCAGCCGCCTACTTCAACGCGGTCTGGCGCAACATCCTCAAGCTGGCCTTCGCCCACAAGCTGCCCAAGGAGGTGCGGGTCAAGGGCCAGTGCGTGTACGTCGACCCGGTCAACACCACCGCCCCCGTCGACGAGACGGGCAAGGTCCGCGAGTGCGGCCAGCGCGACCCCAAGCAGGCGCAGCCGGACGGCGGCGACCGCTGGTTCGAGGTCGTCCGCACCCTGATGGACAAGCCGGACAGCGACTGGTGGAAGACGCCCGAGTCGGGCACCCGGCCCGGCGCGGTCGACCGCGACCAGCTCTTCGCGCGGGCCATGATCGACGCCCGCTGGGAGCTGACCGCCAAGCTCGGCAAGGACCTCGACACCTGGAGCTGGGGCCGGCTGCACCGCCTGTTCCTGAAGAACCAGACGCTGGGCACCAGCGGCCCCGGCTTCCTCCAGTACCTCCTCAACCGCGGCCCGTGGAAGCTCAGCGGCGGCGAGGCCGCGGTCAACGCCACCGGCTGGAACGCCGCCGGCGGCTACGACGTCGTATGGGTGCCGTCGATGCGGATGGTGGTCAACCTCGACGATCTCGACAAGTCGAAGTGGATCAACCTCACCGGCGCCTCCGGGCACGCCTACAGCGCCCACTACACCGACCAGACGGACAAGTGGGCCAAGGGCGAGCTGCTCGACTGGGCGTACTCGGCGAAGGCGGTCGACGCCGCCACGAGCGACACCCTGGTGCTCAAGCCGTGACCCGGTGAGCGACCGAGAGACACCGAAGGGGCCCTCCACGCACGCGTGGAGGGCCCCCTCCGGTTTTCGGGGGACGCCTCACGGGAAGCGGCGCACCCCCGAGGGTGTCACCACCGCGTCCACCGGCCGGTCGTGCGGCTCCGCCGGGACCGACGCGACGACCTCGGCGTCGTACAGGAGCACCACCAGCGCCGGATGCGCCCCCGCCCGGTCCAGACGGGCCAGCACCCGGTCGTAGGAACCGCCGCCGCGCCCCAGCCGCATCCCGCGCGCGTCGACCGCGAGACCGGGCAGCAGCACGGCGTCGGCGTCCGTGACGGCGTCCGGGCCCAGGCGCTCGCCGGCCGGCTCGTAGAGGGCCATCCGGCCGCCGTGCCGCACTCGTGCGAGGGAGCCCGGCCCGTCGTACGCGCCCCAGTCGAGGTCGTTGTCGGGCAGCAGCGCGGGCAGCAGGACGCGCACGCCCCGGGCGCGCAAGGCGTCCAACAGCGCAGGCGTCCCCGGTTCGCTCCCCACCGAGACGTACGCCGCGACGGTCCGCGCGCGTGCCAGCTCGGGCAGCTCCAAGGCGTGCGTGACCAGGGCCCGAGCCTTCTCCCGCAGGTCATCCGCCGTCAACCCGTTCCTCACGGCGAGGAGCTCTCGGCGCAACGTACGTTTGTCAGAGTCCGGTCCGCCTTCGAGATGGTTCACGCTCTGCCCCCAGATCCTTGGCAATGTGCTCATATGAGCATCAACCGGCCCGGGGGACAAGTTCCGCACAAAGTCACCGGATAAGGTTGCCGCCATGACTCAGTCCCACCCCAGGATCAGCAAGGCTGTCATCCCCGCGGCCGGCCTCGGCACCCGGTTCCTGCCGGCGACCAAGGCCACTCCCAAGGAGATGCTGCCGGTCGTGGACAAGCCGGCGATCCAGTACGTGGTCGAAGAGGCCGTCTCCGCGGGCCTCGACGACGTCCTCATGATCACGGGCCGCAACAAGCGCCCCCTCGAGGACCACTTCGACCGCAACTACGAGCTCGAGTCGGCGCTGCAGAGGAAGGGCGACGCCGGCCGGCTCGCCAAGGTGCAGGAGTCCAGCGACCTCGCGACCATGCACTACGTGCGCCAGGGCGACCCCAGGGGCCTCGGCCACGCCGTCCTGTGCGCCGCTCCGCACGTCGGGGACGAGCCGTTCGCCGTCCTGCTGGGCGACGACCTGATCGACCCGCGCGACCCGCTGCTCCAGCGCATGATCGAGGTGCAGGAGCAGAACGGCGGCAGCGTCGTCGCCCTCATGGAGGTCGCCCCCGAGCAGATCCACCTCTACGGCTGCGCCGCGGTCGAGCCCACCCCCGACGGCGACGTCGTCAAGGTGACCGGCCTCGTGGAGAAGCCCGAGGCGGCGGACGCCCCCTCGAACTACGCGATCATCGGACGCTACGTCCTCGACCCGGGCATCTTCGACGTGCTGCGCCGCACCGAGCCGGGCCGCGGTGGCGAGATCCAGCTCACCGACGCCCTCCAGCAGCTCGCGCAGGAGGAGAAGGTCGCCGGGCCCGTGCACGGCGTCGTCTTCAAGGGCCGCCGCTACGACACCGGCGACCGTGGCGACTATCTGCGTGCCATTGTCAGACTCGCGTGCGAACGTGAGGACCTGGGACCGGACTTCCGGTCCTGGCTTCGCAGTTACGTCACCGAGGAGATGTAGCCACCGTGAGCACCGCCGCGTCCCGCCCCGTCGGCCAGGACCACCTCTGGTCGGTGGACGAGCACCTGGAGGACATCCTCGCCACCGTCCGCCCCCTGGAGCCGATCGAGCTGCAACTGCCCGACGCACAGGGCTGCGTCCTGGTCGAGGACGTCACCGTTCCGGTCTCGCTGCCGCCGTTCGACAACAGCTCGATGGACGGTTACGCGGTGCGGGTCGCGGACGTGGAGGGCGCGAGCGAGCGGTTCCCGGCGGTCCTGGAGGTCGTCGGGGACGTCGCGGCCGGACAGGCCGCCGACCTGCTGCGCGTGGGGCCGGGCCAGGCCGCGCGGATCATGACAGGCGCCCCGCTCCCGCCGGGCGCCGAAGCCGTCGTCCCCGTGGAGTGGACCGACGGCGGCCTCGGTGAGGGTCCGGTCGACGGGATGCGGGCCCGCAGCCACGCCCCCGAGCAGGCCGCGGGGCACGTGCGCGTGCACCGGCCCGCCGAGCCGCGCGCGCACGTCCGCGCGAAGGGAAGCGACGTGAAGGCCGGCGACCGCGCCCTGGAGTCCGGCACCGTCCTCGGCCCGCCGCAGATCGCGCTGCTCGCCGCGATCGGGCGCGGCACGGTCCGGGTGCGCCCCCGCCCGCGCGTGGTCGTGCTGTCCACCGGCAGCGAACTCGTCCAGCCCGGCGAGGAACTGCGCGCCGGCCAGATCTACGACTCCAACAGCTTCGCCCTCACCGCGGCCGCCCGGGACGCCGGAGCCATCGCCTACCGCGTCGGCGCGGTCGCCGACGACGCCGAGACCCTGCGCTCCACCATCGACGACCAGCTCGTGCGCGCCGATCTGCTCGTCACCACCGGCGGGGTCAGCGTCGGCGCGTACGACGTCGTCAAGGAGGCCCTGTCCTTCGTCGCGGACGAGGACGAGGCGGGCAGCGGGATCGAGTTCCGCAAGCTCGCCATGCAGCCCGGCAAGCCCCAGGGCTTCGGCTCCATCGGCCCCGACCACATCCCCCTGCTGGCCCTGCCCGGCAACCCCGTCTCGTCGTACGTCTCCTTCGAGCTGTTCGTCCGGCCGGCGATCCGCACCCTGATGGGTCTGCGGGACGTCCACCGGCCCACCACGCACGCGACACTCACCGCCGACAAGGCACTGACCTCGCCGAAGGGGCGCAGACAGTTCCTGCGCGCGACCTGCGCCGACGGTACGGTCCGCCCGGTCGGCGGTGCCGGTTCCCACCTGGTCGCCGCCCTCGCGCACGCCGACGCGCTGATCGTCGTCCCCGAGGACGTGGAGAGCGTCGAGCCCGGCAGCGAGGTCGAGGTGGTCCTGCTCGGCTGAGCACTGCCGGTTGGGGGTACCGTGTCGCGCACAGCAGGCCCGTGCGCCGCACCGCGACGGGCCCGGACCGGGAGCGCGACACAGCATGAGCAGGCAGGACCGACTGACGCACATCGACGACGCGGGCGCCGCCCGGATGGTCGACGTATCCGGCAAGGACGTGACCGCGCGCACCGCGCGCGCCAGCGGACGCGTCCTCGTCTCGCCCCGCGTGATCGAACTGCTGCGCGGTGAGGGCGTCCCCAAGGGCGACGCGCTGGCCACCGCGCGGATCGCGGGCATCATGGGCGCCAAACGCACCCCCGACCTGATCCCGCTGTGCCACCCCCTGGCGGTGTCCGGTGTGAAACTGGACCTGTCGGTCGCGGACGACGCCGTGGAGATCATCGCCACCGTGAAGACGACGGACCGCACGGGCGTGGAGATGGAGGCGCTCACCGCGGTCTCCGTCGCGGCGCTCACCGTGATCGACATGGTGAAGGCGGTCGACAAGGGAGCGGTCATCACGGACGTGCGCGTCGAGGAGAAGACGGGCGGCAAGTCCGGCGACTGGAGCCGGGCATGAGCGCCGCGCCCCACCGCGCGCTGGTCGTGACAGCCTCCAACCGGGCGGCCGCCGGCGTCTACGCGGACAAGGGCGGGCCGCTGATCGCCGAGGGACTCGCGGGCTTCGGGTTCGCCGTCGACGGGCCGCAGGTCGTTCCCGACGGCGATCCGGTGGAGGCCGCGCTGCGGGCCGGCGTGGACGCCGGCTACGACGTGATCGTCACCACCGGCGGCACCGGAGTCTCGCCCACCGACCGCACCCCCGAGGCCACGCGCGCGGTGATCGCGTACGAGGTGCCGGGCATCGCGGAGGCGATCCGCGCCCACGGCCGGGAGAAGGTGCCGACGGCGGTCCTGTCCCGCGGGCTCGCCGGCGTCGCCGGCCGGACGCTGATCGTGAACCTGCCCGGCTCCACCGGCGGGGTGAGGGACGGGCTGGCCGTCCTGGAACCGTTGCTGGCGCACGCCGTGGAGCAGTTGCGCGGCGGTGACCACCCCAGACCCGGCACCGGCCAGGGGGGTGCGAGCTGAACGGCCCGTCCTGGCCCGTCGAACTCGCGGAGGGCGACGTCGTCCTGCGGCCCATAAAGCTGCGCGACCAGCGGGCGTGGCGCGAGGTCAACCGGCGCAACCGCGACTGGCTGCGCCCCTGGGAGGCGACCATCCCGCCGCCCGCGCCGAGCGGGCCGATCGCGCACCGGCCGACCTACCGTCAGATGGTCCGCCATCTGCGGTCCGAGGCGAACGCGGGGCGCATGCTGCCGTTCGTCATCGAGTACCGGGGGCGGCTCGTGGGGCAGTTGACGGTCGCCGGGATCACCTGGGGATCCATGTGCTCGGGGCACGTCGGCTACTGGGTGGACGAGGCGGTGGCCGGCCGCGGGGTGATGCCGACGGCGGTCGCGCTCGTCGTCGACCACTGTTTCCGCAGCGTCGGGCTGCACCGCATCGAGATCTGCATTCGGCCCGAGAACGGGCCGAGCCGACGGGTCGTGGAGAAACTCGGATTCCGCGAGGAGGGACTGCGCCCGCGTTATCTCCACATCGACGGCGCCTGGCGGGACCATCTCGTCTTCGCGCTCACGGCGGAGGAAGTGCCGGAGGGGCTGCTGAGCCGCTGGCGGCGGAACCGGGCCGACCGGGGCCGGCTCCGTGACCCGCAGAACTCCCGAGGGAATGCCGCCGGCCGGGAAATTGAATAAACGTTCGAAAGTGATCGCCTGGTGACCGTCTCGGTCCCTGAATTCGCGACTCCGGCGGCCTGCTGATCGCATCAGTCGCAAAAAAAGCTCGAAATATCAGCCAGATCGTGCGACACACCGGCTCAATTGGCGGATGGCCTCACGCAAACCCCTCTACCGTGTGAGGCGTGAGCAGCAGCGGCCTCATCTACGCAGTCATCGTCGGGGCCTGGGCCGCCTACTTGGTGCCGATGTGGCTCCGTAGGCAGGACGAGCTGAACGAGGCCCGTCCGACGGAACGCTTCAGCACCGCCATCCGGTTGCTGTCCGGACGGGCGGGCATGGAGCGCCGGTACGCCAAGGACCTGCGGGCGCGCTCCGCCGAGGCGGGGGAGCCCGACGCCGACGCGCCGGACGCCGTCACCGAGTCGGTGGACGTCCGGGCCTTCGCCATGCCTCCGACCCGCCCGCAGGCCAAGGCGCCGGTGGGGGAGCGGGAGTCGGGGCGCGAGTCCGGGCGGGACCAGGGGCGGGACTCCGGGCGGGACCAGCCCCGCGAGGCCTCCCGCGACCAGGGGCGGGAGCCGGGCCGCGAGTCCGGGCGGGAAGCGGGGCGTGAACAGGTGCGCGAGACGGGACGCGAACAGGCGGCCAGGGCCGCGCGCGAGCAGGACCCCGGCCCCGCGCAGCCCCCCGCTTCCGCGTCCCCCTCCGGGCAGCACGCCCTCGACTCCACCGCCACACCGGCCTCGGCGCCCACGCCCGCCGCCGCGCAGGCCGCCGCGCAGGCGGCCGCCGCACGCGCCCGGCGCTCGAAGGTGCTCGCACGCCGTCGGCGCACCACCGTGATGCTCTTCCTCGCCTTCACGCTGGGCGCGGTGGTCGCGGCCGTCGGAGGCCTCGCGTTCCTGTGGGCGCCCGGTGTGCCCGCCGTCCTGCTCAGCGCGTACATCGCGCACCTGCGCTCCCAGGAGCGCCGCCGGTTCGCGTACACGATGGACCGCAGACGCGCCGAGGCCGCGGCGCAGCGACTGCGCGAACGCCAGCCGCGCCGACGGGCGTCGGGTCCCGCGTCCGCGCCGGCCGAGGCCGGACCGGCCGCCGACGCGGAGGAGCCGCACGAGGTCACCGCGCCGGAGACCGACCCCGGCCTGCTGGCGCTCGCCGCCGACCGCAGGGCCCTAGTCGAGCAGACCGACCACGCGGAGTGGGTCGACCAGCAGCGCGAGCGGCAGCGCCGCCCGGGCCACGGGGAGAGCTGGGACCCGGTGCCGGTGCCGCTGCCGACGTACGTGACGGCCCCGGTCGCACCGCGCGCCTCGGCCGACGTGGACCTGGGCGCACCGGACACCTGGAGCTCCGCCCGGTCCAGCTCGGTCCCGGCGCAGGAGACGGACGCCACCGGGGACGTACCGGGCGCGGAGTCGGAGGAGGAGGCGGTCCGCGCGGAGGACGACGGCGAGCGCAGCGACGCGCGCCGCGCCGCGTCGGCCCGGCGTTCGCGCGAGCGGGGGCGCACGCCCCTGTTCGACCAGTACGAGGACGGCGACCGGCCGCGGGCCGCCAACGAGTGAGGCACCCCAAGGGGACCGCTGGTCGGAGCCGGGGAACGGATTTCCAAGCTGCCCGATCGGGGTGCTAGAGTTTCACTCGTTGCAAGGGCCTGTGGCGCAGTCCGGTAGCGCACCTCGTTCGCATCGAGGGGGCCAGGGGTTCAAATCCCCTCAGGTCCACGCAGCATAGAGCCCCCGTCGGGAGACCGACGGGGGCTCTGTCGCGTGCCCGGCCCCCGGGCGGCGGGGTCTCGTCCCACGGCGACCGCCAACACCCTTGCCGCCCACGGCAGTCGGCCGGTCCTCAGATGGGCTTTCCCGCGGGCCGGCGCAGCGCGGACGCCGTAGGGACCGCGTAGGACCGGTCCGACCCGGGTGCCCGGTGCGGCATCGCCGCGTCCGCTCTCGGGCTTTCGGCCGGTGCGGCGAGAGGGCGTGCCGGACGCCGCTCCTTCTCCCACGGAGATCCATCAGAAGGGCCCTAGCCGCCGAGGGGCTTGGCGTAGCAGCGGCTTGCCTCGTGGAAGCGGTAGTAGCCGAACTTCACGCACGGCTCGTAGCCGCTGGAGGTGTAGAGGGCTATGGCCTCCGGCTGCTGGGTGCCGGTCTCCAGGACCATGCGCCGGCGTCCGGCCGCCCGCGCGTCCTGCTCCAGCTCGGCGAGGATCCGCCGGGCCAGTCCGCGGCCCCGGGCCTCCCGGACCACGAACATGCGCTTGAGTTCGGCGTCGCCGTCCTCGTTGCCCTCGCCGTTCTCGTCCCGGCTGCGCCAGCCGCCGGTGGCGACCGGCCGGTCCTGCTCGTCGTACGCGACGAGATACACGCCACGCGGCGGAGCGAAGTCGTCCGGTTCCAGGGCGGTGGCGTCGCCGCCGTCGCCGTAACGCTCGTGGTATTCGGCCTGGACCTCGTCGTTCAACTTGACGGCGTCGGGGTGGTCGAAGGGCACACGGCGTATGTTCACGCTAGTCAAAGTACATCCATGCAGGGTGGGTGGTCGGTCGATTTCTGGACGAAGTCCAGTGTGCAGGTATCGTGCCGGGGTGCTGACCGTGACCTCTGTGAACGTGAATGGACTGCGTGCCGCCGCGAAGAAGGGTTTCGTGGAGTGGCTCGCCGACACCTCCGCCGATGTGCTGTGCCTGCAGGAGGTGCGCGCCGAGCCCGGACAACTGCCGGAGGAGGTCCGCGCCCCCGAGGGCTGGTTCGTCACCCACGCCCCCGCCGCCGCGAAGGGCCGCGCGGGCGTCTCCCTCTACTCGCGCCGTGAACCGGACGCCGTCCGCGTCGGCTTCGCGTCCTCGGAGTTCGACACCGCCGGCCGCTATGTCGAGGCCGACCTGCCCGGTGTGACGGTCGCCTCCCTCTACCTCCCCTCCGGTGAGGTGGGCACCGAGCGCCAGGACGAGAAGATCCGCTTCATGTCCGAGTTCCTCGCCCACCTGAAGAGCCTTCGTGAGCGTGCCGCCGCCGACGGCCGGGAGGTCGTCGTCTGCGGCGACTGGAACATCGCCCACCAGCAGGCCGACCTGAAGAACTGGCGCGCCAACCAGAAGAGCTCCGGTTTCCTGCCGGAGGAGCGCGAGTGGCTGACCCGGGTGCTCACCCCGCAGGACGGCGGCTATGTCGACGTCGTCCGCGCGCTGCACCCGGACACCACCGGCCCGTACACCTGGTGGTCGTACCGGGGGCGGGCGTTCGACAACGACACGGGATGGCGCATCGACCTCCAGGTCTCGACGCCCGGCCTCGCCGCCAAGGCCGTCAAGGCCTACGTGGAGCGCGCCGCCACCCACGGCGAGCGCTGGTCGGACCATGCGCCGGTGACGGTGGTCTACGACCTCTGACCGTGCCGGTGACGGTGGTCTACGACCTCTGACCGCGCCGGTGACGGTGGTCTACGACCCCTGACCGTGGTGGAGACGACGGTCCAGGGCCAGGGAGAGTTCCGCCTCCACCACGCTGCGGGCCAGGGGGCGCAGGCGGGGGAGGTCGGCCTCGGTGCCGTGGCGCAGGACGAGGGCCGTGAAGAGTTCGGCGAGGGCGTCGGCGTGCTCGCGGACGCGGGCGCCCGCCGCCAGGACGTCGGCGAGGGGGATGCCCTCGCGGACGAGCGCGGCGGAGACGTCCAGCAGGCGGCGGCTGATGTGGACGATCTCGTCGCCGTCGGTGCCCAGGTAGCCGAGTTCCAGGGCGGCGGCGAGGTTCTCCGGGGTGACCTGGCCCTCGAAGCGGGCCGCGAGCTCCTCGGGGGTCAGGCGGACCGGCTCCTCCTCGGTGGGGCCGCCGCCGACGCCCAGCAGGTCGGCGACGTCGCGGCCGTGGTCGAGGGCGTCGGCGAGTTCGGCGATGCCGTTGAGGGTGTGGCCGCGTTCCAACAGGGCGGCGATGGTGCGCAGCCGGGCCAGGTGGTGTTCGTCGTACCAGGCGATGCGGCCCTCGCGGCGCGGTGGCGGGAGCAGTTTGCGTTCCCGGTAGAAGCGCAGGGTGCGCACGGTGATGCCGGCCTCCCCGGCCAGCTCCTCCATTCGGTACTCCCGCTTGTCCGCCACGCCCGAAACCCTATGTCGTACCTGCGGTAACTTCCTCCGTCCGGCCCCTACCCATCAGTACGGAGCTGCTCTACAGTCCCATTGCGCCAGTGTTCACTGGCACAGTCGCACGCCAGGAGGTTGTGGGATGACCGAGCACGTACGGGTGGCGGTGATCGGGTCCGGGTTCGGCGGTCTCGGGGCCGCCGTGCGGCTGCGCCGCGAGGGGATCACCGACTTCGTCGTCCTGGAACGGGCGAGCAGCGTCGGCGGCACCTGGCGGGACAACAGCTATCCCGGGTGCGCCTGCGACGTGCCCTCCCACCTGTACTCCTTCTCCTTCGCTCCCAAGCCGGACTGGCCGCGCGCCTTCTCCGGGCAGGAGCACATCCGCGCCTACCTGGAGCACGTCACGGACGTCTTCGGACTCCGCCCCCATCTGCGCTTCGACTCCGAGGTGCAGCGGATGGCGTGGGACGGCGAGCGGTTGCGCTGGGAGATCCGGACCGCGAGCGGGAACCTCAGCGCCGACGTCGTCGTCTCCGCCACCGGTCCGCTGTCCGATCCGAAGGTCCCCGACCTCCCCGGCCTGGACTCCTTCCCGGGGAAGGTTTTCCACTCGGCCCGCTGGGACCACGACTACGACCTCACCGGCAAGCGCGTCGCCATGGTCGGCACGGGCGCCTCCGCCATCCAGATCGTGCCGGCGATCCAGCCGCGCGTCGGCCGCCTCACCCTCTTCCAGCGGACCCCGGCGTGGGTGATGCCCCGCGTGGACCGGGCCATCACCGGCGCCGAGCGCTGGCTGCACGAGAAGCTGCCCGTGACCGCCCGGCTGCGCCGCGGGCTGTTGTGGGGCATCCGCGAACTCCAGGTGCAGGCCTTCACCAAGTATCCGAACGAGCTCGGCTTCGTCGAGCAGCTCGCCCGCCGCAACATGGCCCGCGCGGTCAGGGACCCGGCGCTCCGCGCCAAGCTCACCCCTGACTACCGCATCGGCTGCAAGCGGATCCTGCTGTCGAGCGAGTACTATCCGGCGCTCGCCCGGCCCAACGTCGACGTCGTCGCGAGCGGTCTGAGCGAGGTCCGCGGCTCCACGCTCGTCGCGGCCGACGGCACCGAGGCCGAGGTCGACGTGATCGTGTTCGGCACCGGCTTCCACGTCACCGACCTGCCGATCGCCGAGCGCGTCGTCGGCGCGGACGGGCGGACCCTCGCGGAGACCTGGAAGGGCGGCATGGAGGCCCTGCGCGGCGCGTCCGTGCCCGGCTTCCCCAACTGGATGACCGTCATCGGGCCCAACACCGGTCTGGGGAACTCCTCGATGATCCTCATGATCGAGTCCCAGCTGAACTACATGGCCGACCACCTGCGCCAACTGGACGTCCTCGGCGGTCGTGCCGCCCTCGACGCCCGCCCGGGCGCGGTGGACGCCTGGAACCGGCACGTGCAGGACCGGATGCGGCGCACGGTGTGGAACACGGGCGGCTGCACCAGCTGGTACCTGGACGCGAACGGCCGCAACACCACCATCTGGCCGGGCACGACCAGCGAGTTCCGCCGGATGACCCGCCGCGTGGACCTGGCCGAGTACGACGTCCTGCGCGCCCCCGCCCGCCCGGAGACCGCGACGGAGCCCTCCGCCGGGCCCGCGGCGGCCGAGGCCGAGCCGACGCGGGCCCCCGCATGAGCCGCCCGACCCGCCGGGGGGCCGGGCCCTGCGCGCCGCCCGTGCCCGAGCGGGAGACGCCGGTCGTCTCGGCAGACGGGACCCGGCTGCACGTCGAGGTGCACGGGCCCGCCGGGGCGCCGGCGGTGGTGCTGGCACACGGGTGGACGTGTTCGACCGCCTTCTGGGCCGCACAGATCCGCGAACTGGCCGTCGACCACCGGGTCGTCGCCTACGACCAGCGCGGCCACGGCCGGACCCCGGCGAGCCAGGTGTGCAGCGCGGACACCCTCGCCGACGACCTGGAGGCCGTGCTCACGGCGACGCTCGCGCCCGGTGAGAAGGCGGTCGTGGCCGGGCACTCCATGGGCGGCATGACCGTCATGGCCGCCTCCGATCGCCCCGCGTTCCGCACGCACGTGGCGGCCGTCCTGCTGTGCAGCACCGGCAGTTCGCGGCTGGTCGCCGAGGCGACCGTCGTACCGCTGGGGCCGGGCCGGCTGCGGACCTGGCTGACCGGTCGCGTCCTCGGTTCGAGGGCGCCGCTCGGCCCGGTCACGCCGCTCGCCCGGCGGATCCTGAAGTACGCCACGATGGGCGCGGACGCGGCACCGCACATGGTGGACGCGTGTGCCCGGATCGTGCACGCCTGCCCGCGCGCGGTCCGCCACACCTGGTCCCGCGTGCTGTCGCTGCTCGACCTCGACCACGGTGTCCGGGAGCTGCGGGTGCCGACCGCCGTCGTCGTCGGCACCGCCGACCGGCTCACCCCGCCGGTGCACGCCCGCTCGCTGGCCGCCGCGCTGCCGCACTGCGTGGGCCTGACGGAGGTTCCCGGCCTCGGCCATATGACGCCCGTCGAGGCGCCCGGGCTGGTGACCGGGAAGATACGCGAACTCGCCGCCACGTACACCCAGTTGAAGGAGGGCGCATGAGCAGGGTCGGACTGGAGGGACAGGTCGTCGTCGTCACCGGGGCCGCGCGGGGCGTCGGGGAGCTGCTCGCCCGCAAGCTGTCCGCGCGCGGTGCGCGCATCGCGCTGGTCGGCCTGGAGCCCGACGCGCTCAAGCAGGTCGGCGAGCGGCTGCACACCGACAGCGCCCACTGGCACGCCGACGTCACCGACCACGAGGCGATGACGCGGGTCGCGCGGGAGGTGAAGGAGCGCTTCGGCAAGGTGGACGTGGTCGTCGCCAACGCGGGCGTGGCCACCGGCGGGCCGTTCGCCGACTCCGACCCGCAGGCCTGGCGGCGGGTCATCGAGGTCAACCTCATCGGCTCGGCGGTCACCGCGCGCGCCTTCCTGCCGGTGCTCACGGAGAGCCGCGGCTACCTGCTCCAGATCGCCTCGCTCGCCGCGATCACCCCGGCGCCGATGATGACGGCGTACTGCGCGTCCAAGTCGGGCGTGGAGGCGTACGCGCACAGCCTGCGGGCCGAGGTCGGCCACAAGGGCGTGCGGGTCGGCGTCGGTTACCTGTCCTGGACCGACACCGACATGGTGCGCGGCGCCGACCAGGACGACGTCATGCGGGAGTTGCGGCAGCGGCTGCCGTGGCCGGCGAACAAGACGTACCCGCTGGGTCCAGCGGTGGACCGGCTCGTAGCCGGCATCGAACGCCGCTCCTCCCATGTGTACGGGCAGTGGTGGCTGCGCGGCATGCAGGGCGTGCGCGGGTACCTCCCCGGACTCGTCGGGACGGTCGGGCAACGTGAGATGAGGCGCTTCGCGCCCCGCCTCACGGGCATGCGCACCGGGTTGGTGGGAGCGGGCGGCGCGGCCGATGAGCAGCACCGCACTACGCACCGTGACTGATCGACATGCGCCGGGTGAGGGCTCGTGTGAATCTGGTCGAGGCCCCAGCAGGAGGCCGATTCCCCACCCACTACGGGAGTGAACCCACATGGGTATGAAGGACAAGTTCCGCGACCAGTCCGAGCAGCTGCAGGACCAGGCCCGTCAGAAGATGGACGAGACCCGGGAGCAGGTGCAGCGCCGCGGCCGCCAGCGCGACCGTGACGAGGACACCGAGCGCACGCCGCAGCGCGACGAAGAGGACCGCATCCGCGAGGACTTCGACGCCTGACGCGGTTCTCCGGACGACGCCGGACAGCTGAGCGTCACGCTCACGCGGAAGGAGGGGTGCCCCCGACGGGGGGCACCCCTTCTGCGCGTCCGGGCAGCGCGGCCCTCCCTGCTCCCGTACGCACGTGCGCGTCGGCCCCGTGTTCCGGGCACGCCGGCATCCCCGTGTTCCGGGGACGCCGGCTACCGGGCCCCCGTGTTCCGGGGCACGTCGGCCTCGTGTACCGGGGCACGCCGGCTCCCGGGCCCCCGTGTTCCGGGGCACGTCGGCTCCCGGGCACCCGTGCTTTCGGTGCCTCACTCAACCCCGGGGCGGCAGTTTCGGGCGGGAGCGGTCGGGGATCGCGCGGAGGTCCGGCGGGGAGGCCGGGGGATGGGCCGCGAGGAGGTCAAGGGCGAGGCGCACCGCGTCGTCGAGTTGGGCGTTGCGGCCCTCGGCCCAGTCCAGCGGGGTGCGCAGAACCTCCAGGTCGGGGATGACGCCGTGGTTCTCGACGGACCAGCCGTAGGCGTCGAACCAGGCCGCGTTCATCGGGACGGTGATGACCGTGCCGTCGCCGAGCCGGTGCCGGCCGGTCATGCCGACGACACCGCCCCAGGTGCGCTGGCCGACGACCGGCCCGAGTCCGAGCAGTTTGAAGGCGGCCGTGATCATGTCGCCGTCGGAGGAGGTCGCCTCGTCGGCGAGCGCCACCACCGGCCCCCGGGGCGCGTTGGAGGCGTAGGAGACGGGCTGGGCGTCGCGGGTGAGGTCCCAGCCGAGGATCGTGCGCGTGAGCTTCTCCACGACCAGTTCGCTGATGTGCCCGCCCGCGTTGCCGCGCACGTCCACGATGAGCGCGGGCCGGGAGACCTCCATGCGCAGGTCACGGTTGAACTGCGCCCAGCCCGAGCCGCCCATGTCGGGGATGTGCAGGTAGCCGCAGCGGCCGCCGCTCAACTCCCGTACCACGGCGCGTCGTTTGGCCACCCAGTCCTGGTAGCGCAGCGGCCGTTCGTCGATCAGGGGCACCACGGCCACGCGCCGCGCGTGCCCGTTCTCGCCCTCGGCCGGGGTGAAGGTCAGCTCGACCGTCGTGCCGCCCGCCTGGGCGAGGAGGGGGAAGGGCCCGGCGACCGGGTCCACCGGACGTCCGTCGACGTTGGTGAGCACGGCGCCCTCCCGGATCCCCGTCCCGGCCAGCGGCGAACGCGCCCTGGAGTCGGAGGAGTCGCCGGGCAGGATCCGCCGGACGACCCAACCGCCGTCACGCAGGACGAAGTTGGCGCCGAGGAGGCCCTGACGGCGCTGGTAGTGCGGTGGGCCCTCGTTGCGTCGGGCGGCGGTGACGTAGGCGTGCGAGGTGCCGAGCTCGCCCAGCACCTCCCGCAGCAGATCGGCGAACTCGTCGGGGGAGGTGACCCGTTCGACCAGCGGCCGGTACTGCTCCAGCACCCCCTCCCAGTCGATGCCGCACATCCCCGGATCCCAGAAGTAGGCCCGGATCAGCCGCCCGGCCTCCTCGTACGCCTGCCGCCACTCGGCGCCCGGGTCGGCCTCGTGCATGATGCGGCGCAGGTCGATCCAGACCGTGCTGTCGAGGTCGCCCGACTCCGTGGAGGGCACCGCCCGCAGGTCGCCCTCGTCGACCACGACCAGCCGGGTGCCGTCCCCGCTCACCGCGAACCAGTCGAGATGGCCGACGAGTTCGGTCTTCTTGGCCTTGCTGATGGTGAAGTGCTCCAGCGTGGGCCGCCCGCTGGTGTCGTCGGGGTTGGCGAACGTCTCGCCGAGCGCGCCGGAGATCGGCCAGCGCAGCCACACCAGCCCGCCGCCCGCGACCGGGTGCAGCGCCGAGTACTTGGAGGCGGCCACCGGGAACGGGGTGACCCGGTTCTCCAGGCCCTCGACCTCGACGGTCACCGTCCCGTCGCCGCCCTCGTCGTCCTCCAGCGGGTCCAGTCCTCCGGCGGCGGGCCGCCCCTCCGGGTTCAGGGCGAACGGCGACGGCGTCGCGGAGGACAGCGGCACCAGGTAGGGCCGGCAGCCCAGCGGGAAGGACAGGTCCCCGGTGTGCACGTCGTACACCGGGTCGAAGCCGCGCCAGGACAGGAACGCCAGATAGCGGCCGTCGCGCGTGAAGACCGGGTTCTCGTCCTCGAACCGTCCGTTCGTCACGTCGACGATCAGCCGCTCGCCGTCGTCCAGCCCGGAGACGCGCGCGATCTTGATCTGGCGCAGCGACCGTCCGATCCCGGGATGGGACCAGGTCAGCCACGCCCCGTCCGGGGAGAACGCCAGGTCCCGCACGGGCCCGTTGACGGAGGAGATCAGCTCGGTCACCTCGCCGTCCGACGGTTCCGCCCCCGCGGCGGCCGTCGTGTCGGCGGCCACGGTGAGCAGCAGCAGCCGTCCGTCGTGCGCGGCGATCGCGAGCCGTTCGCCCTGCGGGTCGGACACCATCTCCAGCACCCGCCCGAGCCGCCCGGAGGCCAGCCGCCGCGGTGCGGGCTCCCCGCTCGCGCGCGGCAGGTACACGATCTCGACGGCGTCCTCGCCCTCCGCGTCCGTCACGTAGGCGACCTGTCCGCCCGAGCCCAGCATCTCCGGCAGTCGCACCCGCACCCCGGGTGTGTCGGTGAGGGTCCGCGCGGGCCCGTCCCGGTGGGTCAGCCAGTACAGGCTGCCGCGCACGACGACGGCGCCGGCCCGCCCGGTCTCGTCCACCGAGATCCCGTCCAGGTGCTGCGCGGCCGGGACCTGGTACGTCCGCCGTCCCGCGCGCGGTCCGTTCAGCCGTACGTCGAGGCGGCGCGGCCCGGACCCCTCGGACAGGTCGTCGACGATCCACACGTCGCCCGCGCACTGGTACACCACCCGGGTGCCGTCGCTGGAGGCGTGCCGGGCGTAGAAGGCGTCGTGGTCGGTGTGTCGGCGCAGGTCGGAGCCGTCGTGGGCGCAGGAGTAGAGGTTGCCCACGCCCTCGTGGTCGGAGAGGAACGCGATGCGCCCGCCGACGAACATGGGGGAGTGCAGATGCCCGCCGAGGTCGGGCAGGAGCCGCTGTCCGTGCAGCCACAGCCGGCCCGTGGCGCCGCCCCGGTACCGCTTCCAGGAGGCCGGTTCGTGCGGTGGGGTGCCGGTGAGCAGAAGGGTGCGGCGCTCGCCGCCGACGTCGGCGACCTGGAGGTCGGAGACCGGGCCCCAGGGGAGTTTCCGGCCCGGATCGCCGTCCGGGGTGATCTTGTAGGCCCAGGTGAAGTGGGAGAACGGCTCGCCGTGGGAGGCGACGGCGAGGATGTCCCCCTCCGGGGTCCAGCCGCAGACCTGGGTGTCCGGGCTGCCCCAGTAGGTCAGGCGTCGTCCCGGCCCGCCGTCCACCGGCACCAGGTGGATCTCGGGGACGAGACTGCGCCAGCTCGTGTAGGCGATCCGGCGGCCGTCGGGCGAGAAGCGGGGGTGGCCGGCCTTGGTGCGGTCGACGGTGAGTCGCCAGGCGCGGTCCGGCCGGTCGAGGGGGGCCAGCCAGAGGTCGTCCTCGGCGACGCAGCACAACAGGTCATCGCTCAGGTGGGGCAGGCGCAGATAGGTCACGTTCCCATGCTTTTCCTCTCGACAGGGCCGGGCAACTCGTGTCGTATCCGCACGATCGGGCACCCCCTGAGCCGTGCGGGATGCGTAGGTGAACCATTTACGTACGAAACTGTTTCGTTTCGTTCGGGGTTGCGCTACATTCGTCGTGTGCGCAACGCAGTCGCACGAGCCGTACGGAGTGGAAGGTGTACGCCATGACTGAGGTCGCCACGGCGCGTCGCAGTCGGATCACCCCCGAGCGCGAGGCCGAGTTGTACGCGGCCGTGCTCGACCTGCTCCGCGAGGTCGGCTACGACGCCCTCACCATGGACGCCGTGGCCGCGCGCACGAGATCCAGCAAGGCGACGCTCTACCGCCAGTGGGGCGGCAAGGCCGAGCTGGTCGTCAGGGCCATGCGGCACAGCAAGCCGGTCAGCATCGCCGACGTGGACACCGGATCCCTGCGGGGCGACCTCCACGCCGTCGTCACCCGCGAGGACGACTGCACCATGGAGCGCAACTCCGACCTCATGCGGGCCCTGGCCATGGCGACGCACACCAACCCCGACCTGCAGCGGGCGTTCAAGGAACTGCTCGTCGAACCGGAGATGGACGAGTTCAAGCGGATCCTGCGACGCGCCGTCGACCGCGGCGAGGTCCGCGCCGACTGCCCGGCGCTGGAGTTCATCGTGCACATGATGGTCGGCGCGTTCGCGACCCGCACGCTGATCGACGACCTCCCGCCCACGCAGGAGTTCCTGCGGGCCTACGTCGACGCCGTGGTCCTCCCTGCCCTGGGCGTCCCCGCCACCTGACCGTCCCCGCCACCTGACCGTCCCCGCCACCTGACCGTCCCCGCGGTCCACCCCTGGACCCTGCCCTGCCCTGCCCGACATCGGCGTCGAGGGCGAGAGAGGGCTGCGCGCGCGAAGGGCGAGGGCACGGAGCCGGTGCGCGCCTGGCGGGCCGCACCCGAAGGCCCACCGGTGAGGGCTCCGCGGGAACGGGGCGCCCTCACCGGCTTCTTCGTGACGCACTTTCGGGTGAGGGGCCGGGAGGCGCCGGACCGTGAGGGCCGGTGGGGACCGCTCTCCGCGGCTTTCAGGTCATAGATGGACATTGCAGACGAGTGTCACCAAAACATGGAGGATTCGTAACCAGGGGCGCGGATGGCGCGAATATCCCGTGTCGGGTGATCAGGTGTGCGTGTCGCGGCCGACCGGCCGCGGCTCGCACCACGCAAGGAGACCTTGTGTTCGTTCCGCCTGTTTCCGCCCTTCGTCTGGCCGCGGCCTCCCTCGCGGCCGCCGCCGTGGTCGGGGCCGTGGCCCTCCCGGCGTCCGCCGCCGGCCACCCGCGCCCCGAGCGGCCGAAGGTGGAGATCAGCGCCGTGCAGTACGACGCACCGGGCCGCGACAGCCGCTCCAACCACTCCCTGAACAAGGAGTGGATCGAGCTGACCAACACCACCCGCCACGCGATCGACCTGGACCGGTGGACGCTGTCGGACGAGGACGGCGACACCTACACCTTCCACCGCTACCGCCTCGCCCCCCGCGCCACGGTCCGGGTCCACACCGGTGAGGGTCGCGACACCCGCACCGACGTGTACCAGGACCGCCGCCGTCACGTCTGGGACAACCGTTCCGACACCGCGACCCTGCGCAACGACCGCGACCGCGTGGTCGACGAGGAGTCGTGGGGTGACCGCCGTCACGACGGCGGAGGCCACCACCACGGCGAGGGCCGTCACCACGGTGGGGACCGTCACCACGGCGGAGACCGTCACCACCACGGTGGGGACCGTCACCACGGCGGCGACCGTCACCACCACGGCGGAGACCGCCACTGACGTCTGAGTGCCGCACGCGGCGCGTCCGACCCTCCTTCCGGGTCGGGCGCGCCGCTCGTCTACGTCCTGACCTCGGCCCACACGGTCTTGCGCGGAAACGGCTCCGCGGCCACGCCCCACCGGTCCGCCAGCGCGTCGACGAGAACCAGCCCCCGCCCCGAGTCCGCCTCCGGCTCGGGCCGCCCGAGGCGCGGCAGTCGGTCCCCCCGGCTGTCGGTGACCTCGATGCGGAGCGTGCCCGCGATGACGTGCACACTCAGCCGGAAGTCCCGCCCGCGGACCCGCCCGTGCGCAGCGGCGTTGGCCGCCAGCTCGGCGACGATCTGCGCAGCGGGATCCAACGGCAGGTCCCAGGAGCGGAGTTGCTCGGTGGCGAGGAGCCGGGCGAGACGCGCTCCACGGGCGGTGGGGGAGAGCAGGACGGTGAAGTCGCGGAAGCGGGTGGCGAGATTTTGTTTTCGGGGGCACGGGCCTCTTGATTCATGTCACTCAGCGTGGCTGCTGTTGCTTACTGGAGTGAGCGCCGACGCCTGTGCGTAGCGTGACTGTTCCACGTGTTGAAGTTCGCCGACGGTACGGGCATCGGCCGGTGCGCGGGTGCGTTCAACGGCCGCCCCGTCTCCAGCCCGAAGGATCTTCGGATCCTTGAACTGCGTTATGGGATGATCCGGGCCCAGGCCCTCCCGCCGAGGGAGTCGCTGGCCTTCATCGAGCAAGCGCTGGGGAGACTATGAGCGCCACGGAACTCCACTGGTTCAAGAGCAGCTACAGCGACAGCAGTGACATCAACGACTGCGTCGAAGTCGCCACCACCCCCGCCGCCATCCACATCCGGGATTCCAGGAACCCCTCCCGCGCGACCCTCACCGTCGCCCCCACCACCTGGTCCGCCTTCGTTCTGGGGGTCGCACCCCAGACAGGCTGAGTACCCGCCCCCATGCCGGGGCGGGCCCCCTCCCGCGAGGATCGTGTCGACCCCACGCGGAAGGAACGGAACAGCGATGAAACCGACGACCCTGCTCGCGGGCGCGCTCTGGACACTCACGATGGCGTCGCTCGCCTGGTTGACGTTCCTCGTCGGCATGGTGGCCGTCTGGCTCGCGGCGGAGGGCGAGCCGGTCGGCGGCTTCCTCCTCCGGTACGGCCTGATCTACGCGGCCTTCGCCGCCGTGCTCACCGCACTGGCCTTCGCTCCCGGTATCCGCCGCCTCGCCGTGTCCGCGCGTCTGCTCCTGCTGGGGGTGCTGGCCGCTCCCGTGCCCGTGGGGCTCGCCCTGTGGACGTGGGCGAACGCGGGCGCGTGAAGCGGCGGACGGTGACGGTCGAGCGACCGCGATCACCCCGGGCCGCACCGCGCAATGCGGTCGCGTGCCCCGTACACCCACCGCTAGCGTGCGGCCATGACGACGTCAGGAGCGCACCCCCGTTTCGCCGAGGCCCTGCACCACCTCGGGCTGCACGACCTCCCCGCCCGCATCCGCCGCTTCCCGGACGCCACCCGCACCGCGGCGCAGGCCGCGGCCGCGATCGGCTGTGAGCTGAGCCAGATCTGCAAGTCGCTGGTCTTCGCCGCGGACGGCGTGCCGGTGCTGGTGCTGATGGACGGGGCGTCGCGGGTCGACGTGGCGCTCGTGCGGAAGGAACTCGGCGCCGACGAGGTGACGCGGGCCGACGCCGACGCCGTCCGGGAGACGACCGGGTACGCGATCGGAGGTGTGCCGCCCTTCGGGCACCGCACCCGCACCCGTGTCCTCGCCGACCGCGGTCTGCTCGCGCACGACGTGGTGTGGGCCGCCGCGGGCACCCCGCACACGGTCTTCCCCATGGCGCCCGACGAACTGGTGGGACACGCCGGCGCGACACTCGTGGACGTGCGCGAGCGCACCGCGTGACGCCGCTGGTCACCACGGCCGTCCTGCTCGCCGCCGTCACGCACGCCGCGTGGAACGCGATCGCCCACCGCATCACCGACAAGCTCACCGGGTTCGCGCTGATCTCCGGCGGCGGGCTGCTCATCGGGCTGGCACTCGCGCCCTTCGCCGCGTTCCCCGCGGCGCGGGCCTGGCCGTACCTGCTGTCCTCCGCCGTCATCCACATCGCCTACTACGCGCTGCTGATGCGGTCGTTCCGGCTCGGCGACTTCGGGCAGGCCTACCCGATCGCGCGCGGGTCGGCGCCGCTGGTCGTCACCGTCCTCGCCGCCGTGTTCGCGCACGAGGTGCCCGACGGCTGGGCGGCGGCCGGCATCGTCGTGTCCTGCGCGGGGCTCACGGGCGTGGCGCTGTGGGGTCTGCGCGGACGCCGCCCGAACTGGGCGGCGATCGGCGCCGCGCTCGCCACCGGCCTGACCATCGCCGCGTACACGGTCGTCGACGGCCTCGGCGTGCGCGCCTCCGGCTCCTCGCTCGGGTACATCGCCTGGCTGATGGCCGTGCAGGGCACCGTCCTGCCCGCGTACGCGCTCACCCGCCTGCGCGGTGAGACCCTCACCGTCCTGCGGCCGTACGCGGCCCTCGGCCTGCTGGGCGCCGCGCTGTCCGTCGCGGCCTACGCCCTGGTCCTGTGGGCGCAGACCCGCGCCGAGCTCGCCCCGATCGCCGCACTGCGCGAGTCGTCGATCATCGTCGGCGCGGCGATCGGGGCGGTCTTCTTCAAGGAACGCTTCGGCGCACCCCGCATCGCCGCGGCGGTACTCGTCGTCGTGGGCATCGGACTGATGCTGCACACGGGGTGAGGCCGACGCCCCAGGTGTGCTGACCGGGGAGGTCGGTGACGCGGCCGGCTGGGGTGTGGTCGCCGATGCCGGTCAGCCCCTAGGGCCGGACGTACGGTCGCGTCAGGATCTCCATGTTGTGGCCGTCCGGGTCGGCGAAGTACGCGCCCCTGCCGCCGAACAGGTCGTTCACGCGGCCGGAGTCGGTGTGGTTCGGGTCGGCGTAGTAGGTCACACCGAGCTTCTCCAGGCGGTCGATCATCGCGTCGAACTGGTCGTCCGCCACGAGGAACGCGTAGTGCGCGGACTGGATCGGCTCGTCGCGCTTCTCGTAGTAGTCGAGGGTGACGCCGTTGCCCAGGTCGAGGGGCAGGAACGGCCCGAAGGGCGCGCCGACCTCCAGACCGAGGACGGCGCCGAGGAAGTCGGCCGAAAGCCGCCGGTCACGGGCGTAGACGACGGTGTGGTTCAGCTGGGGCAGAGGGCTTGCGGACATGGTGAGGTCGTTGTCTCCGGGTCTCGGGTGCCTGGGGTGAGGGAAGTCGAGGACACGGAGAGCGCGGCGGGCCCCTGGCCCGCCTCGTGCTCACGCCGAGGCCGGGCGCCTCACTCGTGCGTGGCCCATGGCCGACCCGGCAGTCATGACGCCGACGCTAGCGCGGGTCACGAGCGCCGCGCAATCAAGATCCCGGCCATGTGCGACTCGTTCCGAGGACCTACGACCAGGGCCGCAGTACCTCGCCGTTCTCCCGCCCGAGGCCGTCGGGTGATCGCCTGGTTACGGTGAAACCATGGCCGAGACCGAGCAGTTCACCTCCGACGACCTGGACGCCTACTTCGAGCGCGTGGGCTGGACGGGAGCCCGCGGTGCCGAGGTCGCCACGCTGCGGGGCCTGCATCTGGCGCACATCCGCTCCGTCCCCTTCGAGAACCTCGACCCCGTCCGGGGGCTGGCCCCTTCGCTCGCCGCCGCCGACCTGGTCGCCAAACTGGTCCGCGGCCGGCGCGGTGGCTACTGCTACGAGCACAACACGCTCTTCGCGGGCGTCCTGAAGGCGCTCGGCTTCCGGGTGACGGGTCTCGGGGCCCGGGTCGTGGTCGGCGCGGAACGCTTCGAGGACCGGCCCCGCACGCACATGGCGCTGCTCGTTCAGGCGCCCGGCGATCCGCAGCCCTACCTCGCCGACGTCGGCTTCGGCGCCCCCGGAGCGCTGCTCGAACCCGTACCGCTGACCCCGGACACCGTCTTCGACGGCGCGGGCCGCCGCCACCGCCTCACCCACGCCCCGCACCACGACGGCCCGCTGCCGCTGTGGGTCCTGGAGCAGTACGCCCCCGAGAAGCCCACGGAACCGACCGAGGGCGCGGACGGGTCCGGGGCGGCCGACCCCTGGCGTCCCCAGTACGTCTTCACCCTCGACCCGTTCGTGCACGCCGACTTCGAGGTCGTCAACTGGCACGTCGCCACCAACCCGCGCTCCCCCTTCAGCGGGCGCCTCTACGCCCAGCGCGTCACCGCCACCCGCCACCTCCTCCTCAGCGGCACCCACCTCACCGAGACCCGCGCCGACGGCACCACCGGCGAGCGCGAGCTCACGGGCGAGGAGGACGCCGTGCGCGTCCTGGAGGAACAGTTCGACATCGCCGTACCGGAGGGGACACCCTGGAATCAGATACTCCGGAGGTGATCGGTCATGATGCACACCGCAGTGGGATGGCATGTGGAGCTGGAGTTCCAGGAGGACGACCAGCACACCAGCGCGGTCGCCATGGTGCGGCTGCCCGACGGGTCCGAGGTCAGGGCCCGGGGGAACGCCAGCCGGCACCGGGTCGACGCCAACCAGCCCCGGGTCGGTGAGGAGATAGCGGGTGCCCGCGCCCTCAACGAGCTCGCCATGCAGCTCCTCACCAAAGCCCACACGGAGATCGACGACGCGTCGGGCCGGACGTCGCACCCGATCAACGTATGAGGGCGGCTCCCCGTGAGCGGCCGGGGGCGGTCGCCGTGCGCACGGCCCGCAGCAGCGCCTGAGCGCGCGGATCCGCCGTCACGCTCTTGCGGAACCCGTTGGTGACGTAGCCGACCGCGAGGCCCGACTCGGGGTCGGCGAGACCGAGGGCGCCGCCTCGGCCGGGGTGCCCGAAGGAGGTGGGGGACAGCAGCGGGGAGGCGGCGCCGTGCAGCATGGGGCCGAGACCGAACCGGGTGTTCACGACGAGCACCCGGTCCGGCCCGGCGGACCGCTCACCGCGCGCGAGTTCCACCGTCCGCGGTGAGAACAGCCGCCTCCCGCCGTCCACCTCGCCGATCAGCGAGGCGTAGAAGCGGGCCAGGCCGTCCGCCGTCGCGATGCCGTTGGAGGCGGGGAGTTCGGCGGCCCGGTAGGCGGGGTCGTTCTCGTCGGGCAGCGGGGTGATCGCGGCGAACGCCCGGCGGGTGAGCGAGCCGGGGTCGGCGTACGCCTCGGCGACGGCCCGCTTGGGGCGGGTCCGCACGCCTCCCGCGGCGATGGGGACGACCACCTCGCCCACCCGTCCGACGCGTTGCGACCGCCGGGCCGGCAGGCCCAGCCACAGGTCCGCCCCGACCGGTGCGGCGATCTCCTCGGCGATCCAGGCACCGATCGTGCGCCCGGTGACCCGCCGCACCAGCTCCCCGGTCAGCCAGCTGTACGTCTGCGCGTGGTAGCCGTGGTCCGTGCCCGGTTCCCACACCGGCGCCTGCGCCGCGACGGCCGCCGCGCCGAGCTCGGGGTCGGCTGCCTCGGCGGGCGTCAGCGGCCGGTCCAGCACGGGCACCCCCGCGCGGTGCGCGAGCACGTCCCGCACCAGGGTCCGCTCCTTGCCGGCCGCCTTGTACTCCGGCCAGTACGCCCCCACGGGCGCGTCGAGGTCCAGCTCCCCGCGCTGGTGGAGCAGGAGCAGGGCGGCGGCGGCGACGCCCTTGGTCGCCGAGCGCACGATCTGCGCGGTGCAGGCCTCCCAGGGCTCGGTCCCGTCCACGTCCCGGGTGCCGCCCCACAGGTCGACGACCTTGTGGCCGTCCCGGTAGACGACCACCGCGGCGCCCCGCTCCTGAAGCGCCTCGAAGTTCTGCACGAACGCCTCCCGGACCGGCTCGAAGCCCTCGGCCACGGCACCGTTCACGTCCACGTCCGCTCTCCTTCGCTCACTGCTCGCCGCCGCCGGTGCGGCCGGGGTGTCTCCCCCTCTCACCCAAGCAGGATCGTCACGTCGATGTTCCCTCGGGTCGCGTTGGAGTAGGGGCACACCTCGTGCGCCGCGTCCACCAGCTTCGCCGCGAGGTCGGTGTCGAGGACCGGCAGCGAGACGCTGAGGGCGACCGCGAGGCCGTAGCCGCGGCTCGTGTTCGGGCCGATGCCGACTTTCGCCGCGACCGTGGATCCGGTCAGGTCGTAGCCCGCCCGGTTGCCGACCAGGATCAGCGCGTTGTGGAAGCAGGAGCTGTAGCCGGCCGCGAAGAGCTGCTCGGGGTTGGTGCCGTTGCCGTCGCCGCCCAGCTCCGGGGGCATCGCGACCTTCAGCTCGATCTGGCCGTCCTGGCTGGTGACGTATCCCTCCCGACCGCCGTGCGCGGTGGCCTCGGCGACGTACACGATCTTCGTCGGACGGGTGCCCGCAGCGGCGGCGTCAGTCATGACCGGACCTTCCCAGAACAGGTGTGCACAAGTACATCGTGCACAAGGTACCGACCGGTAGGGAGAGGTGCGGCCCCCAGGGGTGACCACCGGGATGATCCGGGATCAGCGCGCGCGGTCCGCCGCCGCTCCCGCCCGCTCCGCGAGGCCCCACAGTTCCTCGCGCAGCCGCGCCACCTCCGCCGTTTCCAGGCCGGCCGCCGTGAGCAGCGCGCCGGGAACGCGCTCCGCGCGCCCCTTCAGCTCCGCCGCGCGCCCGGTGCACACCACGAGCACCGAGCGCTCGTCATGCGCCGAGCGCTGCCGGCGCACCAGCCCCGCCGTCTCCAGCCGTTTCAGCAGCGGCGACACCGTGCCGTAGTCGAGCCGCAGGGCCCCGGCCAGCTCCTTGACGGTGATCTCGCCGCGCTCCCACAGCACCAGCAGCACCAGGTACTGCGGATAGGTCAGCCCCAGCTCGTCCAGGAGCGGACGGTACGCGGCCGTCACCGCGCGCTGTGCGGCGTACAGCGCGAAGCACAGCTGCTCGTCCAGCAGCAGCGAGCCCTCGGTCTCCTCGTTCGTCACGCGCCCATTGTCACGGAGCGCGGGTCGAACCCGAAGGGCAGCTCCAGACGGTGGGCGCGCATCAGCGCGTCGTCGGCGAGCAGGTCGGCCGTGCGGCCGTCCGCCGCGATGACGCCGTCACTGAGAACCAGCGAGCGCGGGCACAGCTCCAGCGCATAGGGGAGGTCGTGCGTGACCATGAGCACCGTGACGTCCAACGAGCGCAGGATGTCGGCCAGTTCGCGGCGCGAGGCGGGGTCGAGGTTGGAGGACGGCTCGTCCAGGACGAGGATCTCCGGCTCCATCGCCAGCACGGTCGCGACGGCGACCCGGCGACGCTGCCCGAACGACAGGTGGTGCGGCGGACGGTCCTTGAACTCCGCCATGCCGACCCGCCCGAGCGCGCGGTCCACGCGCTCCTCCAGCTCCGCGCCCCTGATCCCGGCGGCGGCCGGCCCGAACGCCACGTCCTCACGCACGGTCGGCATGAACAACTGGTCGTCCGGGTCCTGGAAGACGATGCCGACCCGGCGCCGGATCTCGGCCATGTGCTGCCTGCCGACGGGCAGCCCGGCCACCGTCACCGTGCCGGCGCCGCCGGTCAGGATGCCGTTCAGGTGCAGCACGAGCGTCGTCTTGCCGGCGCCGTTCGGCCCGAGCAGCGCCACCCGTTCGCCGCGCGCGATCGAGAAGTCCACGCCGAACAGCGCCTGATGGCCGTCGGGGTAGGCGAAGGCGAGGCCCGAGACCTCGAGGGAAGCGGTCACAGCGTCCATCCCAGCACACAGACGACGAGCGCGGACAAGGGGAGCGCGAGGGCGTACGACCACTGCGCGCGTGAGGCGGTCACCTCGTCGATCACCGGCATGCTGCCGGCGTACCCGCGGCTGACCATGGCCAGGTGCACCCGCTCCCCGCGCTCGTAGGAGCGGATGAACAGCGCGCCGGCGGTCTTGGCGAGGACGCCCCAGTGCCGTACGCCGCTCGCCTCGAACCCGCGCGACTCCCGGGCGATGCGCATGCGCCGCATCTCGTCCGTGATGACGTCGCCGTAACGGATCATGAAGGACGCGATCTGGACGAGGAGCGGCGGGAGCCTCAACCGTTGCAGACCGAGGAGGAGTTCGCGCAGCTCGGTGGTGGCGGCGAGGATCACCGAGGCGGCCACCCCCAGGGTGCCCTTGGCCAGCACGTTCCACGCGCCCCACAGACCGCTGACGCTGAGCGACACGCCGAGGACGTCCACCCGCTCGCCCTCCGCCACGAACGGCATCAGCACCGCGAACGCCACGAACGGCACCTCGATCAGCAGCCGCCGCAACAGGAATCCGGCGGGCACGCGGGCACGGAACGCGACGACGCCGAGCAGGACCGCGTACAGGCCGAACGCCCACATGGCCTCGCGCGGCGTCGACACGACGACCACCACGAAGGCGAACGTGGCGGCCAGTTTGGTGTGCGGCGGCAGCGCGTGCACCGCCGAGTGCCCGTGCCGGTAGAGCTTGTGAGCGTGCCCGGCGCCCATCTCAGACGTTCTCGAGCGCGGTCGGCGAGGTGTCCGCCGAACGGCGCCGGCGCACCGCCCAGAACACACCGGTGCCCGCGACGACCGTCGCACCGACGCCGATGACGCCGGCCAGCCCCCCGGACAGGCGGGCGTCGTCGACGTCCTTGACGCCGTAGTCGGCGAGCGGGGAGTCGGCGGCCGCGTGCTCCTCGGCCTTCTGGTCGATGCCCTGGTCGGCGGCGACCTTCTCCAGGCCGTCGGGGTTCGCGGAGGCGTAGAAGCTGACGAAGCCGGCGAGGACGAGGGAGGTGACCAGACCGCTCACCCAGAGCGTGCGCCGCGAGGTGCGTGCCGCGACGGGCGCCGTGCGCGCCTCCTCGGCGGCGGGCGCGTCGACGAGTTCGCCGTTCACGCGCAACCGGAGCTTCTGCCGCAGACCGCGCGCTCCGTGCACGAGGTCCGGGCGCACGGCGATGACGGCGCCGACGGTCAGCGCGGTGATCGCGGCCTCACCGAGGCCGATCAGCACGTGCACGCCGACCATCGCGGTGGCGACCTTGCCGATCGCCACGTCGGTGGTGCCGCCGATCCAGTAGATGAGCGTGAAGGCGAGGGCGGCGGCCGGCACGGACAGCAGCGCGGCGACGAAGGAGGCGGTGGTGACGGACCGGCGGCCGCGCGGCAGCACCTTCACCAGGGCGCGGAAGACGGTGTACGCCACGACGGTCGTCACGCCCGCCATGACGGTGATGTTCACGCCGAGTGCGGTCAGGCCGCCGTCGGCGAAGAGGATGCCCTGCATCAGCAGGACCACGGACACGCACAGGACCCCGGTGAAGGGGCCCACGAGTATCGCGGCGAGCGCGCCGCCGAGCAGATGGCCGCTGGTTCCCGCCGCGACGGGGAAGTTCAGCATCTGCACGGCGAAGATGAACGCCGCCACCAGGCCGGCCAGCGGTGCGGTCCGCTCGTCGAGTTCGCGGCGCGCGCCGCGCAGGCTCACGGCGATGGCGCCCGCGGCGACCACTCCGGCCGCGGCGGAGGTCGGGGCGTCTATGAATCCGTCGGGTACGTGCACCGTTCGATGATAGTGGCCTAATGCGAACGGGTTGCAAGAGCGAGGATGTCCCGTTCGGGATCCGTGTATCGCACATGTGAGATAGGCCGGCCCCGAGGAGCGGCTCCCGGAAAATATGCGACATTGGAGGGGGGTGGACGCACAGCTTCCGCACAGGTCACCCAGGGTGAAGGGTCCGGTCGATGTCCGTAGTCGAGCAGTACGCGCGAGCCCACATCGTCACCGACGCCGACCGCCTCGAGGAGGAACAGGCGGCCGTCCCCGTCGTCCTGCGCTACGACCCCGAGGACGATCCGCGTGCGGTCCGGGTGGGCCTGCCGGGGCGACGGGAGTGGACGCTCGCCCGGGCCCTGCTCGAACAGGGCCTGCGCGCCCCCGTCGGCAGCGGCGCGGTGCGCGTGTGGCCGTGCGGGCGCGTCCAGGCCGTCGTCGAGTTCCACTCCGCGCAGGGTGTCTCGGTCGTGCAGTTCGAGTCCAAGACGCTCCTGCGGTTCCTGCGCCGTACGTACACGGCGGCACAGCAGCCCACCGTCAGCCGCTGACCGACGACGGTGCTCGACCCGCGGCGGGCGGCTCCCGGCCGGCCGCGGTCAGCCGGCCGCCGTCAGTGGTCAGCCGGCCGCCGTCGGCGGATCGCCGTGGGTCGGCCGACGCCGACCAACCGTCAGCCGGTCCCCGTCAGCCCGTCGCCGTCGGTCGTCATCCCGCCGCCTTCAGCAGCGCCGCGACGATCGGTCCGGCCGTGTCGCCGCCGTGCCCGCCCGCCTGGACGACGCCCGCGGCCGCGATGTCGCCGCGGTAGGCGGTGAACCAGCCGTTGGGCTTCTCCTGGTTGTCGACCTCCGCCGAGCCCGTCTTGGCGCCGTAGTCGGGGCCGAGGCCGGACATCGCCTCGGCGGCCGTGCCGTAGGCGGCCGTGTACGTCATCAGCTCCCGCAGCTGCGACAGCGTCGACGACGACATGCTGCGGGCTGCGGTGGCGAGCGTGCGGCCGTCGACGGAGGGTGCGACCAGGTACGGCTGGTGGAAGGTGCCCGACCTGACGGTCGCCGAGACCGACGCCATGTTCAGCGGGTTCATCCGCACCCCGCCCTGCCCGATGAGCGACGCGGCCATCTGCGCCTTGGACTGCACCGGCACCGAGCCGTCGAAGGTGGGCACGCCGACGGCCCAGTTGTTCATCGACAGGCCGAAGACCTGCTGGGCCTGCCGGGTGAGGCTGTCGTCGTCCAGCTCGCCCGCCTGGCTGATGAAGGCGGTGTTGCAGGAGCGGGCGAAGCTCGCCTTGAACGTGCCGCCCTTGATCTCGAACTCGTCGTCGTTCTGGAACTTCCAGCCGCCGTACGCGAAGTACTTCGGGCACGGGTGCGTCTTGTCCGCCGACGCCAGGCCCTTCTCGATCAGCAGGGACGACGTGATGACCTTCATGGTCGAGCCGGGCGCCAGCGAGCCCTGGAAGGCCGTGTTGAAGTTCGGGTTGCTGTTGGCCACGGCGAGGATCTCGCCGGTCGAGGCGCGCATCGCCACGACCGACGCGCGCGGACGGCTCGCCACCTGCCGCTCGGCGGCGGCCTGGAGGGAGGCGCTCAGGGTCGTTTTTACTGTGCCCGGCGTGCCCTCGCTCAGCTCCAGGAGCGTCTTGTCGGAGGCCTTCCTCGCCTTGGACGCCTTGCCGCGCACCACGCGCAGTTCGACGCCCGCCGTGCCGCCGGCCTTCTTGCCATACTTCTCGCGCAGGCCGTCCAGCACCGTGCCCAGCGACGGGTACTTCTTCGCGGTCAGCTCGCCACCGTCGCGGTCGAGGGCCTTGACGGGCGGGTCGCCGGCCTCGCCGGTCACCAGCGTGTCGCCGTCGGCCAGGTCGGGGTGGACGACGGAGGCGTGCCAGTCGACCAGCGGCTTGCCGTCCTCGGCCCGGCGCACCACGGTCAGCGCGCTGTCGTACGCCAGCGGCTTGCCGGTCCGCTTGTAGGTCACCGTGCCCTTGACGGAGAAGGGGACCTTGTCGCCGGTGCGGACGCGGGGGGTGAGGGTGACACCGGTGACGTGCGCGTCCTTGGCGTAGCCGGTGAGCAGGGCCGTCGCGGCCGCGGGGTCGTCGGTGGCTGCGGCGGCCTGCGCGACGCCGCCCCGCTGCCAGGCGGTGAGGAAGGCGCGGGCCGCGGTGGTGACCTCGGTGTCGGACAGGGGACCGGTCTTGATCGCCGACGCCCTCTGCGTGGCCTCGGCCGAGCCGTCGCCGTCCGCCGAGCCGCCGCCGTACAGCACGTAGCCGCCGCAACCGGCGCCGACCACGACGGCGATCACACCGCCGATCAGGGCGGGCCGCTTGTTCCGTCGCTCGGCGACGCGCCTTCTCTTGCCCACAGCCTGCCGCTCCTCCGCGCTCCGGACGGGCCCTCGTCGCCCTCACCGACCCAACGATCGCTGACAGCCTAGAGTCCCGTCCTGTGGGCGACGTCAGATGTGACGTCACCCACCCGTCCCACGCCCCGGATCGCGGCGCCCGTCGGCCCGCGCACCGCGGGGGTACGCGGTGGTCAGCCCGTCGACCTCAGGACCGAGGCGACGATCGGGCCCGCCGCGTCGACTCCGTGGCCGCCCGACTGGACCAGGGCCGCCGCGGCGACGTCGTCGCGGTAGCCGGTGAACCAGCTGTCGGACGCGGCGTTGCCGTCGACCTCGGCGGAGCCGGTCTTCGCACCGGTGCGGCCGCCGAGGCCGGACATCACCCCGGCGGCGGTGCCGCTGGTCGCGGTGCGGTTCATCATCGACCGCAACTGCTGCACCGTGCTCGCGGACAGCCCCCGGGCCCGGGCCGGTTCCCGGCCGTCGAGGCTCAGCGGCACGATGACCGGCTGCCGGAAGCTGCCCGTCATCGCGGTCGCGGTGATCGACGCCATGTTCAGCGGGTTCATCTGGACCTGGCCCTGGCCGATCAGGGCGGCCGCGGTGTCCGGGCCGCCGGCGGCCGGAACCGAACCGTCGAAGGAGGGGATGCCGGTCTTCCAGTCCAGGCCGATGCCGAACCGCTCCTTCGCCTCGTTCGTGAGCGAGTCCACCCCGACCTCGTCGGCGAACTTGATGAAGGCCGTGTTGCAGGAGCGGGCGAAGCTCTCGGCGAGCGTCGCGTCCTCGTCCGGCCGCATGCCCGTGAGGTTGTGGAAGGTCTGGCTCTCCGAGACGGCCTCCGACGGACAGGGCGCCGGCCCGTTCGCCGTGGTGAGCCCGTTGTCGATGAGGGTGGCCGCGCTGACGATCTTCATCGTGGAGCCGGGCGCCACCTCTCCGAGGAACGCGGCGTTCCAGCCGTCGGTGCGGTGGTTGGCGACGGCCAGCACGTCCCCGGTGCTCGGCTGGACGGCCACCACCGAGGAGTCGCCGTACCTCAGCACCGCCTTCTCGGCCGCCGCCTGCACCCCCGCGCGGAGCGTGGTCGTCAGTCGGCCCGCCCTGCCCTCGGCGAGCGTCACCAGCGGGGTGTCGGCGGTGTCGGGGGTGGCGTGCCGGATCGCCAGCTCGATGCCGGGCGTGCCGCCCGCCTTGTCGCCGTACTTGGCGCGCAGTTCGTCGAGGATCGGCCCGAGCGAGGGGTAGTCCTCCTTCGTCAGGACCTTCCCGTCGCGGTCCACGGCCTCGATCGGCGGCGCCGCCGACTCGCCGGTGACCAGGGTGTCGTCCATGGACTTCAGCTGCGGGTGGACGACCGACGGCTGCCAGTCGACCAGCGCCTTGCCGGTGGTGACCCCCCGCACCACCGTCAGCCGGCTCCGGTACGCCAGCGGCTTGGACTTTCCCTCGTACGACACCGTCGCCCGGACCGTGAACGGCACCGTGGGACCGTCCGCCACACCCGGGGTGATCTTCACACCGGTGATGTGGGCGCTCTCCGCGTACGAGGTCAACAGCGGCTCCGCCTTCGCCGCGTTGTCGGTCAGACCGGCGGCCGTGACCGCCTCGCCCTTCTCCCAGGCCTCGAAGAACTCCGCGCTCGTCTGCTTCACCTCGGAACTGCCGGGCGGCCCGCTCTTCTTCGTCGTCACCGGCCCGCTCGCCCCGGCACCGCTGCCGCCGCCCCCGTTCAGCGCGTTGACGACGTTGTAGGTGCCGTAACCGGCCCCGCCCACCATCACCGCCAACACCGAGCCGACGATCGCGGCCTTGACCCCCTTGCGCATGGTGCGCATCCTCCCCGTTTGCCCCGTGAGACCTTCCGACGGCGTTTTGAACGCGTTCAGGAAAGCCGGCCCTGCCCCGCACTGTATGCGGACCGGGGGCCTCCTGTGACGGGAGTTCGAGAAGTTGTCCGAACGGAGACCGCGGGATGGGGATTTCGCGGTCGTTCCGAGAGCTGAATGAGACCCGATGTCCGGCCACGTACATGAACGCCCGGTACCGCCGCGGACGGCACGACGACCGGCCGGGCGGATGCCGGTGACGGCCGGCCGGGCGGGTCCCGGTGACGGCCGGCCGGGGCGGATCCCGGTGACGGCCGGCGGGTCGGGTGCCGGTGTCGGCGGGGTCGGGCGCCGCCGGCCGGCCCCTCGGGTGTCGCTGTCGGTCGGCTACACCCAGGTGTCCAGCCACATCCGGGTGCGCCAGTCGTCGATCGGGATGGCCGTGCCCGTGTACAGCGGCCAGAAGTAGATGAAGTTCCAGGCGATCAGCAGCACCAGCACGCCCGCGCTCGTCGCACCCACCACCCGGCGTGTGTCGCCCGAGCCCGGCCGTCCGACGATCGCCCCGATCATCATCGCCACCGCCAGACACAGGAACGGCAGGAAGACGACCGCGTAGAAGAGGAAGATCGTGCGCTCCTGGTACAGGAACCACGGCAGGTAGCCGGCCGCGATGCCGCAGGCGATCGCGCCCGCCCGCCAGTCGCGGCGCAGCAGCCAGCGCCACAGCACGAACAGGATCGCGAAGCAGGCCGCCCACCACAGCATCGGCGTGCCGATCGCGAGGACCTCCCGCGCGCACTTCTCACCCGCGTTCACCGGACAGCCGTCCGTGCCCGGCGCCGGGGACTCGTAGAAGTACGACACCGGGCGGCCCAGGACGATCCAGCTCCACGGGTTCGACTGGTACGTGTGCGGCGAGGTCAGATGGGTGTGGAACTCGAACACCTCGTGCTCGTAGTGCCACAGGCTCAGCCACCAGTCCGGGAACAGCCACGACCACTCGCTGCTGCGCCCGTTCGCGGTCGCCCAGTCGCGGTAGTAGCCGCCCGAGCCGTTCCGGGCGGAGAGGATCCAGCCCGTCCACGACACCAGATACGTCACCAGCGCGACCGGCACGGTGGCGAGGAACGCCCCCCCGGTGTCCCGCCTCAGCACCGCCGCGTAGGGACGGCGCGCCCCGGCGACCCGGCGTGCGGCGACGTCCCACAACACCGTCATCAGGCAGAACGCGACCATGATGTACAAGCCGTTCCACTTCGTGCCGATGGCCAGGCCCAGCGTCACCCCGGCCGCCCAGCGCCACGGCCGCCACCCCAGCCGAGCGGTCTGCGCGACGTCCGCGTCGGGCCGGTGCCACCCGTCCGCGTCCTTCGGCAGCGCCGCCGCGAGCCGCTCGCGTGCCCTGTCGCGGTCGATCAGCAGACAGCCGAACGTCGCCAGCACGAAGAACATCAGCACCCCGTCGAGCAGCGCGGCCCGGCTCATCACGAAGTGCAGCCCGTCCACCGCCATCAGCGCGCCCGCCAGACAGCCCAGGAACGTCGAGCGGAACAGCCGCCGCCCGATCCGGCACAGCATGAGCACGCTCAGCGTGCCCAGCAGCGCCGTCATGAACCGCCAGCCGAACGGGTCGAACCCGAAGAGCAGTTCGCCCAGCCCGATGACGTACTTGCCGACCGGCGGATGCACGACGTACGCCGCGTCCGACGGGATCGTGACCTGACCGCCCGAGGAGAGGATGAGGTCGTTGGCGTTCTTGTCCCAGTTGACCTCGAAACCGCGGTGGACGAGCGCCCACGCGTCCTTGGCGTAGTACGTCTCGTCGAATATCACCGCCTTCGGGCTGCCCAGGTTCCAGAACCGCAGCCCGCCCGCCAGCAGCGTCACCAGCAGCGGACCGATCCAGCCCGACCAGCGCGTGATCCGCTCCGCCAGGGTGGGCGGCACCCCGAGGGCCTGCCACAGGCGCGGGCTCGGCTCGGCGTACGGCGGCACCAGCCGGGCGCGGACGTCGCCGCCCGGCTCCGCCGCGTATCCGAAACGGCGCAGCCGCTGCCGCCACGCAGGCCGCTGGTCCTGCGGCGCGTGGCCCTGCCGGTAGTCCGTGGAGTCCGTGGAGGACGCGGTACTGGTCACCGCGCCATCGTAGGGAACCCTTCCGTGGGATTCCCGTGGCTCACCCCCTGCGAGACTGGAAACGTGACAGTCACACCCGGAACCCTGGTCCTTGCCGGCACTCCCATCGGCGACATCGCGGACGCTCCGCCCCGGCTCGCCGAGGAGCTGGCCGGCGCCGATGTGATCGCCGCCGAGGACACCCGCCGGCTGCGGCGCCTCACCCAGGCGCTGGACGTCACGCCCAGGGGGCGCGTCGTGTCGTACTTCGAGGGCAACGAGTCGGCCCGCACACCGGAACTCGTCGACGAGCTCCTCGGCGGCGCGCGCGTGCTGCTCGTCACGGACGCCGGGATGCCGTCGGTGTCCGACCCCGGATACCGGCTCGTCGCGGCGGCCGTGGAGAAGGACGTCCGCGTCACCGCCGTCCCCGGCCCCTCCGCCGTGCTCACCGCCCTCGCGCTGTCCGGGCTGCCCGTCGACCGCTTCTGCTTCGAGGGCTTCCTGCCGCGCAAGGCGGGGGAGCGGCTGTCGCGGTTGCGGGAGGTCGCCGAGGAGCGGCGCACCCTCGTCTACTTCGAGGCCCCCCACCGTCTCGACGACACCCTCGCCGCGATGAGCGAGGTCTTCGGCGGCGAGCGGCGCGCCGCCGTCTGCCGTGAGCTGACCAAGACGTACGAGGAGGTCCGGCGGGGCCCGCTGGAGGAGCTGGCGGCGTGGGCGGCGGAGGGCGTGCGCGGCGAGATCACCGTCGTCGTCTCCGGGGCGCCGGACCGCGGGCCCGAGGACCTCGGGGCGGAGGAGCTCGTGCGGCGCGTACGGGTCCGGGAGGAGGCCGGCGAGCGCCGCAAGGAGGCGATCGCGGCGGTGGCGCAGGAGGCGGGCATTCCCAAGCGGGAGGTGTTCGACGCGGTGGTCGCCGTGAAGAACGCGGGACGCCAGGGGTGAGCGGTGTGTGTGGGGTCACACGCCCTTGACCAGGGGGAACATCCCTTCTGAGCACGGCGCGTATCCCCTGAGCGCACGCCCCACGGGCAGGCAAACCGCCGTAGCGGAACGGCAAAGTCCGCAGCCTGCTCACGGGGCGTTGTGGCAAGTGGAGTCCAAATCGCACCCAACACTCGACAGGCCCCCTCCACCCGCCTCCGGGGAGGAGTCCACTGGGTGAAGGACACACCCGTCCTTGGTCCAGCGGACAAGAGGAGCTGGCATGAGCGAGACCACAGAGCACACCGGCCTGCGCACCGCGGCGACCCCGGTCGTGCACGAGTCGTACTCCTTCGCCTGCATGCGCTGCGGGTACGGCTGGGAGCAGTCGTACGAGATAGAGCACCACCGGGACGCCGAGGGGCACGAGTTCGTGCTCTACGTGGCCGACGGCCGGACCGTGCCGTCCCCGTTGAGCCGCCCGACGTGTCAGAACTGCGACGGGCACCTCGTGCGCATCATGCGGGCGGGACAGGTCTCCTCCGTGCTCAGCGCGACCCGCCGGGGGCGGCCGGTGCCGCCGGCCGGCCCGGTCGAGGCGCCGGTGACCGCCGCGGACGACGAGGGGCACGCCGGGGCGGCGCCGGAGCACCACCACTGGCACCTCTCCGACCTCCTGCACCCCTTCCAGCGCAAGGCCGGCTGAGCCCTTCGGGGGAAGACCCGGCTTCCAGCACGGGGCCGGCCCGGTCCTTCAGGGGCGAGGTGGGCTGAATCGTTCGGCGCCGGGTCGGCTGGGCCCTTCCGGGGGCAGGCCGACGGGCGGGCCTCGGCACGGGGCCGGCCCGGTTCTTCCGGGGCGAGGTCGGCCGAGCCGGGCGGGACGGGTCCGGGGGGTGCCCCTTCCGTAGGATCGGGGCATGCCTTCGAACGCCGCCGACCGCACCGACAAGAACACCCCGCCGCCGCTCCCGGCCCCCCTCCAGGTGCCGGTCGCCGACTCCCACACCCACCTCGACATGCAGTCCGGCACGGTCGAGGAGGCCCTCGCGAAAGCCGCGTCGGTCGGGGTGACGACGGTCGTCCAGGTCGGCTGCGACGTGCGCGGCTCGCGGTGGGCGGCCGAGACGGCGGCGGCCCACGACGCCGTCCACGCGGCCGTCGCCCTGCACCCCAACGAGGCCCCACGCATCGTGCACGGCGACCCCGACGGCTGGTCCCGGCAGGGCGCGCGCGAGCCGGGGGGCGCGGCGGCGCTCGACGAGGCGCTCGCCGAGATCGACCGCCTGGCCGCGCTGCCGCACGTCAAGGGCGTCGGCGAGACGGGACTCGACCACTTCCGCACCGGCCCCGAGGGCAAGGAGGCGCAGGAGCACTCCTTCCGCGCCCACATCGAGATCGCCAAGCGGCACGGCAAGGCCCTGGTCATCCACGACCGCGACGCCCACGCCGACGTCCTGCGCATCCTCAAGGAGGAGGGCGCCCCCGAGCGCACCGTCTTCCACTGCTACTCCGGCGACGCCGAGATGGCGGAGATCTGCGCCCGCGCCGGCTACTTCATGTCCTTCGCCGGCAATGTCACCTTCAAGAACGCCCAGAACCTGCGCGACGCCGTGGCGGTGGCCCCGCCGGAGCTGCTCCTGGTCGAGACCGACGCGCCCTTCCTCACCCCCGCGCCCTACCGCGGACGGCCCAACGCCCCGTACCTCATCCCCGTCACCGTGCGCGCCATGGCGGCCGTCCGGGGCGTCGACGAGGACACGCTGGCGACGGCGCTCGCGGTGAACACGGCGCGCGCGTTCGCCTGCTGACGCCGCCCGAACACAACCCTGAGTAGCCGCGCCGCTTTGGAGAGTGACGATCGCTCCGCTAGGTTCTGGGGGCCCGATCGGGGCCCTGGACCCGGGCCCCCGGACCCCCGCGGCCCCCTGGAGCGTGTCGGCGTGAGCAACTCCCACCACCAGACGTTCGAGACGCCGTACGGCCCGAGCGAGCCGTACGGCGGCGGCTGCGCCCCGCACCCCGACCTGCACAGCGCGGAGACGCTGGCGTACGGGGTGTACGCGGCGCCCGGCTCGTACGAGGACACCTACCGGCCCGCCTACGAGCTCCCCGAGCCGCCCGAGCCCCCCGGCCCGCCGCCGGAACCGGTGCGGCTGCCCGAGCCGTCACGGCCGGGCGGACGCGGGGAGCCGGGGAGCCCCGTGGAGCCGTCCGGCGCGCCGGAGGCGGCGGGGCGGCGGGCCGCGCGCCGGCGCAGAGCGCGTTTCACAGAGCGCTCGGCGGACTCCGCGATGCGCCGTCTGCTCCCGCGGGCCCTGGTCGTCGCGTTCCTCGCCGGCGGCACCAGCGCCTTCGTCGCCGAGGACAAGGCGATCGAGCTGACCGTCGACGGCACACCGCGCACCCTGCACACCTTCGCCGACGACGTCACCGAACTGCTGGCCGAGGAGGGCGTGCGGGTCGGCGCGCACGACATGGTGGCGCCCGCCCCGGGAACGCCCCTCGCCAGCGGCGACGAGATCGCCGTCCGCTACGGGCGTCCCGTACGGCTCACCCTGGACGGACAGCGGCGCGAGGTGTGGACGACGGCGCACACCGTGGAGGGGGCGCTCGCCCAGCTCGGGGTGCGAGCGGAGGGCGCGTACCTGTCCGCCTCGCGCTCCCAGCGCATCGGGCGCGCGGGGCTCGCGCTGGACGTGCGCACCGAACGCGCCGTGACGATCATGGCCGACGGCCGGGCCCGCACCGTCCGCACCAACGCGGCGACCGTGCGCGAGGCGGTCCAGGAGGCCGGCATCACCCTGCGCGGACAGGACACCACCTCCGTCGCCCCCGGCAGCTTCCCGCGCGACGGGCAGACGGTGACCGTGCTGCGGATCACCGGCGGCCGGGAGGTGCGCGACCAGCAGATCCCGTTCGTGGTGCGGCGCGTCGAGGACCCGTCCGTCTTCAGGGGCACGGAGGTCGTGGAACGGGCCGGGCAGCCGGGTCTGCTGCGGATCACCTACGCCGTGCGCACCGTCAACGGCGTCCGCCAGAAGCCGCGGCGGATCCGCACCGAGGTCGTGCGCGAACCACGCGCACAGGTGGTGAAGGTCGGCACCAAACCGCTGCCGAGGTCCGTGCGCGGCGCCGACCACCTGAACTGGCAGGGCCTCGCGGCCTGCGAGTCCGGCGGCCGCCCCGACGCGGTCGACCCGTCGGGCACCTACGGCGGCCTCTACCAGTTCGACACCCGCACCTGGCAGAGCCTCGGCGGCACCGGCCGCCCCCAGGACGCCCCCGCCGCCGAACAGACGTTCCGTGCGAAGAAGCTGTACGTGCAACGCGGGGCGAGCCCCTGGCCGCACTGCGGCACCCGTCTGAAGGGGCAGTGACCCCGACGGCCGCGCCCCGTGCGGCCGTCGGCCGCGCCCCGTGCGGCCCCGTACCCTTGTCCCGTGAGCAGCAGCCCCACCCATGACGCCCTCCTGGGCCCCGCCGACATCCGCGAACTGGCGGCAGCCCTGGGCGTACGCCCCACCAAGCAACGCGGCCAGAACTTCGTGATCGACGCGAACACGGTCCGCCGTATCGTCCGCACCGCCGAGGTCCGCCCCGACGACGTGGTCGTCGAGGTGGGCCCGGGGCTCGGCTCGCTGACCCTCGCCCTGCTGGAGGTCGCCGACCGCGTCACCGCCGTCGAGATCGACGACGTCCTCGCCGGCGCGCTCCCCGCGACCGTCGCGGCCCGCATGCCGGAGCGGGCCGACCGGTTCGCCCTCGTGCACTCCGACGCCCTGCACGTCGCCGAACTTCCGGGCCCCGCCCCGACCGCGCTGGTCGCCAACCTCCCCTACAACGTCGCCGTGCCCGTCCTGCTGCACATGCTCGAGACCTTCCCGAGCATCGAGCGCACCCTCGTCATGGTCCAGTCCGAGGTCGCCGACCGGCTCGCCGCGCCACCCGGTTCGAAGGTGTACGGCGTGCCGTCGGTCAAGGCCAACTGGTACGCGGACGTCAAGCGCGCCGGAGCCATCGGGCGCACCGTCTTCTGGCCCGCGCCGAACGTCGACAGCGGACTGGTCTCGCTCGTCCGCCGCGCCGAACCGATCAGGACGACCGCCTCCCGGCGCGAGGTCTTCGCCGTCGTCGACGCGGCCTTCGCCCAGCGCCGCAAGACCCTGCGGGCCGCGCTCGCGGGCTGGGCGGGATCCGCCGCGGCGGCCGAGACGGCCCTGGTCGCGGCCGGGGTGTCCCCGCAGGCGCGCGGGGAGTCGCTCACCGTCGAGGAGTTCGCGCGCATCGCCGAGCACCACCGGAGGGAATCCGCGTGAGCGTCACCGTGCGCGTCCCCGCGAAGGTCAACGTCCAGCTCGCGGTGGGCGCCGCCCGCCCCGACGGCTTCCACGACCTGGCGAACGTCTTCCTCGCGGTCTCCCTGTACGACGAGGTCACGGTCACCCCGGCCGACGGACTGCGGGTCACCTGCGCGGGCCCGGACGCCGCCCAGGTCCCCCTCGACCGCAGCAACCTGGCCGCGCGCGCCGCGATCGCGCTCGCCGAGCGCCACGGCCGCACCCCCGACGTGCACGTCCACATCGCCAAGGACATCCCCGTCGCCGGCGGGATGGCGGGCGGCAGCGCGGACGGCGCGGGCGCGCTCCTCGCCTGCGACGCCCTGTGGGGCACCGGCGCCTCCCGCGACGAACTGCTGGAGATCTGCGCCGAGCTGGGCAGCGACGTGCCCTTCAGCCTGGTCGGCGGCGCCGCGCTCGGCACCGGGCGGGGCGAGCGACTGACCGCGCTGGAGGTCGGCGGCACCTTCCACTGGGTGTTCGCGATGGCCGGGCGGGGGCTGTCGACGCCGGCCGTGTTCCGCGAGTTCGACCGGCTCGCCGAGGGCCGTGACATCCCCGAGCCCGTCGCCTCCCCGGACCTCCTCGCCGCCCTCGCCAAGGGCGACCCCGACGCCCTCGCGGCCACCCTCGTCAACGACCTGCAGCCCGCCGCGCTCTCCCTCTTCCCCGGGCTGGCCGACACCCTCGCCGCCGGCCACGCGGCCGGCGCCCTCGCTGCCCTCGTCTCCGGCTCGGGCCCCACCACGGCGTTCCTCACCCGCGACGCCGCCTCCGCGACGCGGGTCGCGGAGGCCCTGCGCCGGTCGGGCACCTGCCGCGGCGTGCGCACGGCATCGGGCCCGGCACCCGGGGCGACGGTCCTGCGCTGACACACCCCGGCCGTCCACCTTCCCGCCCGACTACCCTGGAGGGTCGATCCATCCCCCCGGGCAGGAGTGAAATGGCCGTCAACCTGGTCAATGTCGAGAACGTCAGCAAGGTGTACGGAACCCGTACGCTCCTCGACGGCATCTCGCTCGGCGTGTCCGAAGGGGACCGGATCGGCGTCGTCGGCCGCAACGGCGACGGCAAGACCACCCTGATCCGCATGCTCGCCAAGCTGGAGGACGCCGACACCGGGCGGGTCACGCACTCCGGCGGGCTGCGCCTGGGCGTCCTCACCCAGCACGACTCGCTCGACCCCGCCGCCACCGTCCGCCACGAGGTCATCCGCGACCTGGCCGACCACGAGTGGGCCGGCAACGCCAAGATCAGGGACGTGCTGACCGGACTGTTCGGCGGTCTCGACCTGCCCGGTTTCCCGCAGGGCCTGGACACCGTCATCGGTCCGCTCTCCGGTGGCGAGCGCCGCCGGATCGCGCTCGCCAAGCTGCTCATCGAGGACCAGGACCTGATCGTCCTCGACGAGCCGACCAACCACCTCGACGTCGAGGGCATCGCCTGGCTCGCCGCCCACCTGCGCGCCCGCCGCTCCGCCCTGGTGTGCGTCACCCACGACCGCTGGTTCCTCGACCAGGTCTGCACCCGCATGTGGGACGTGCAGCGCGGCGACGTCCACGAGTACGAGGGCGGCTACTCCGACTACGTCTTCGCGCGCGCCGAGCGCGAGCGGATCGCGGCGACGGAGGAGGTCAAGCGGCAGAACCTGGTCCGCAAGGAGCTGGCCTGGCTGCGGCGCGGCGCGCCCGCCCGCACGTCCAAGCCGCGCTTCCGCATCGAGGCCGCCAACGAGCTCATCGCGGACGTGCCGCCGCCGCGCGACAGCAGCGAGCTGATGAAGTTCGCCTCGTCGCGGCTCGGCAGGACCGTGTTCGACCTGGAGGACGTGAGCGTCCAGGCCGGCCCCAAGACGCTGCTCGAACACGTCACCTGGCACCTCGGCCCCGGCGACCGCATCGGCCTCGTCGGCGTCAACGGCGCCGGGAAGACGTCCCTGCTGCGGGCCATGGCCGACGCCGCCCGCAGCGAGGGCGAGACCCAGCCCGCGGCCGGCCGGATCGCCGTCGGCCGGACGGTCAGACTGGCCTACCTCTCCCAGGAGGTCGCCGAACTCGACCCCACCTGGCGGGTCCTGGAGGCCGTGCAGCGGGTGCGCGAGCGCGTCGACCTGGGCAAGGGCCGCGAGATGACCGCGGGTCAGCTGTGCGAGACGTTCGGCTTCAACAAGGACAAGCAGTGGACGCCCGTCGGGGACCTCTCCGGCGGTGAGCGCCGCCGTCTCCAACTGCTGCGCCTGCTCATGGACGAGCCCAACGTCCTCTTCCTCGACGAGCCGACCAACGACCTCGACATCGAGACCCTCACCCAGCTCGAGGACGTCCTCGACGGCTGGCCGGGCTCGATGATCGTCATCTCCCACGACCGGTTCTTCGTCGAGCGCACCACCGACAAGGTGTACGCCCTCCTCGGCGACGCCACCCTGCGGATGCTCCCGCGCGGCATCGACGAGTACCTGGAGCGCCGCCACCGCATGGAGGAGGCCGCCGCGGCGGCCACGGCCGCGGCGGCGCCCGCCGCGCAGAAGGCGGCACCGGAGAAGAGCGCCGCCGACCAGCGCGCCGCGAAGAAGGAACTCCAGAAGATCGAGCGCCAACTGGACCGCATCTCCGACAAGGAGACCCAGCTCCACGCCCGGATCGCCGACAACGCCACCGACTTCGCCAAGGTCGCCGAACTCGACACCGAACTGCGCGCCCTGACCGCGGAACGGGAGGACCTCGAACTGCGCTGGCTGGAACTGGCGGAAGACGCGTAGCGGCCTCCCGGGGCGGCGCGAACCACCCCTCACGCGCTCCCCACGCCTGCTCACCCCCGCGCACGGCGACAGCGCGTGCGCCGCGTGAAGGGGGAGTGAAGGCGCATAACAACGGCATCACAGCCCCGTCCGCCCTTGGGAACAGGGGCGGACGCGGGCCCCTGCACTGTCGGTGGCGGGTGATAGAAAGAGCCGGTTGACACATTTCTGCGTACGACTTCGGGGCCGTCACACACCTCGGGGCGTGGCTAAAAATCAGTGACGAGGGGGGACACGCTGATGACTCAGCCGCCCAACCAGCCGCCGCAGCAAGGCGGTTTCGGAGCGCCGCACCACCAACCGCCGCAGGACCAGCCGCCGTCGGCCCCGCAGAGCGGTGGCTTCGGCGCCCCCCAGATGCCCGGCCAGCCGCCCCAGGCCCCGCCGCAGCCCGGTTACGGCTACCCGCAGCAACAGCCCCAGCAGCCGGGCCCGTACACCCAGCAGCAGCCCGGCCCCTACGGCACCACGGGCCCGGCCGGCCCGTACGGCCCGCCGCAGCAGCCCGGCCCCTACGGCGCCCAGCCGACCGCCCCCTACGGCCAGCAGCCCGGCTACGGCTACCCGCAGCCGCCCCAGTTCCCGGGGGCCCCCGGCACCCCGCCGCCGGGCGGTCCGCGCGGCCCCTTCAAGGGCAAGCCGGCCCTGATCGCCGGTGCCGCCGCGGCCGCCCTGCTCGTCATCGGCGGCACCGTCTTCGCGGTGACGAGCGGCGACGACGGGGGCGACAAGAAGCCGGTCACCAAGCAGAGCGACGACGCCAAGGCGACGGCGAGCGAGAGCCCCGTCAACCCCGGTGACGGCAGCGGCGACGGCGCCGAGGAGCAGGAGGACTTCAACGCCACCCGCCAGGCCGGCGAGGCCAAGGTCCTCTGGTACAAGGAGGCGCCCGACGCGCCGGCCTCCGGCGCCGACGCCCCCGGCATGTGGATCACCTCCAAGGCCGCGGTCAAGGCCGCCTACAAGGAGGTCGTCGCGTACAACGTCACCGACGGCCGGCCGACGTGGCCCACGATCGCCCTGCCGCAGAAGGTCTGCGCGGTCAGCCCGCAGAAGACGGCCGACGACAAGGTCGTCGTGGCGTACATGAGCGGCACCAGCGACCGCGCCAAGTGCAGCCAGATCATGCAGATCGACCTCAACACCGGCGCCAAGGGCTGGACCGCCACCGTCGCCGACGGTGAGCTGTTCGACAGCGCCATCAGCATCGAACTGTCCCTCGCGGGCAACACCCTGATGGTCGGCCGCTCCCAGTCCGGCACCGCCTATGACGTGCGCACGGGCAAGAAGCTGTACGACAAGAAGAAGTACGGCGACTCCTGCTACCCGAGCGCCTTCGCCGGCGGCACCAAGCTGATCGCGGTGGCCTCCTGCGACGCGACCGGCGCGAACGAGCACGACGAGGTGCAGGAGCTGGACCCGGCGACCGGCAGGGTCAAGTGGACCCAGAAGTTCGACAAGGGCTGGGAGGTCGAGCGGACGTACTCCGTCGACCCGTTGGTGATCTACAGCACCAACGAGGCGAAGAACGCCTGGAACATCTCCACCCTCAAGCCGAACGGCACCTTCCGCTCGCAGGTCGGCTTCGACGAGGACTTCGCCCCCGAGTGCGGCTGGGCCATCCTCCAGCGCGACCTCGACGGCTGCTCGGGCACGGCCGCCGACGCCAACACCCTCTACCTGCCGACCAAGGCCACCACCGGCGCCAACGAGATCGTGGCGATCGACCTGACCACCGGCAAGGAGAAGTGGCGGGTGAAGTCCCCGCTGGAGGAGTCGATGTTCCCGGTGAAGGCCGAGGGCGGCAACCTCGTCGCCTACGTCGAGCCCTCCTACGACGCGGCCGGCCGGGTCGTGGCGATCCCGATCGCGGGAGCCGCGCACACGCCGAAGACGCTCATGCAGCTCCCGGAGGCCACGATCGACATCGAGGACGGCTTCTACTCGCGCGACCTCGCCTGGGTCGACGGCCGCTTCTACCTCTCCTCCACCCGGCTGACGGGCAACGACGAGTCGAAGGAGAAGCTGATGCTCGCCTACGGCAAGTGAGGCACCGGCTCTTCCCCGCCCCGGCGTTCGCGCCCCGGGCGCCCGCGCCCCCGGCGTGCGCGCCCCCGTCGTCCCGGCTCCGACTTCCCGAGCATCACCCCGAGGTACCCACACCATGACCCAGCCGCCGCCCCCGCCGCCGAACCAGCCCCCGCAGGGCCCCGGCACGCCGCAGGACCAGCCCCCGCAGCCTCCGCAGCAGCAGGGCGCCTTCGGCGCGCCCACCCCGCCGCCGGCCCCGCCGGAGGGCCCGCAGCTCGACAAGACGCCGGCCCAGGGCGGCCCCATGCCGCACCAGGCCCCCGCGGCCCCGCCGCAACCGCCGTCCGGCCCGGGCTACGGCTACCCGCAGGCGGCCCCGCCGGCGCAGCCGCCCCAGCCCCCGCCCGGTCCCGGCTACGGCTACCCGGGCCAGCCCGCCCCCGGGCAGCCCGCCCCCGGGCAGCCCGGCGCCTACGGCCAGCCGCAGCCCAATCCCTACGGCCAGCAGGCGCCCTACGGCCAGCAGCCGGGCTACGGCTACCCGGGCCAGAGCCCGCAGGGCTACCAGACGCCGCCCGCCGGCTACCCGGGGTACGCCGGCCAGCCCACCATGCCCATGCAGCCGCAGGCGGGTGCCGCCCCCGGCACCGGGCGCAGGTTCAACGCGCAGACGGCGATCATCGTCGCGGCGGTCGTCGCGATCGCGCTGATCGTCGGCGGTGGCGTCTGGTACGCCGGCTCCGACGACGGCGGCAAGAAGGACGACAAGGCGAGCAGCGGCGGCACGACCGGCGGCGGCGACAAGGGCGGCAGCGGGGGCACCTCCTCCGGCGGCACCGAGAAGGTGCCGGCCAACCCGGCGTCCAAGGTCCTCTTCCAGCTGCCGTCGCCCCCGGTCGCCAAGGACGACAGCGTCGTCGTGACCGGCTCCTGGCTGACGGACAAGGCGTACGTGAAGGCGGGCGTGGCCGAGATCAACGGCTACGACCCGGACAAGGGCACCAAGCTGTGGACGATCAAGCTGCCCGGCCCGGTGTGCACGGCCAGCAAGTACGCCACCGAGGACGACAAGACGGCCGTCGTCTTCCAGCCCAAGATGCCCGCCAAGGACTCCTCGGCCGGGTGCAGCCAGGTCGCCGCGATCGACCTCGCCGCCGGCAAGCAGTTGTGGTCGAAGACCGTCAACTCCGGTGACTACCCGGTCACCTTCGACAACGTCACCGTCAGCGGGCACACGGTCGCCCTGGGCGCCAGCGAGGGCGGCGCGGCCTTCGACATCGCCACCGGAAAGTCGCTGTGGTCCCCGAAGCCCACCGACAGCTGTTACGACGCCGGGTACGGCGGCGGCGCCAAGCTGGTCGCGGTGCGCAAGTGCGGTGACTACGACGCCCGCGAGCTGCACATCCAGACCATCGACCCGGTCTCCGGGAAGGTGCTCTCCGAGTACAAGATGGCGACCGGCATCGAGTACGCGTCCGTCGTCTCGACGGACCCGCTGGTCGTGGCCGCCGACGTCGGCGACAGCGCCCAGGACGGCAGCGGCATCTCGGACTTCTTCTCCATCGACAACAAGACCGGCAAGCTGCGCACCCGGATCTCCGCGCCGGGCGAGCAGTTCGCGGGCCGCTGCGACGGCATCACCAAGGTCGAGCAGTGCACGGGCGTGGTGGTCGGCAACGACCGGCTGTACCTGCCGACCGAGGAGCACGACGGCACCGGCGAGTACGCCGAGACCAACGAGGTCCTCGCCTTCGACCTGGCCACCGGCAAGCAGACCGGCCAGCGCGCGGACGCCGGCGACGACTACGAGCTGATCCCGCTGCGCATGGACGGCGGCAACCTGATCGCCTACAAGCGTCCGCCGTACGACGAGGGCGGCCAGATCGTCAGCATCGACGGCGGCACGTTCAAGCAGACGAAGCTGATGCAGAACCCGTCCACGGAGTCGGTGCGCGACGCCGAGTCCAGCATGTCCCCGCAGTACGCGGAGATCATCTACTCCCAGGGGCACCTCTACATGTCCCAGGTGTACGCGGACGACTCCACCTCCGGCCGCCGGGAGTACCTGGCGCTGGCGTTCGGCACGAGCGGCTGATCGTCGCCCCGACGCCGTGAACGGCCCCGCCCCTGCTCAGGGGCGGGGCCGTTCACGTACCGCTCAACACCCTCGAACGTGGGGAATTTCGGTGATCCGGGGCAGTTCTCACCGGTAGGGGAGCGCAACGTCGAACAAGCGTGTAGCTTCCGGGGGCATGAAGGACGGGTGCCGGGGGGCACCTTTTTCCTGTTCGTGGGGGGACTGGGGGGTTGCTCGATGGGAGTGCGGCTGATGGTGGTCGACGACCACCGACTGCTCGCCGAGGCGCTGGCCTCGGCGCTGAAACTGCGGGGGCACCGGGTGCTCGCCGCGGCGGCGCCCGCCGCGGGCGCGGCGGAACTGGTGATCACCCGGGCGCCCGAGGTGTGCCTGCTGGGGACGGCGGCCCCTGCCGAGCCGGGCGTCTTCGACCCCGTGGTCCGCATCAAACGGGACCGGCCCCAGGTCGCCGTCCTGGTCCTGGGACCGGTGCCGAGCCCGCGCGGCATCGCGGCGGCGTTCGCGGCGGGCGCCTCGGGCTACGTACGGCACGACGAGCGCATCGAGGGCGTCGAGCGGGCGATCATGAAGGCGCGGGCGGGTGAGGCGGCGGTGGCGCCGCAACTGCTCCAGGGGGCCTTCAGCGAGCTGCTGAACCCCGCGGCCCAGCCGGACGACGAGGGTCAGCGCCTGCTGGAGCTGCTCACCCCGCGCGAGGTGGAGGTCCTGGTCCGCGTCGCCGAGGGCGAGGACACCCGGCTCATCGCCGCCGGCATGGGCATCGCCCCCTCCACGGCCCGTACCCACGTCCAGCGCGTCCTGATGAAGCTGGGCGTGGGCTCACGCCTGGAGGCGGCGGCCCTGGCGGCCAGGACGGGCCTGCTGGACCGCGCGGGCCCGCTGCCGCGCAACCTCGACGACGAGCAGACGGGCACCCGACCCCACCCGGGGTGAGCGCCGCCCGCCGTCCTCGATCTCGCACCCCCTCTACGGTGAGCGCCGCCCGCCCTCGTCACGTCACCTGTGCGCATCCCTCTGCGGTGAGCGCTGCCCGCCCTCGTCACGTCATCTGTGCGCATCCCTCTGCGGTGAGCGCTGCCCGCCGTCCTCGATCCCACCCGCGGTGTACGCCGTCGTCTCACGTCATCTGTGCGCATCCCGTCTGCGGTGAGCGCTGCCCGGCGTCCTCGATCCCACCCGCGGTGACCGTCGCCGTCGTCTCACATCACCCCGCGCCGACGCGGCCCCGCCGTCGCCCGACGCACCCCGACGTGGTTCTCCCGTCGGCTCCGGGGGTCATCCGAGTGGGCATCAGCGGTTGCCGTGCGCGGGTCGGCGTGGTGAAGTGCAAAAGGTGCAAACGTAACATACGGTGATCAACCGTAACGTTTCGTGTGTACGACGAAACGCGCCACTCGAACCGAAAGAGGATGTAATGCGCAAGCTTCAGAAGGTTGCCCTCGTCGCCGCCATGATCGGCAGCCTCGGCATGGTCGGTGCGGGCGTCGCCTCTGCCGACGACTACGCCCGCACGGGCACGGACAACGGCACGGCGGGCGGGGACAGGATCTGCGTCCAGAGCGCTGAGGCCGGCAACACCAACGGCGGCGACGGCCTGCTCGCCCTGCCGGAGCTGAACCTGGCGCTCCTCGGCAACGTGTCGAAGCAGACCACGGTCAACCAGGTGTGCAACAACGGCGACAACGGCACCGCTGTGGCCGTCTCCGGCCAGGAGGCCACGCAGCAGGCCGGTCTCCTGAACGTCCTGCTCGGCCTGGGCGACTGACACCGGGGCGGCTCCGGGACCCGCGACCGCGGGTCCCGGAGCCGCCTTCTTTCCCGCCCTCGGCGATCATCTCGTTGCCCACGGTGGACCCGCCGCATACGGACCCGACCCCCTAGCCGCCCCGTCGGGACGGACGGCGGACCGGACGCCGTCGTCCTCGACGAGACGGCCGCGCGGCCCGGTACGGAGCCGCTCGCGTCCCGCCTCGGCCTCCTCGCGGCACGCCCCTCACCCACTTGCGGGACGGCTCCCGCTTTCCGGCGTGACCTCGCCACGGCCCGGGACCGCATCCCCCGGCCGACCGCGACCGCGAGCGCGTCGTCGGTGAACCGGCGAGGCCCTCGCCGTCCTGCGCCCCCGACCCTCGGGCCCCTCTACGACCCCCTCGCCCCGGTGACCGGGGTGCCTTCGCCGACCGCCGCCGTGCGCGGACCGGCGAGCAGCAGGGGTCGCACGGGCCGGCGGAATCCCGGCTGGAGCGGCTCCCGGACGTCCTGGCCGCCGTCCCGCCCGCCCCGCACCGCCCCGCCGCACACCGAGGACGGCACAGGTTCCCGTGCGAGCCGGGCGGCCCGTCGGGACCACCCTTCCGGCCCCGGCCCACGCTGGTTCGGCACCGGTCGGCGACCCGGCGGCTACCGCGTCCGGGGCGCGTCGTCGTCCACGGCCTCCGGCGGCAGCGGCGGGGTGGGCGGCGCCACCGGCCGCAGCTTCAGCCAGGCCAGGAAGAACAGGCCCAGCGCCAGCATCCCGAGCCCGGTCCACAGGTTGATGTTGACGCCCTGTGCCTTGTCGATCTCCGCGTCGCCGTCCGTGATGCCGGCGATCGTGACGATCACTCCGTAGACGACGAACAGGCCGCCGATGATGCGGCGCAGGTCGAAGATGCGGGCCGCCGTCGCGGACTTCTCCTCCAGCTCGGTGACCTCGCGCTGGACGTCCGCCTCGGAGTACCCGGCCCGCCGCAGCCGCTCGGCTGCCTGCGCGCGCTCCTCGGGTTCGAACTGCTCGGACATGGTCTCTCCATTCTCCCGTGACCGGGAGCGCTCAGAACGAGAACGGGATGTAGCAGGCGGCGGCAAGGATCACGGCGCCCCAGCCCAGCAGTGCCGGCCGCCGGTACCAGGCGTCGTCGCCCGCCGCCGGCGGCTCGGCCATGCCGGGGGAGCGGGTGCCGTAGACCAGGCCCCGCAGCTGCTCCTCCGGCTTGGGGGCGGTGAACAGGGACACGCCCACCATCACCACCGCGCCCGCGACGAAGCCCGCGATGGCCGACACGAAGTTGGCGCCCTGGTCGGAGGGGATGGAGATGACGTCCTGCTTGTAGAGGACGAAGTAGTTGACCATCGCGGCCGTGGTGCCCGCGAGCAGCCCCCAGAAGCCGGACTTCATCGACGCCCGCTTCCAGAACATGCCGACGATGAAGACGACGAACATCGGCACGTTGAAGAAGGAGAACAGCGTCTGGAGGTAGCTCATGATGTTCGAGAACGACGACGCCAGGAACGCCGTGCCGATCGACGCCAGCACACCGATCGCGGTGATCAGCCGGCCGAAGCGGACGTAGTAGCCGTCCTCGCGGCCCCGCACCACGTACTTCGCCCAGATGTCGGTGGTGAACACGGTGTTGAAGGACGACACGTTCGCCGCCATGCCCGCCATGAACGCCGCCAGCAGACCCGTCACCGCGATGCCCAGCACACCGTTGGGCAGCAGCTGTTCCATCAGGTAGGGAATCGCGTCGTTGTACTGCAGGTCCGAGCGCGCGGTGCCGATCTGCGGGACCAGGACCGCAGCGACCAGGCCCGGGATCATCACCAGGAAGACGATGAAGATCTTCGGGAACGCGGCGATCAGCGGGGTGCGCTGGGCCGCCGAGAGGTTCCTCGCGGACAGGGCGCGCTGCACCTCCGCGAAGTTCGTCGTCCAGTAGCCGAAGGAGAGGACGAAACCGAGGCCGAGCACGATCGTCAGCCAGTTCGCGCCCAGCGGGTTGTCACTGCCGATGCCCGTACCGCCCCAGGCGGTGACGAAGTCGTCGCCGTGGGCCCGGGTGAGCGAGTCGCTCAGGCCGTCCCAGCCGCCCACCTTCTTCAGGCCCAGCACCGACAGCGGGATCAGCGCCGCCAGGATCACGAAGAACTGGAGCACCTCGTTGTAGATCGCCGACGACAGACCGCCCAGCGTGATGTACGCCAGCACGAAGAAGCCCGCGACCACGATCGCCACCCACTGCGGCCAGCCCAGCAGCGCCTCCACCACGATGGCGAGCGCGTACAGGTTGACGCCGGAGATCAGGATCGCGGCGAAGGCGAAGAGGAGCGAGCTCAGCAGGTGCGCCCCCCGGTCGAAGCGCAGCAGCAGGAACTCGGGGACCGAGCGGACCTTGGAGCCGTAGTAGAACGGCATCATCACCAGGCCGAGGAAGACCATGGCGGGAATGGCGCCGATCCAGTACCAGTGGACGGTGTACGCGCCGTACTGGGCGCTGTTGGCGGCCATGCCGAGGATCTCGGTGGCCGCCAGGTTGGCCGAGATGAACGCCAGGCCCGTGATCCAGGCGGGCAGCGAGCGGCCGGACAGGAAGAAGTCGAGACTGGTCTTCACCGAGCGGCGGGCGGCGAAACCGATGCCGAGGACGACGACGAAGTAGATCGCGAGAATCGTGTAGTCGAGCCAGTTGGTCGGGAGGCGCAGCTCGGCGGCCAGGGGCTCGGCCGCGAAGGGTGTGGGGGTTCGCATGCACGGGCTCACTTCGGTTGGTGTTCTCTGTTTGGTTGTGGTCGTGACTCGCGTGGGCGTTTATGGTTCTATGTGTTCGGTTCTGTTTGAAGCATTGATGGGCGCTGCTGCTACAGCAGGGATGGAGCGTCGCGGTGAAGAAGACCTCGACCCGGCTGGCCGACGGTCGTGAGCTGATCTACTACGACCTGAAGGACGACTCGGTGCGCGACGCGGTGGACCGCCGCCCGCTGGAGCGCACGGTCACCACTTCGGAGGTACGCCGGGACCCGCTGCTCGGCGATTCCATCGCCGTCGCCTCGCACCGGCAGGGGCGCACCTACCACCCGCCGGCCGACGAGTGCCCCCTGTGCCCCTCGCAGGGCGAGCGGCTCAGCGAGATCCCGGACTCCTCCTACGACGTCGTCGTCTTCGAGAACCGGTTCCCCTCCCTCGCCGGTGACTCCGGCCGCTGCGAGGTGGTCTGCTTCACCTCCGACCACAACGCCTCCTTCGCCGACCTCACCGAGGAGCAGGTGCGCCTGGTCCTCGACGCGTGGACGGACCGCACGTCCGAGCTCTCGCATCTGCCCTCCGTGGAACAGGTGTTCTGCTTCGAGAACCGGGGTGCCGAGATCGGCGTGACGCTGGGTCACCCGCACGGGCAGATCTACGCCTACCCCTTCACCACGCCCCGCACCGCCCTGATGCTGCGCCAGGTGGCCGCCTACCGGGACGCCACCGGCGGGGAGAACCTCTTCGACGCCGTGCTGGAGCGCGAGCTCGCCGACGAGCGCGTCGTCCTGGAGGGTGAACACTGGGTCGCCTTCGTGCCGTACGCGGCGCACTGGCCGTACGAGGTGCACCTCTACCCGAAGCGGCGCGTGCCCGACCTGCTCGGGCTCGACGAAGCGGCGCGCACGGAGTTCCCGAACGTCTATCTGGAACTGTTGAGGCGCTTCGACCGGATCTTCGGGGAGGGCGAGCCGCCGACGCCGTACATCGCCGCCTGGCACCAGGCGCCCTTCGGCAGGCTCGAGGAGTTCGAGGGAGTCGGCCGTGACGACTTCGCGCTCCACCTCGAGCTTTTTACCATCCGCCGCACTTCCGGCAAGCTGAAGTTCCTCGCGGGCTCCGAATCCGGCATGAACGTCTTCATCAACGACGTGCCGCCGGAGCGCGCGGCCGAGCGATTGCGAGAGGTAGCGAGTTCATGAGCGGGAAGTATCTGGTCACGGGTGGTGCGGGGTACGTGGGCAGTGTCGTCGCCCAGCACCTGCTGGAGGCCGGTCACGAGGTCGTCGTCCTCGACAACCTCTCCACCGGCTTCCGCGAGGGCGTCCCCGCCGGGGCGTCCTTCGTCGAGGGCGACATCCGTGACGCCGCCAAGTGGCTCGACCCCTCCTTCGACGCCGTGCTGCACTTCGCCGCCTTCTCCCAGGTCGGCGAGTCGGTGGCGAAGCCCGAGAAGTACTGGGACAACAACGTCGGCGGCACCATGGCCCTGCTCGCCGCCATGCGCGAGGCGGGCGTGCGCAGGCTCGTCTTCTCCTCCACCGCCGCCACCTACGGCGAACCGGTCAACACCCCGATCACCGAGACCGACCCGACCGCCCCGACCTCCCCGTACGGCGCGACCAAACTCGCCGTCGACCACATGATCACCGGAGAGGCCGCAGCCCACGGGCTCGGCGCGGTGTCGCTGCGCTACTTCAACGTGGCGGGCGCCTACGGCGCCCACGGTGAGCGCCACGACCCCGAGTCGCACCTCATCCCGCTCGTCCTCCAGGTCGCGCAGGGCCGCCGGGAGGCGATCAACGTCTTCGGCGACGACTACCCGACCCCCGACGGCACCTGCATCCGCGACTACATCCACGTCGCGGACCTGGCCGAGGCCCACCTCCTCGCCGTCGCCGCCGCCACCCCCGGCGAGCACCTCGTCTGCAACCTCGGCAACGGCAACGGCTTCTCCGTGCGCGAGGTCATCGAGACCGTCCGCAAGGTCACCGGCCACCCGATCCCCGAGATCGTGGCGCCCCGCCGCGGCGGCGACCCGGCCGTCCTGGTCGCCTCGGCGGACACCGCCCGCGAGAAGCTCGGCTGGACCCCGTCCCGCCCGGACCTCGCGGGCATCGTCGCGGACGCGTGGCAGTTCACCCAGAACATCGCAAGGGAGCAGTAAGTGGTGGGAGAGCAGCAGGTCAGGGACGGCTTCGCCGAGCTGTACGGGGCCGGGCCCGAGGGCGTCTGGTCGGCGCCGGGCCGCGTCAACCTCATCGGTGAACACACCGACTACAACGACGGCTTCGTGATGCCCTTCGCGCTGCCGCACACCGCGCTCGCCGCGGTCTCGCCGCGCACGGACGGCGTCCTGCGCCTGCACTCGGCGGACGTCGAGGGCGGCCCCGTCGAACTGCGGCTGGACGACCTCGTCCCCGGCTCCGACTCCGCCTGGACGTCGTACCCGGCGGGCGTGGTCTGGGCGCTGCGCGAGGCCGGCCACCCGGTCACCGGCGCCGACGTCCACCTGACCTCCACGGTCCCCTCCGGCGCGGGCCTGTCGTCGTCGGCGGCCCTGGAGGTCGTCGTGGCGCTCGCCCTCAACGACCTGTACGACCTCGGCCTCCAGCGCTGGCAGCTGGCCCGCCTGTGCCAGCGCGCCGAGAACGTCTACGTCGGCGCCCCCACCGGGATCATGGACCAGACCGCGTCCGCCTGCTGCGAGGCCGGCCACGCCCTGTTCCTCGACACCCGCGACCTGTCCCAGCGGCAGATCCCGCTGGACCTCGCGGCCGAGGGCATGCGCCTGCTCGTCGTCGACACCCAGGTCAAGCACGCCCACAGCGACGGCGAGTACGGCAAGCGCCGCGCCGGCTGCGAGAAGGGCGCCGCCCTCCTCGGCGTCGACGCCCTGCGCGACATCCCCTACGCCGACCTGGACGCGGCCCTGGCCCGCCTGGGCGACGAGGAGGAGGTCCGCCGCCTGGTCCGCCACGTCGTCACCGAGGACCAGCGCGTCGAGCGGGTCGTCTCCCTCCTGGAGTCGGGCGACACCCGCGCGATCGGCCCGGTCCTCACCGAGGGGCACGCCTCGCTGCGCGACGACTTCCGCATCTCCTGCCCGGAACTGGACCTGGTCGTCGACACCGCCCTCGCCGCCGGTGCCCTCGGCGCCCGGATGACCGGCGGCGGCTTCGGCGGCTCGGCCATCGTCCTCGCGGAGGCCACCGACGTCGACACCCTGACCAAGGCCGTCGAGGAAGCCTTCGCCACGGCCGGCCTCACCGCGCCGCGGGTCTTCGAGGCGGTGCCGTCGGCGGGCGCCCGCCGACTGGCCTGAGGGGTCCTTGCACCATGAGCGCCTGATCAGGGGTGCGTGGTCCGGCGCCTTGCGGTGCACGGCACCGGGCCGCGCGGCGCAGGCGGGCATGGCGGCAAGCGCCCCTGAGCCGTTCCGGTAGCCTCGTCAGCCCCGCACACCTGTGCGGGGCTGACGGCTTTCTCCAGGACGGCGACCCGGTGACCGACGACGGGATACGCGCCCGTCTCGACGGGCGGGCCCGGGTCGCGTTGCCGGTCGGGCGGCTGACCGCCGAGCGGAGGCCGCGGATCGAGGCGATCGCGCGGGCCCTCGGCCACCGGCTGGTCGCCGTCCGCCACCTCGGCCACGCCGGGACACGGGTCGACTGCGCCCGCGACGAGGCGCCGGACGCCCGTCGCCGCGCCGAGGAGACCGTCGCCCGGCTGCGTCTCCGGCGGGCCGCCGCCGCCGGAGACCGACGCGCCGCCGCCCGGTCCGCCCCCGCCGCCGCCGGAGATCGACGCGCCGCCGCCCGGTCCGCCCCCGCCGCTCGGTCCACCCGGCCGGCCCGGCGGCGCCACCGGCCGCCGCAAGCGTCGCCTCCGCCGCCGGCCCGGGCGCCCGCCGGGCCCCGGATCCCGCCCCGGCCCGTCGTCCCGCCCCCGCAGCCCGTGGTCACCCCAGGCGCTTGACCAGCGTGTACTCGGTGATCCCCGGCGGATAGTCCTCGATCACGCACACCACCTCGTAGCCGAGTCCGCGGTAGAACTCCGGCGCCTGGAAGTCCCAGGTCTCCACGCGGGCACGCCGGCTGCCGCGCTCTGCGCGGGCGGTGTCCTCGGCGTGCGTCAGCAGTCGGGTGCCGAGCCCGGCCCCCCGGTGGGTCGCGTCGACCCACAGGTAGGTCACGTGCAGCCAGGACGCCCAGGTGTGCCCGACCAGACCGCCCGCCAGCTCGCCGGACGCGTCCAGCGCCCACACGTGCAGCGGGACCTCCCGCTCGTCGGGGGTGCCGCGCAGCGCGCGCAGCACGGGAGAGGCCGCCGTGTTGGTGTCGAGGAGCCGCGCACGGAGCAGATCACGCCTGCTTTTGTCGACTTCTGTCTCAAGACGGAACATGCGGCACACCATAAACGCGTCGCAGTTCCAGTTCTGTGAATTGACTTCCGCTCCGTGCTCACGGCCCTACTCTGTGAACATGCACCGGTGGGGGCCGGTGCCGATCAGGGGGCGAGACAGTCGGGTACGACGCCCGTGGTGGGGGTAGCGATGTCTGCACGGCGGCGGCCGTGCGATTCGACGCTCCCCGCGGGCGCCGTCCCCGCTCCGGTCGTCGTTCTCCGGACCTGGGGTATCCCCTGCTCCACAGAAGGAGCCTGGGGAAGGGGGTTACGTGGTTCGCATCCGAGTCCTGGTCGTCGACGACCACCGTATCTTCGCCGAGTCGCTCGCCGCCGCCCTGGCCGCCGAGCCCGACGTCGACGTGTCCGCCGCGGGCAGTGGCCCGGCGGCGCTGCGCAGCCTGGAGCGCGCGGCCGCAGAGGGCCGCCGCTTCGACGTGCTGCTCGTCGACGCCGACCTGGGCGGCCGGCTGCCGGGGGTACGGTCCGCCGTGTCGTTGAAGGAGGCCGACGAGGAGGGGCTGGTCGACGGGATCTCCCTCGTCACCGGGGTCCGCTCCGCCCAGCCGTACGTGCGCGTCGTCGTCCTCGCCGAGAAGGACGATCCGCGCCGGGCCGCCCTCGCCCTCCAGGCCGGCGCGTCCGGCTGGGTCGCGAAGGACTGCTCGCTGTCGCGCCTGCTCACCGTGGTCCGCGGGGTGCTGCGGGAGGAGACGCACCTGCCGCCCGCCCTGCTCACCGGTGTGCTCAGGGAGCTGACCGCCGCCCGCAAGCACCGCACCGAGAGCGAACAGCTCGTGGAGTCGCTGACCCCGCGGGAGCGGGAGGTGCTGCGGTGCATGGTCGCGGGACTGGGGCGCAAGGCCGTCGCCGACCGGCTGTTCCTCTCGCCGCACACCGTCCGCACCCACATGCAGAACGTGCTGGGCAAGCTCGGCGTGCACTCCACCCTCGCCGCCGTCGCCCTCGCGCGCCGCGCCGGGGTGGGCCCCGTGGACCTAGCCGGGGATGTTGTCGAACGGGGCGGTCAGCTGGCGTAGCAGCCCGGCCAGTTCGGCGCGCTGCGCGTGCGACAGCTCGGCCAGGATCGCCCGCTCCTGGTCGAGCAGCCCGGCCAGTGCCTGGTCGGCGCGGTCCTTGCCGTCGTCCGTGAGCCGCACCAGGACCCCGCGCCGGTCGCTGGGGTCGGGCAGCCGCTCCACCAGGCCCTTCTTCGCCAGCCGGTCGATGCGGTTGGTCATGGTGCCCGACGTGACCAGCGTCTGCGTCAGCAACTGCCCCGGTGAGAGCTGGTAGGGCGAGCCCGCGCGACGCAACGCGGTCAGCACGTCGAACTCCCAGGGCTCCAGCTGGTGCTCGGAGAAGGCCAGACGGCGGGCGCGGTCCAGGTGCCGGGCCAGTCTGCTCACCCGGCTGAGCACTTCCAGCGGCTCCACGTCGAGGTCAGGGCGCTCCCGGCGCCACGCTGCGACCAGCCGATCGACCTCGTCCTCCATGACGATCAGTGTAGTGGTTGTGTCGACATGAAGTCTCTTGATGTCGAGTTTCTTGACGTCAAGCTAAATCGTCCGCGAGGCTGGTCCCGTCGCACCCGGTCACGACGAGGAGGCCCGATGCCCACCCCCACCTGGGACCCCGCCCAGTACCTGCGCCACGCCGGCCACCGCGCCCGCCCCTTCACCGACCTCCTCGCCCGGGTCCGGGACCTGCCGGGCGACCCGCCCCGCGTCGCCGACCTCGGCTGCGGCCCCGGCAACCTCACCGCCGTCCTCGCCGAGCGCTGGCCCACCGCCCGCGTCACCGGCTACGACAACTCCGCGCAGATGCTCGCCGAGGCCCGGGCGCACGCCGGCGCACGACTCGACTTCGCCCACGCCGACCTCACCACCTGGAGGCCGACGGAGACCTACGACCTGATCCTCTCCAACGCGGCCCTGCACTGGGTCCCCGGGCATCTCGACGCCTTCCCCGACTGGCTGGCCGGCCTCGCCCCCGGCGGCACCTTCGCCTTCCAGGTCCCCCACAACCTCGACGCCCCCCTGCACGCCCTCCTGCGCCGACTCGGCACCACCCCCCGCTGGAGGAACCGCCTCGCCGACGTCCTGCGCGGCGAGGACTCCGTCCACGCCCCCGGCGTCTACCTCGACCGTCTCGCCCGCCTCGGCTGCGCCACCGACGTGTGGACGACGACGTACCAGCACGTCCTGACCGGCGAGGACCCCGTCCTCGACTGGGTCAAGGGCACCGGTCTGCGCCCCGTCCTCACCGCCCTCGCCGACGACCCCGAAGCCCGCGACGCCTTCGTCGCCGAGTACCGCGACCTGCTCCGCGAGGCCTACCCGCGCCACGGCTACGGCACCGTCCTGCCCTTCCGCCGTCTGTTCGCCGTGGCCCGCACCGCTCCGGGCGTTTGAACACCCGGCCGCGGGCTACCCGGTGTAGCGAGAAGGAAGCCGAACCTGACTGGGAGTGATGACCGTGGCAGGCGAGCAGAAGTCCAAGGCGAAGATGGAGCAGGCCAAGGGCAAGGCCAAGGAAGCGGTCGGCCGCGCCATGGGCAACGAGCGGCTGGAAGCCGAGGGCCGGGCCGACCAGGCCAAGGGAGACGCCCGCCAGTCCAAGGAGAAGGCCAAGGACGTCTTCAAGCACTGACGGCACCGGCCACCGGCGTCTTCGCCGCACGACGCGATGCGCGAAGGCCCCCGTCCACCGGACGGGGGCCTTCGCGGTGGTCGGCTCGTGTCAGCTCTTGCGGCGCCCTATGAGGTGCGGCTTGGCCTCCAGGCCGTCCAGCCCGTGCCACGCCAGGTTCACCAGATGCGCCGCCACCTCCGCCTTCTTCGGGCGGCGTACGTCGAGCCACCACTGCCCGGTCAGCGCGACCATCCCCACCAGCGCCTGCGCGTACAGCGGCGCCAGCTTCGGGTCGAACCCGCGGCTCTTGAACTCGCGGCCCAGAATGTCCTCCACCTGGGTGGCGATGTCCGAGATGAGGGAGGCGAAGGACCCCGTCGACTGCGGGATGGGCGAGTCACGGACCAGGATGCGGAAACCGTCCGTGTACTCCTCGATGTAGTCCAGCAGCGCGAACGCGGCCTGCTCGCACAGCTCACGCGGATGGCCCGCCGTCAGCGAGCTGGTCACCATGTCCAGCAGACGCCGCATCTCGCGGTCCACCACCACCGCGTACAGCCCCTCCTTGCCGCCGAAGTGTTCGTACACCACCGGCTTGGACACCCCGGCCTTCGCCGCGATCTCCTCCACCGACGTGCCCTCGAAACCCTTCTCCGCGAAGAGGGTGCGACCGATCTCCAGCAACTGCTGGCGGCGCTCGGCACCGGTCATCCGGGTGCGACGCGCACGCCGCGGCTTCGCTTCACTGCTCGGGGTGCTGCTGGAGTCGGTCGCCACGGCGTCCATCATGCCGCGTCGGCGGCCGCCTTCCGGCGTCGGGAGCGGTCCTCATCGGTGTTCCGACGCGAATCGATACGCGAGCGTGACGGCCAGCGCACGTCGTACGCCCAGCCGAACCTCTCGAACCAGCGGATCAGCCGAGCCGAGGAGTCCAGCTGCCCCCGCTCCACCCCGTGCCGCGCGGACGTCGGGTCGGCGTGGTGCAGGTTGTGCCAGGACTCCCCGCACGACAGCACCGCCAGCCACCACACGTTCCCCGACCGGTCCCGCGACTTGAACGGCCGCTTGCCCACCGCGTGACAGATCGAGTTGATCGACCACGTCACGTGGTGCAGCAGCGCCACCCGCACCAGAGAACCCCAGAAGAACCCGGTGAACGCACCCCACCAGGACATCGTGACCAGCCCGCCGATCAGCGCCGGCAGCGCCAGCGACAGCGCCGTCCAGAGCACGAACTGGCGGGAGATCGTCCGCAGCGTCCGGTCCTTGATCAGATCCGGCGCGTACTTGTCCTGCGGCGTCTGCTCCTCGTCGAACATCCAGCCGATGTGCGCCCACCACAGCCCCTTCATCAGGGCCGGAACGGTCTCCCCGTACCGCCACGGCGAGTGCGGGTCGCCCTCCGCGTCGGAGAACCTGTGGTGCTTGCGGTGGTCCGCCACCCAGCGGACCAGCGGTCCCTCCACCGCCATCGACCCCGCGATCGCCAACGCGATCTTCAGGGGCCGCTTGGCCTTGAAGGAACCATGCGTGAAGTGCCGGTGGAAACCGATCGTGATGCCGTGGCAGCCCAGGTAGTAGAAGAAGACCAGCAGACCGAGGTCCAGCCAGCTCACTCCCCAGCCCCACGCCAGCGGCACCGCCGCCAGCAGGGCCAGGAACGGCACGGTGATGAACAGGAGCAGCGTGATCTGTTCGATCGAACGCTTCTGCTCGCCGCCGAGGGTGGCGGACTCGGCCGAGGGAGTGTCGTCAGGTGCCTTCGATGGGTCTTCGATCACGTCGGAGCGTGTGGTCATGCGCGTCCCCTGTGGGGTCGTGGACAGAGGCAGGTGCCGGGCGACAGGACCGGCAGGGTCAGTTTCCTACGGTTCCGTAACCTACGGCGACGTAAGTATGGCAGTGCGTCACCCTGCGGCAAGAGCCCGAGAGCCTGCGCGTCCGACCGGCCGCCTATCCTTGAGGCGGTCGGACAGCGCGGTCCGCTCTGTTTTCTTCCCGGAGGCACGGCCCCCGTGCGGCGCCCGCCGCGGGGGCCGACCTCCGGGTTCCCTCCCAGACGAGCTTCAACACTGCAAGGAGCCGCACCTGTGAGCAGTGCCGACGACCAGACGACGACCAGCACCGAGCTGCGCGCCGACATCCGCCGACTGGGTGACCTCCTCGGTGAGACCCTCGTCCGGCAGGAGGGCCCCGAGCTCCTCGACCTGGTCGAGAAGGTCCGCCGCCTCACCCGCGAGGACGGCGAGGCAGCCGCCGAACTGCTGCGCGGCACCGAACTGGAGACCGCGGCCAAGCTGGTCCGCGCCTTCTCCACCTACTTCCACCTGGCCAACGTCACCGAGCAGGTGCACCGCGGCCGCGAGCTGCGCGCCCGCCGCGCCGCCGAAGGCGGCCTGCTCGCCCGGACCGCCGACCGCCTCAAGGACGCCGACGCCGACCACGTCCGCGACACGGTCCGCAACCTCAACGTCCGCCCCGTCTTCACGGCCCACCCCACGGAGGCCGCGCGCCGCTCGGTGCTGAACAAGCTCCGGCGCATCGCCGCGCTCCTGGAGACCCCCGTCATCGAGTCCGACCGCCGCCGCCACGACACCCGTCTGGCGGAGAACATCGACCTCGTATGGCAGACGGACGAGCTGCGCGTCGTGCGCCCCGAGCCCGCCGACGAGGCCCGCAACGCGATCTACTACCTGGACGAGCTGCACGTGGGCGCCGTCGGTGACGTGCTGGAGGACCTCACCGCCGAACTCGAACGCGTCGGCGTCACCCTCCCGGACGACACCCGCCCCCTGACCTTCGGCACCTGGATCGGCGGCGACCGCGACGGCAACCCCAACGTCACCCCCCAGGTCACCTGGGACGTCCTCATCCTCCAGCACGAACACGGCATCAACGACGCCCTGGAGATGATCGACGAACTCCGCGGCTTCCTCTCCAACTCCATCCGCTACAGCGGCGCGACGGAGGAACTCCTGGAGTCGCTGAAGGCCGACCTCGAACGCCTGCCCGAGATCAGCCCCCGCTACAAGCGCCTCAACGCCGAGGAGCCCTACCGGCTCAAGGCCACCTGCATCCGGCAGAAGCTGGAGAACACCAAGCAGCGCCTGGCCAGGGGTATCCCCCACGAGCCGGGCCGCGACTACCTCGGCACCGGCGAACTGCTCCGGGATCTGACGCTCATCCAGACCTCCCTGCGCGAGCACCGCGGCGGCCTCTTCGCCGAGGGCCGCATGAACCGCACCATCCGCACCCTCGCCGCCTTCGGCCTCCAGCTCGCCACCATGGACGTCCGCGAACACGCCGACGCCCACCACCACGCCCTCGGCCAGCTCTTCGACCGCCTCGGCGAGGAGTCCTGGCGGTACGCGGACATGCCCCGCGAGTACCGCACCAAGCTCCTGGCGAAGGAACTGCGCTCGCGCCGGCCGCTCGCCCCGACCCCGGCGCCCGTCGACGCGGCCGGCGAGAAGACCCTCGGCGTCTTCCTCACCGTCAAGCGCGCCCTGGAGGTCTTCGGACCCGAGGTCATCGAGTCCTACATCATCTCCATGTGCCAGGGCGCCGACGACGTCTTCGCCGCCGCCGTCCTCGCCCGCGAGGCCGGACTGATCGACCTGCACGCCGGCTGGGCCAAGATCGGCATCGTGCCGCTGCTGGAGACCACGGACGAGCTGAAGGCCGCCGACACGATCCTCGAGGACATGCTCTCCGACCCGTCCTACCGACGGCTCGTCGCCCTGCGCGGCGATGTCCAGGAGGTCATGCTCGGCTACTCCGACTCCTCCAAGTTCGGCGGCATCACCACCAGCCAGTGGGAGATCCACCGCGCCCAGCGCCGGCTGCGCGACGTCGCCCACCGCTACGGCGTCCGCCTGCGCCTCTTCCACGGCCGCGGCGGCACCGTCGGCCGCGGCGGCGGCCCCTCCCACGACGCCATCCTCGCCCAGCCCTGGGGCACCCTCGAGGGCGAGATCAAGGTCACCGAGCAGGGCGAGGTCATCTCCGACAAGTACCTCATCCCCTCGCTGGCCAGGGAGAACCTGGAGCTGACCGTCGCGGCCACCCTCCAGGCCTCCGCCCTGCACACCGCCCCCCGCCAGTCCGACGAGGCCCTCGCTCGCTGGGACGCCGCCATGGACGTCGTCTCCGACGCCGCCCACGCCGCCTACCGCCGGCTCGTCGAGGACCCCGACCTGCCGACGTACTTCCTCGCGTCGACGCCGGTGGACCAGCTCGCCGACCTGCACCTGGGCTCCCGGCCCTCCCGCCGCCCCGGCTCCGGCGTCTCGCTCGACGGACTGCGCGCCATCCCCTGGGTCTTCGGCTGGACCCAGTCCCGGCAGATCGTCCCCGGCTGGTACGGCGTCGGCTCCGGCCTCAAGGCCCTGCGCGAAGCCGGCCTCGACACCGTGCTCGACGAGATGCACGAGCAGTGGCACTTCTTCCGCAACTTCGTCTCCAACGTCGAGATGACCCTCGCCAAGACGGACCTGCGGATCGCCCAGCACTACGTCGACACCCTCGTGCCCGACGAGCTCAAGCACGTCTTCGACACCATCAGGACCGAGCACGAGCTCACCGTCGCCGAAGTCCTGAAGATCACCGGCGGACGGGAGCTGCTCGACTCCCAGCCCGTGCTGAAGCAGACCTTCACCATCCGCGACGCCTACCTGGACCCCATCTCCTACCTCCAGGTCGCGCTCCTCAAGCGCCAGCGCGACGCCGCGGCCGCCGGCGAGGAACCCGATCCCCTGCTCGCCCGCGCCCTGCTCCTCACCGTCAACGGCGTGGCAGCCGGCCTGCGCAACACCGGCTGACCCGCACGGCGACACCAGAGCGCCCCCGGGTCCGCACACCGGACCCGGGGGCGCCCTTCGCGTGTCCCTCGGTCACACCCGCGGCGCGGCGGGTCTCCCCGGCAGGCGGAAACCGCCTCACACCGTCACGAACGCCACCGTCAGCAGCGCCACACCCAGCCCCGCCAGCGCCCATCCCACCCGCACGCGCCCCAGGCCGCCCGCGACCACCACCGACGCCAGCAACAACGCGCCGCCCATCGGTATCCACGCGTACAGCACCCCCGCCGGACCCGAGCGCACCACTTCCTCGCCCTCCGGCTTCACCACGACCGTGTACGTCCGCCCCTCCTCCACCGCCACGGACTTCTCGATCACCACCCGGGCACGCGCCGTCGACCCCGCCGACACCGGCGTGTACGGCCCCGAACACGTCTCCTCACCGCACCGGGCCACCTCGATCGTGCCCTGCTCCCGCCCCTTGGTCAGCATCACGTGCTGCGCCGTCCCCCACGATCCCCACACCCCCGCGACCAGGATGAGGCCGGTGACCAGGCCCATCGCCGCGAGACGGCCGAACCGCAGAGCGGCGACCGAGGCCGAGGGGCGGCGCTTGGCCCGACGGGAGCGAGGACGGGCGGCGGCAGTGGCAGGCATGGCCGGGATCATTGGCCATGCCTCGACGACACGTCAACCTCACCCGGGTGACCGGGGCGATCCGCACGGACAAGTCAGGAGTTGTACGTCCCCTGCGCCCGCTCAAGCCCGTCGATCACCAGACATTCCACCGCATCCGCCGCACGGTCGACGAAGTAGTCCAGCTCCTTGCGCTCCGCCGACGCGAAGTCCTTCAGGACGAAGTCCGCCACCTGCATCCTCCCCGGCGGTCGGCCGATCCCGAAGCGCACCCGGTGGTAGTCGGGCCCCATCGCCTTCGTCATCGACTTCAACCCGTTGTGGCCGTTGTCCCCACCGCCCAGCTTCAGCCGCAACGTCCCGTAGTCGATGTCCAGCTCGTCATGGATCGCCACGATGTTCGCCAACGGCACCTTGTAGAAGTCCCGCAGCGCGTTCACCGGCCCACCGGACAGGTTCATGTACGACATCGGCTTCGCCAGGACCACCCGCCGGTTGCCCGGCCCCGGCGGACCGATCCGGCCCTCGACCACCTGGGCCTGCGCCCTGCCCGCCCGCTTGAACCGTCCCCCGACCCGCTCGGCCAGCAGATCGGCCACCATGAAGCCGACGTTGTGCCGGTTCATCGCGTACTCCGGGCCCGGGTTTCCCAGCCCCACGACCAGCCACGGGGCGCCGGGATCGCTCGTCACGTCCATCTCTCCTCGATACACGCCAGCCGCTGCCCCTCACGGGAACAGCGGCTGACGAACGAACGACGGTCAGGCTCAGGCCTCGGCGGAAGCCTCTTCGCCACCGGCGGACTCGCCCTCCGGGGCCTCCTCGGCCTGCGCGGCCAGCACCTGGATGACGACCGCGTCCTCCTCGACGGCCAGCGTCACGCCGTCCGGCAGGGAGATGTCCTTCGCCAGGATCGAGGCACCGGCCGCCAGACCCTCGACCGACACCGTGACGGCCTCGGGGATGTGGGTGGCCTCGGCCTCGACCGGCAGCGCGTTCAGGACGTGCTCGAGCAGGTTGCCGCCCGGAGCCAGCTCGCCCTCGGTGTGCACGGGGATCTCGACCGTGACGTTCTCGCCGCGCTTGACCAGCTGCAGGTCGACGTGCTCGAGGAAGCCCTTCAGCGGGTCGCGCTGCACGGCCTTCGGGATCGCCAGCTCGTTGCTCTTGCCGTCGATGTCCAGCGAGATCAGCACGTTCGGCGTGCGCAGCGCCAGCAGCAGGTCGTGGCCCGGCAGCGTCAGGTGCAGCGGGTCGGAGCCGTGACCGTAGAGAACACCCGGAACCTTGTTGTCGCGGCGGATACGGCGCGCGGCACCCTTGCCGAACTCGGTGCGGGTCTCGGCGGTGAGCTTCACCTCGGACATGGAGATCACTCCTCGTAGAAGATCGGAACGATGGGGGTCCCCCCGCTCGAGCGGAGTCGAGAGTGGGGGAGGTCACCCGGCCACGAACGGCCTGCTACGAAGAGCGCGTCGATAACGGACCGCCGAACCCCCACAGGGGAACGGCCTCCCTCGCCGAGCAACTGGGACAGTCTACTCGGCGCGGGAGGCCGCGAAGAAATCGGCCCTGAGGGCCTACTGCTCGTCGAACAGGCTCGTCACCGAACCGTCCTCGAACACCTCACGCACCGCACTCGCGATCGTCGGCGCGATCGACAGCACCGTGATCTTGTCCAGTTCCAGCTCGGTGGGGGTGGGAAGCGTGTTCGTGAAGACGAACTCGCTGACCTTCGAGTTCTTCAGCCGGTCGGCGGCCGGTCCGGACAGCACACCGTGCGTCGCCGTCACGATGACGTCCTCCGCGCCGTGCGCGAACAGCGCGTCCGCGGCGGCGCAGATCGTGCCACCCGTGTCGATCATGTCGTCGACCAGGACGCAGACCCGGCCCTTGACCTCGCCCACGACCTCGTGGACCGTCACCTGGTTCGCCACGTCCTTGTCGCGCCGCTTGTGCACGATGGCCAGCGGCGCGCCCAGCCGGTCGCACCAGCGGTCCGCCACCCGCACGCGGCCGGCGTCCGGGGAGACGACCGTCAGTTTCTCCTTGTCGACCTTCGCGCCCACGTAGTCCGCCAGCAGCGGCAGCGCGAACAGGTGGTCCACCGGGCCGTCGAAGAAGCCCTGGATCTGGTCCGTGTGCAGATCCACCGTCAGGATCCGGTTCGCACCCGCCGTCTTCATCAGGTCCGCGATCAGACGCGCCGAGATCGGCTCACGCCCACGGTGCTTCTTGTCCTGCCGCGCGTAACCGTAGAACGGCACGATCACCGTGATCGAACGCGCCGACGCGCGCTTCAACGCGTCGATCATGATCAACTGCTCCATGATCCACTTGTTGATCGGCGCCGTGTGGCTCTGGATCAGGAAACAGTCCGCACCGCGCGCCGAATCCTGGTAGCGGACATAGATCTCACCATTGGCGAAGTCGAAGGCCTTCGTCGGGACGACCCCGACACCCAGCTGGTGGGCGACCTCCTCGGCAAGCTCGGGGTGGGCGCGGCCGGAGAAGAACATCATCTTCTTCTCGCCGGTCGTCTTGATCCCGGTCACAGCACTGTCTCCTCAGAGGTGTCTCAACCGGCTGTCGCCGGACCTCGCCACTGGGCGCGACGAGGTCGTCTCAGCTGGTGGGGGTGCGGGTGTGCACTTATCACGGTACGCCGTGTCCGACGCGTCCGTTTCCGGTCAGTCCTCGCCGCCGCCCTGCCGGGAAGCCGCCTCGGCGGCCTTCGCCGCCGCACTGCCCGGACGCTTGCGTGCCACCCAGCCCTCGATATTCCGCTGCTGACCACGGGCCACGGCCAGCGAGCCGGGGGGCACGTCCTTGGTGATCACGGAGCCGGCGGCGGTGTACGCGCCGTCCCCGATCGTGACAGGAGCCACAAACATGTTGTCGGAACCCGTGCGACAGTGCGACCCGACGGTGGTGTGATGCTTGTCCTGCCCGTCGTAGTTCACGAACACGCTCGCCGCACCGATGTTGGAGTACTCGCCGATCGTCGCGTCGCCGACGTAGGACAGGTGCGGGACCTTGGTCCCCTCCCCGATCGACGCGTTCTTCGTCTCCACGTACGTACCGATCTTGCCCTTCGCCCCCAGCCGGGTCCCCGGACGCAGATAGGCGTACGGACCGACGGTCGCGTCCGCACCGACGCGCGCACCGTCCGCGACGGTGTTGTCGACCCGCGCCCCGGCCCCCACCGTCGTGTCCCTGAGCCGGCTGTTCGGACCCACCTCCGCGCCCTCGCCGAGATGCGTGGCGCCCAGCAGTTGCGTCCCCGGCTGCACCACGGCGTCCTGCTCGAACGTCACGGTCACGTCCACCCAGGTCGTGGCCGGGTCGACGACCGTGACACCCGACAGCATCGCGGCCGTCAGCAACCGGTCGTTGAGGATGCGCCGGGCCTCGGCGAGCTGCACGCGGTTGTTGATGCCGGCGATCTCCCGGTGGTCGCCGGCGACCGACGCGCCGACCCGGTGCCCGGCCTCCCGCAGGATCCCGAGCACGTCCGTCAGGTACTCCTCACCCTGACTGTTGTCCGTGCGGACCTTCTTCAGCGCGTCGGCGAGGAGCTGCCCGTCGAAGGCGAACACGCCGGAGTTGATCTCGCGGATCGCCCGCTGCGCCGCGGAGGCGTCCTTGTGTTCCACGATGGCGGTCACGGCCCCGGAGGTCTCGTCCCGCACGATCCGGCCGTACCCGGTGGCGTCGGGCACCTCGGCCGTCAGCACGGTCACCGCGTTGCCGTCCGCCCGGTGGGTCGCGGCCAGCCGGGCGAGCGTCGTGCCGGTGAGCAGAGGGGTGTCGCCGCACACGACCACCACGGTCCCGTCGACCCCGCCGCCCAGCTCCTCCAGGCCGGTCCGGACGGCGTGCCCCGTGCCGTTCTGCTCCGCCTGGACCGCGGTCCGCACCTGCGGGTCGATCTCGGCGAGGTGGGCGGTCACCTTCTCCCGCGCGTGCCCGACCACGACGACCAGGTGCTCCGGGTCCAGCTCCCGGGCGGCGGCCAGGACGTGCCCGACGAGGCTGCGACCGCAGATCTCGTGCAGGACCTTCGGTGTGGCCGACTTCATACGGGTTCCCTCACCCGCTGCGAGAACGACGACGGCTGCCGGGCGAATGGCGCTCACGGAGTTGCCCTTCGGCTGTGTAGGGGTGGAGACGTCCGAAGGATACCGGGGCGTTACGGGCGGGACGCGGGAGCGGGCCCTGACGATGCTGTCAGGGCCCACCGGCGGTATGGCTCCCCTGCCAGGACTCGAACCTGGAACAAATCATCCAAAGTGACCCGTGTTGCCAATTACACCACAGGGGAGTGTATAGACCGATAAACGGACATTTCGCCAGTCCGTTGAGGTCGCGGCACCTACTATGCCGCACCATCAGCCCTCGGTGCGACGGTACGGACGGGCCCGGTCGCGGCGCATCGGCGCGCGGCCGTGGGGGCGGCGCGTCGCCGGGCGGCCGGAATGTGGCGTTCCGGGTTCGAACGCGTGCGGTTCGGCAGTTCGACGGATACCGGTCGCTTTCGTAGGTGTTCGGTTACGGAGTGTCGTGGGGGTCGGTCGTGGAAACTCCCCGGAAAAGCCGGGGCGGGCGCCCGTAGGCTGGAGCCATGACCATGACGGGGGAAGAGCACACGACGGCTCGGGGAGGGCCGTGGTGGTGGACCAGACGCCGCAGCGCGGTGTTCGACTGGTGCCTTGCGTTGGTGTCCGCTCTGGAGTGTGCGGCGGAGGGCGTTCCGTTCGCGCAGGACGCGGGGATTCCGGCCAATGTGGGGATGGTTTTCGGGCTCCTCACGGGCTCGGTGCTGCTCGTGCGGCGGCAGTACCCGGTCGCCGTGGTGCTGGTCGCGATCGCGATCACCCCCGCCCAGATGGGCTTTCTGATGGGGATCGTCGGGCTGTACACGCTCGCCGCGTCCGAGCTGCCCCGGCGGATCATCGGCTCGCTCGCGGCGATGCAGCTGGTGGGCGCGCTGATCGTGACGTTCGTGCGGGTGCGCCAGGACATGGCGCGGGGCGATCTGACGCTCGGTGACTGGTTCGTGCCGTTCGCCTCGATCACGATCTCGCTGGGACTCACGGCGCCGCCGTTGCTGCTGGGGCTGTACGTGGGGGCGCGGCGGCGGCTCATGGAGAGTCTGCGGGAGCGGGCGGACAGCCTGGAGCGGGAGCTGCAACTGCTCGCGGAGCGGGCGGAGGAGCGGGCCGAGTGGGCGCGCAACGAGGAGCGGACGCGGATCGCGCGGGAGATGCATGACGTCGTCGCGCACCGGGTGAGTCTGATGGTGGTGCACGCGGCGGCGCTCCAGGCCGTCGCCCGCAAGGATCCCGAGAAGGCGGTGCGCAACGCCGCGCTGGTGGGGGACATGGGGCGGCAGGCGTTGACGGAGCTGCGGGAGATGCTCGGGGTGCTGCGCAGCGGGGACGGGGAGCGGCGTGCGACGGCGGGGGCCTCCGCCGCCGCGGTGGTGTCGCGCGGGGTGGAGGAGGGGGAGGGACCGTGTCTGTCGGAGCTGGAGGAGCTGATCGGGCAGTCGGCCGCCGCGGGGATGGTGGTGGACCTGTCGGTGGAGGGTGAGGTGCGGTCGTACGGGGCGGAGATCGAGCAGACGGCGTTCCGGGTGGTGCAGGAGGCGTTGACGAACGCGCACAAGCACGCGGCGGGGGCGAAGACGCATGTGCGGCTGGCGCACCGGGCGGCGGAGATCGCCATGCAGGTGGAGAACGAACCGCCGCCGGAGTCGGGGTCCGCGTCGTCGGCGAGGCTGCCGTCCGGGGGGAACGGACTGGTGGGGATGAAGGAGCGGGTGGTGGCGCTGGGCGGGGTGTTCGTGTCGGGGCCGACGGAGGCGGGGGGTTTCCGGGTGTCGGCGGTGATTCCGGCGGCGTGAGGCGCGCGGGTCAGCCGGCGGTGAGGCGGGTGGGTTCGATGCCGGAGACCAGGGTGCCGAGGGCGTGGTCGATGTCGGGGCCGAGGTACCAGTCGCCGGTGTGGTCGAGGGCGTAGACGCGGCCCCGGGCGTCGATGGCGAGGAGGGCCTCGTGGTCGGTCTCGGTACCGAGGGGGCTGACGTCGGTGTCGAGGGCGCGGCCGAGGTCGGCGAGGGTGCGGGCCATGTGGAGGCCGTGCAGCGGGTCGAGGTGGACGGTGGTGGGGGCGACCTGGCGGCCGGGTCCGCCGGGGGTGATGTGCAGACCGCCGAACTCGGCCCAGGCTTCGACCGCGGCGGGGAAGACGGCGTGGCGGTGACCGGCGGGTGAGGTGTGGTCGCGCAGGGTGTCGGCCCAGATCTCGGCCTGTTTGATGTCCCAGCGCCCGGGCTGCCAGCCGGCGGTGCGCAGGGCGGCGTCGACGGGGACGGGGAAGCGGGTGGTGCTGGTGCGGTCGGGGTGCATGTGCTCTTCGTTCGTCGGGTCTGTGTGCGTCGTCGGCCGGCGTGCGGCTGTGGGGTCAGCCGCCGGATGCGGCGGGATCGACGATGCGGACGCCGAAGTGGGCGCTGAGGGCGGTGCAGGCACGGCAGGGTGCGGCGAAGCTGCCGTGCAGGGGATCGCCGTCCTCCCGGATGCGGCGTGCGGTGAGCTTGGCGTGTCTGAGGGCTTTGCGCGCCTCGCCGTTGGTCATGGGCCTGCGGGCGGCGCGCTTGCTGCGGGCGGCGTCGACGGTGGCGAGGTGCCGGCTGATGAGCAGCGCCTCGGCGCAGCGGCCCGTGAAGCGGTCGCGCTGGCCGCTGGTGAGGGTGTCGAGGAAGTCCTGGACCAGCGGGTGCAGTGCCGGGGGCTGGTCGCCGCGGGCGGCGGTGCCGGTGAGGGTGGCGCCGCGGACGGAGAGGGCGGCGGCGACGGTGGGGAGTATGCCGTCACGGCGGTGGAGCAGGACGGGGGCGTGGGGGGTCTCGCCGGCGGACCAGCCGATGCGGGGGTCGCCCGTGTGGTGGGTGTGCGGTCCCGTGTGCGTGGCGTTCATGATCGTCATCCCCTCCCGTGCATCCCCCCGGAGGACACAGGGTGCCAAATCGTGTGGCGGCTGCGGAAGCTGGGGCGGCGCGACACGCCCGGGTCGGGGCACGCTGTCACGGCGGGGTGACGGCAGGTCACCGAAGCGGAGGGCCGATGACCGGTGTCGTCGTACCGCATAGGCTGTCGGCACCGTCGGCGCGCGGTCGACGCGCGTTGGAGACCGTTGGAGACAGTCGGACACGGGGCGTGGTGGTCGGGACCGGAAGCGGAACCGGCCGCCGGGGTCCGTCCAGAATGCCGCAGGGGGCAACCGCCATGACGACAGGTCGGCTCGGGCAGGAAGCCGCGCCGCCGAACGCGGCCTATGCCGGGCAGGTCGTGCACTTTCCGGATCCGGTCCGGGCCGCGCGTCATCCGAGGGGGGTGCGGGTGGACGAGCGTGGTTACCCGGAGTTCTCGCCCTATGCGCGGGCAGCGGCGGAGATCGCGGAGCCCCCGGAGGGTTTCGGGGTCGACGAGTTGCGGTTGACGGACTACGTGTCGGCGAACGCGGCGCTGGCGGCGTCGGGTCACGCCTTGTGGGACACGGTGGAGCAGGTGGCGACACCGCACGGCTGGACCTGGCACCACGTGGTGGGTTCCCGGCGGTTGGAGCTGGTGCCGGTCGAGGTGAAGGCGTTGCTGCGGCACCACGGTGGTGTGGCGACGGCGGCGGTCGACCAGCACAAGCGGGGGACGCGGCCGTTGCAGGAGACGCGTCCGGCGCACTTCGGACTGCCGAAGTCGGGTGTGGCGGTGACGGAGTCCCAGGTGCAGGGCGTCGAGGAGGAACTCGGCTACCGGCTGCCCGGGGCGTACCGGTCGTTCCTGAAGGCGGCCGGCGGGTGTGCGCCGGTGGGCGCGGCGCTCGTCGCGGAGCTGGGGCTGCTGGTGGACCAGCCGTTCTTCACGGTGCGGGACGAGGCGGCCGTCAACGACCTGGTGTACGTGAACAAGTGTCTGCGCGACCACCTGACCAAGGACTACCTGGGCGTCGGTTTCGTCCAGGGGGGTCTCCTCGCCGTGAAGGTGAAGGGCGACCGGGCCGGTTCGGTGTGGTTCTGCGCGTACGACGATGCGCGGGACGTGGATCCCTCGTGGTCGCCGGCGGAGCGGATGGAGCGGTTGTTGCTGCCGTGCGGTGACGACTTCGACGTGTTCCTGTCGCGACTGGCGGGCCGGCCGCCGGAGTTGGAGACGGTGGCGAATCTGATGGTGGACGGCGGGTTCGCGCGGGCTGTTCCCGTGGCGTCCGGCTCTTCTGTTTCTTCCGTGGGCGTGGGGGAGTGATCCGGCGATGGTGACGTTCGCGCAGGCGCAGGAGCGCGGGGAAGAGTGGGTCAACGGGGACGTTCCGGCGTACCAGCACCGTGAGGTGCGGGTGCGGGAGTTCGACCTCGGGTTCGTCGTGTGGGCCGAGGACCGTGCGGAGGGCCCGCGCTCGGACGGGGGCGCGCAGCGCCTGGTGGTGGCCCGGGACAGCGGGGAGGCCACGTTGTGGCCGTCGCTGCCGGTGGGCGAGGTGGTCCGGCGATACGAGGAGGAGTACGGACGTACGCAGGCCGCGGCCGAGCCGGCACCGGCGGCCGCGGCGCGGGTGGACCTGAACCAGACGTCGTTCCTGTTGACGCCGCCGGAGTGGCTTCAGGAGGCGGCGGACCGGCTGGGGGCGTCCGAGGGACGGGGGATCGACGCGGGGGCACCGGAGTCGCCCGCAGCCGACGGTTCTCCTGCGCCGTCGCCTGTGTCCCCGGGTGCCGTCGCGGCGTCGGGGGCGCCCGCCGTGGGCGATCCCTCGCTGCCGCAGACGCAGGCCGGCGTGCCGGCGGGGGCGCCTTCGACGCCCGTGGGCGCGACACCGTGGACGGGGACGGACACCAACGCCGACCCCGGTGAGGACCGTTCGGTGCCGTTGCCGGCGACGGTGTTCGCGCCGTCGTTGAGCGGCTCCGACGACGGGACGCCGCCGTCGTCGTCGTCCCTTCCGGAGGCCAGGACGGCGCTGATCTCGGGGGGCAGTCAGCTTCCCCGCACGACCGTCGCGCCCGCGCTCGGCGATCCGGATGCGCCGGGTGGTGCGCCCGGCGCTTCGCAGGGAGCCGGGATGCCGGCACCCGCGCCGGGCAGTACACCTCCTCCGCAGCCGGGTCCGGGTGCGGGTGCGGGTGCGCCGTCGTTCGGCGGTTCTCCGCAGGGGCCGGGGACTCCGCCCCCGGGCACTCCCGCCGCCCCCGCGCAGCCGCTCGCGTCGAACGCCGGTGACATCGCCGACGCCGCGACCAGCAAGGCGGCGCCGCCTCCGCGGCGTGCGCGCGGGGGCGGGGCGACGCCGCCGCCTCCGCCGGGTGCGCCGGGTGCGCCGGGTGCGCGGCCGGGCAGCACGCCTGCGCCTGCCTCCGGCCCGGGTGCGCCCGGGACGCCGGCCGGCGGCTACGTGCCGACGCAGATGGTCTCGGCGCTCGGACCTGACGGACCGGCGGGGCCGGGTGTTCCGAACGCACCCGCCGCGCCCCAACCGCCCCACTCGCCCGGCGGTACACCCCCGGGTGGGGTGCACCACGCCGCGACGATGCTGGCCGACCCCGGTCAGATGGGGACGGGCGGGGGCGTGCCGCAACCACCGGCCGCTCCGCACATGCCCCCGGGTGGCCCCGGTGTGCCGCCCGGTGCTCCGGGCGCTCCGGGGGCGCCCGGCCCGCACGGTTCCGCGGGCGGTGCGCAGGGTGCCGTGCACCACGCGGCGACGATGCTCGCCGGGCCGCCCGTGGGGGGTCCCGGAGTGCCTCCGCCGCCCCATGCCCCCGGCGCGCCCGGCGTCCCCGGGATGGCGCCGGGTGCTCCGCAGCCGATGCCGCCGGGTGCGATGCCGCCGCCGGGCGGGCCGGTGCCGGGGCAGCCGCCGGCGTACGGGTATCCGCAGCAGGGGCAGCCGACGGTCGGCCCGGGGTACCAGGCCGTGCTGCGCTACCGGGCGCAGGACGGGTCGGAGCAGCAGCTGATCCGGCGTTCGGCGCCGGGCACGCCGCACCCGGAGTGGCAGATCTTCCACGAGCTGCGGGCGATGAACGTGCCGCCGGACCAGGTGCTGGAGCTGCACACCGAGTTGGAGTCGTGCGAGCTGCCGGGCGCGTACTGCGCGCGGATGATCCGGGAGCAGTGGCCGCAGGCGCGGATCACGTCCATCGCGCCCTACGGCACGGACCATGCGAGCCGGCAGCAGGGCATGGGTCAGTTGCTCGCGCACCAGGGCGAGTTGCACCAGGTGGCCGACGGTCCGGCGCGGCCGGGGCCGGTGCGGGCGCCGTTGCAGCCGGTGCAGCCGATGCCGCCGGTGCCGCCGGAGGCGATCGGGCAGGAGCTGGGCGCGGCGTTCGGGCCGGGGGTCTTCCGGTTCGAGCAGGCGGCGGTGTCCCGGCAGGGGGTGCCGCCGGTGGTGGCGCACACGCTGGTGGCGGCGGGTCTGCCGATGGACATGGGTCCGTTCTTCTGGGCGCAGGCCCAGCCGGGGCGGCCGGTGCCGACGCTGGCGGAGCTGGCGGCCGAGCGGGGTGTGCAGCCGGCGCCGGACGCGGGCTCGTACCTGGTGATGGGCAGTGACTTCGGCAAGGCGATCTGTGTGCAGTACGGGACGGCGAACATCGTCGCGGTGCCCGTGGAGGCGGGGCCGGGCGGGGCGCCCGTGCCGCCGCAGTTCGTGAACACCGGTCTGCCGGAGTTCGCGCGGTGCCTGGCGCTGCTCGGGCGGATGTGGCGGCTGCGGTTCGGGCTGAACCAGGAGCAGGCGGGCCGTTGGACCGTCGACTTCCAGGCGCAACTGGCCGCGCTGGACCCGGCGGCGCTGGGGTCGCCGGAGAGCTGGTGGTCGGTGCTGCTGGAGCAGATGTGGGACGGACTGCTGTGAGGCGTAGGTCCCGCTGACGCCGCAGGTGTCGAGGGCCGGGCCCGGTCGTGTGACCGGGCCCGGCCCTTTTCCGTGCGAGCAGGGTCTCCCGCGTGTGGACCGGTCGTCTGTTCGGCGTCCTGCGCGGGGTCTTCGGTGCGGTCTTCCACGCCTCCTGCACGGGGACCGACGCCACCTTTGTCCGGAGTGTCGCGTTATGAACACTTAAGCCCGATACATCAAGATATGCGGGAAATCATTAATTCGCGTCTGTCTGGTGGAGAGGGGTTGCAGGATGAGCAGCGCAAGGGTGTCATCGCAGGGGTTCGAGACCGTTCGCGGGCGCGGCTACCGGCCCAAAGAAGTCGAGGCGTTCACCGCCGCGCTCTCCGCCGAGCGCGACGCGGCATGGGAACGGGTCGCCCGGCTCACCGTCCTGGTCAAGGAGATGATGCTGGAGGCGGAGCAGCTGCGTGAGGCCGTGAAGGGACTCGCTCCGCAGGACTACGACAGCCTCGGGGAGCGCGCGCGGCACCTGTTCGAGACCGTGCAGGAAGAGGCGGCGGAGGTCGTCCGGAACGCGCGGCGCGACGCCGAGGAGCATGTCGCACGGGCCGAGTCGCAGGCTCTCGCCGTGCGTCGGGCGGCGGAGGAGCAGGCGGACGCGGTCCGCGCTGAGGCCAAGGAGCAGACGCGGCTGCGGCTGCTCGCCGCGCGCGCCGAGGCGCACGGGATCCGGGTCGGCGCCCGGCGCAAGGTGAAGGAGTTCCGTGCCGAGGCGCTCGCGGCGTTGCGCGACGTGCGCCAGCGCACCGCCGCCCTGCTCGTCGAACCGAAGAAGGAGCACGCCGAGCAGATGGCGGCGGCGGAGCGCGAGGCCGCCGAACGGGTCGCCGCCTTCGACGCGCAGCACGCCCGGGCGGTGGAGCGGGCCGAGGAGGCCCTGGCCGACGCGCAGCGCGAGCTCGCCGAGGCGGAGGAGTCGTCCCGCAAGCGCGAGGAGGAGGCGCGGGCGCGTGCCGGTGAGATCCTCGCCGAGGCGCAGGTGCGCAAGGAGCGCATCGCACGCGAGACGGAGCGGGTGCTGCGCGAGCACGGCGAGCGGTGGGACCACGTGCAGGCGCACATGGACTCCGTGCGCAACAACCTCAGCGCGCTCACGGGGCGGGTGGTCGAGTAGGCGGTCACTCCCACCGCCTCCCGTGCCCACCGCCTCCCCTGCTCGGGCTCCTCCTCTTCCTCAGCCCTCCCGCCGTCCCGCCCCGGCCAGGATCCAGCCCTCCACCGCCTCGTACCGACGCCGCTGTTCGTCCGCCTTGCGGCGGCCCGAGACGACCGTTCCCAGCCAGCCGAGGGCGAAGCCGAGGGGGATGGTGACCAGACCGGTGGTGGTGAAGGGGAACCAGTTGAAGTCGGCGTCGGGGAAGGCGGCGGCGGGGGAGCCGGAGACGAGGTTGGTGCCCGGCATCAGCAGCAGCACCGAGACGGTGCCGCCGATGAGGGTGCTGAGCAGTCCGGTGCGGGTGTAGCGGCGCCAGAAGAGGCTGTAGACCAGGGCGGGGGCCAGGGCCGAGGCGCCGACGCAGAAGGAGAGCGTGACCAGGGGCTGGAGACTGCGGTGCTGGACCTGCGCGGCCAGCAGGATCGTCGGCACGCCCACCGCCAGCGCGGACATGCGGGCCAGCAGCATCTCGCGGCGCGGGGAGGTCTTCCGCAGGCGTGCGGCGAAGACGTCGTGGGCGAGGGAGTTGGCGCAGGCGAGGATCATGCCGGCGACCGAGGCGAGGACGGTGAGGAAGATCGCCGTCGTCACCGTGGTGAACAGCAGCGTCTCCGCCGTGGACACGTCCCGGCCGAACGCGGCTCTCGAGCCCAGCAGGTAGGCGGTGTTGCCCTGCGGGTCGGCCCCGGCGATCACCGCGCGGCCGATCAGCGCCGTCGCACCGAATCCGACGACCGTGATGACCAGCACGAACAGCGCGACGGCCGACACCGCCCAGGACATCGAGCGGCGCACCTGGCGGGCGGAGGAGGCGGTGTACATGCGCATGGTGATGTGCGGCAGGCAGGCGCCGCCGAGCACCACCGCGAGCTGTGAGCTGATCATGTCCAGGCCCGGGTGGGGGCCGGTGGAGAACTGGAGGCCGGAGTCGAGGAAGGCGTCGCCGAGGCCGCTGCCCCGGGCCGCCGCGTCGAACAGGGCGCCCGGGTTCCAGTCGAAGCGGTGCAGCACGAGGACGGCGACGACGGCACCGGAGCCGAGCAGCATCACGATCTTCAGGATCTGGATGAGGGCGGTGCCCTTCATCCCGCCGATCGCCGCGTAGCTGATCATCAGCACGCCCATGCAGACCATGCAGCCCGTCTGCACCGCCTCGCCGGAGAACCCGAGGAGGAACGCGAGGAGCTGGCCGGTGCCGGCGAGCTGCACCAGCATCATCGGCAGCAACGCGGCGATCGTCACGGCGCAGGCGGTGATGCGCACCGCGCGCCCGGGCATCCGGCGGGCGAGGGCGTCACCCATGGTGAACCGCCCCGCGTTGCGCAGGGGTTCGGCCAGCAGGAACATCAGCAGCATCAGCGACAGGGCCGTGCTCAGGGCGAGGACGACGCCGTCCTGGCCGTACAGGGCGATCACGCCGCCGGTGCCGAGGACGGTGGCCGCGGAGATGTAGTCGCCGGCGATGGCCAGGCCGTTGCGCAGCGGGGACAGCGACCGGTAGCCGGTGTAGAACTCGTCGAGGTCGTCGCGGTCGGGGCCGGTCATCACACACAGCAGGAGCGTGACGGTGACGACGGCGGTGAAGGCGACGAGGGACATCGTCTGCGCGTCGCCGCTGAGCTCGGTGAGCCCGCCGGCCGCCAGGGCGGTGCCGTCGGTGTGCGTCATCGCGCCGCCCCCTCGTGCCGGGCCGCGCGCCGGGCGTCGAGCTCGGACTGCTTGCGGATGCGGTCGGCGAGCGGGTCGACGTGGCGGCCGGCGGTGTGCTCGTACAGGACGATCGCCAGCCAGGTGACGGGGAGCTGGACCAGGGCGAGCAGCAGTCCGGTGGGCAGTCCGTCGGCGACCCGGTGCGCCATCAGGGACGGGGCGAAGGCGGACAGGACCAGGAAGAGGACGAAGTAGCCGAGCGCGGTGAGCGTGGCGACACGGCGCTGACGGCGGTAGGCGCCCCGCAGGATCCGCAGGTCGCTGTGGTGTCCCAGCGGTGCGGGGCCGACCGGCTCACGGCGGACGGGATCGGCCGGCTCCGGCGGCTGCCGGAGGTGTCCGGGACGGGGCGGACGGTGGGGCGGATACGGATCGTGGGACATGCCCACTCCTTGCGTGGCTCGGGTCCGTGGCGGCGGACCGCAGGGAGGTGGGGGGCGGAGGCACGCACGTTACCCGGGAGTACGGCAGAGCGCGAGGGTTTGGACAGACTGATCGGTCGGTACGCGCTTTCTTGATCGAGGGGCCCGTGAGCTGGGGTGTTACCGTCGTTAACCCCTCCGGCGCCGCCCGACGGACCGGCCCGGCGCGGTGTGGTCGAACGGGCCGCTCCGTGCGCCCCGTTGGGCCATCATGGACTCACGGGCGTGCTGTGACGCAGGCGAGGGGGAGCTCCATGGGGGGAACGGCGCCGTCGCCGGTACGGGTGTTCATCTCCTACGCCCACGACGACGACCGGCACGTCGAACAGGTCGGGCAGCTGTGGCGCCTCCTGCGGTCCTGCGGCATCGACGCCGTCCTGGACCGGCCGGCCGCGGAGCGCCGGCAGGACTGGGCGCTGTGGACGCTGCGGGGCATCCGCGGCAGCCGTTACGTCATCGTCGTCGCCTCGCCCCAGTACCGGCGGCGCGCCGACGGCGACGCGGCGGCCGGGGAGGGTGCGGGCGTGCAGTGGGAGGCGCGGCTGCTGCGGGACGTCGTGTACGAGGACCCGGCCGGCGCCCTGGAGAAGATCGTGCCCGTGGTACTGCCCGGCGGCTCGCTCGACGACCTGCCCGTGTGGCTGGGCCGTGCCACCCACACCCGCTACCGCGTCCGGGACTTCACCGTCGCCGGCGCCGAGCCGCTGCTGCGGCTGCTGACCGGCCGGCCCCACGAGACCGTGCCCGACCTCGGCGTGACACCGCCGCTGGCACCACGGCGGCCGGCCGCGCCCGCGCCGTGGCCCGCCGACGGGATGCCGCCCGAGGGCCCGGCCGCGCCCGCGCCGTGGCCCGCCGACGGGACGCCGCCGCCCGACGGGGCACCGCGGCGCTCCCCGATCCGGCCGCCCGCAGTCGTGATGCCCGGGCTGATCGAGCTGACCGAGGCCCTCCTGGGCTGTCCGGCGCTGCACCGGCTCACGGCCCGTCAGGAACTGCTCGAGCTGATGGGGGAGCGCCTGGGCCACGACCGGCCGTTCGCCGTCGCCGAGGACGCCGACGCCCGCACCCACCTGCGCGCGCTCGCCCGCCGGGTCGAACGCACCACCCTCGCCCCCGACGTCGTCCTGAAGGCCCTCCACGACGCCCTCGTCACGATCGCCCCGGACGACACCGGTACCGAGCGGGTGCGTGCGCTGATCGTCGCCTGCGGGGTCGCGCTCGGGGAGGCCTGAGTGTCCTGGTTCGACCGGCTGCGGTCCACTCGTCTCGTCCCGGACGCGACCCGTGACCGCCGCGCCGACCGGCAACTCGTCGAGACCCTCGCCGACGTGCCCCTGCTGCACCGGCTCACGGCCCGTCAGGAACTGCTCGAGCTGATGGGGGAGCGCCTGGGCCACGACCGGCCGTTCGCCGTCGCCGAGGACGCCGACGCCCGCACCCACCTGCGGGCCGTCGTCCGCGCCGCACGGCGCGCCGGGGCGCTGGGCGCCCTGCGGGAGGCGGTGCACGACCTCGCACCGGACGACGTCGCCACCGCCTGGTTCCTGCTCGCCGTCACCGTACGGACCGCGCCCGACGGCCCGCTGCCCGCCGGCTTCATGCACGATCTCGTCGACGAACTGCGCGCCCACCCCCGGCACTTCGGCGGGACCGCCGTCGCCCACCACCTCGCCGAGCGCCGTGCCGCCGGCCGGCCCCTGGACGCCGGCAGCCTCCCGCAGGTGCTGTGCCGGCTCTACGACGCACGCGTGCCCGTCGGCGATCCGGACGCCCCCCGCGTCGAACTCCTGCGGTTCCTGGGACGCCTGGGAGCCGAACCGGGAGGCAGCGACCGGCTCGCCGCCCTGCTCGCCTCCGTGCGGGCCCCCGCGGTCGCGGCCGCCCCGGAAGCCGACGCACGGCAGCTCATCATCCAGATCCGCGTCGAGGAGGAGGACGCCCCCAGCGACCTGCCGAACGCCCGACGCCGTTACTCCCTGCACGGCTACTACTACCTGCGCACCGGCGACGCCCCGCCCGTCTACCAGGGCAGAAGGAACCTGCCCGGCCTGCTCACCGGAGACGAACTCGAGGACGGCGGACGCGACTTCCTGACCGGCTGGCGGGAACCCGCCGACGCCGCCCGGGGCATGGCCAAGCGGGTGGAGTTCCTGCTGCCGCACGCCCTGCTGGCCCGCCCCGCCGAGTTCTGGCACGGCGGCCCGGCGAGAAAGCCGCTGGGCCGCACCTGCCAGGTCGTCGTACGGTCCCTGACCCGGTACCGCGACAGCATGCTCCACGACGCCTGGATCCATCGCTGGGAGGCCCTGGACCGCGATCGCCCGCCCGGTGACGCGCTGCACCGCATCGGCTGGATGGGGCCCGGCGCGCCCCGCGGCGAGCGGGGTGACCCGGGCGGCGACCCCGGCGGACGGGAACCCGGCGCGGCCAAGTCCTGGGAGTGCCCCGACAGCAGGTACCCGCCACTGCTGCTCACCGACCGCGCGGACGTCGCCGAGTGGCTGCGCACCCACACGGATCTGACGTGCCTGGGCCTGGGCCTGCCCTACGACCACGACGACGAGCTCCTCCGGGACGCCGTGGACGACGCGCTGCTGGAGGACGGCATCCCCGTCATCGTCTGGCGGCGCGACGCGGGCGGCCCCGGCCCGCTCCTGGACGCGCTGCGCGAGGGACATCCGCCCGCCCTGCTGGCCGACCTGCCGCACAGCGTGCACCGGGCGCGCAGGCTCGGACGGCCCGACCCGACGAGCGTGCACAACCAGATCACCCTGCTGTGGGACGACCCGACGTGCGTCTTCAGCGGCCAGGACCAGCCGATGTCCGGCACCCGCGGGGCCGGTGAGGGAGCGGTATGAACACGACGCAGGATTGGCGGGTCTACCGGGGCACCGGCACCCCGCACGACGGCATCGACCGGCTGCCCGAGGCGCCCCCGTGGCGTGCGTTCCGGCACGGCGGCGCCCGGCCCGCGCAGTTGCTCCCCACACCCCGCGTCCCCGACGACGACGCCGTCCAGCGCCACCTCGGCCGGGCCGGCCAGGGCGCCGCCTACCAGGCCGGCCCGCGCGAGGTCCACCTGGTCAACCTGGCTCTGCACCTGCGCCGCCCCCTGCTGCTGACCGGCAAGCCCGGCACCGGCAAGTCCACCCTGGCCTACGCCGTCGCCCACGAACTCAACCTCGGCCCCGTGCTGCGCTGGGCGATCACCAGCCGCTCCACGCTCAAGGACGGCCTGTACGAGTACGACGCCCTGGGCCGCCTCCACGACGCCGGACTGCGCAACGCCGGCACCCTCGCCCGCCGGGAGGACGGGACGCCCGAGCCGCCCGACATCGGCAGGTACCTGTGGCTGGGCCCGCTCGGCACGGCGCTGCTGCCCTGGCGCAGGCCCCGTGTCCTGCTCATCGACGAGATCGACAAGAGCGACATGGACTTCCCCAACGACCTGCTGAACGTCTTCGAGGAGGGCGAGTTCCTCATCCCCGAACTGGCCCGGCTCGGCCCGGGCACCCAACAGGTCATGACCGCCGACCGGGTCCCGGGGGAGGTCGCCGGCGGCTCGGTGGCCTGCGCGGAGTTCCCGCTCGTGGTGCTGACCAGCAACGAGGAGCGGGAGTTCCCCATGGCGTTCCTGCGCCGCTGCGTCCGGCTGGAGATCGGCGCCCCGGACGAGGAGCGGCTCAAGGGCATGGTCGCGGCCCACCTCGGCGAGCCGTCCGACCGGGCGGTCCCGGTCCGCGCCGAGATCATCGCCCGGTTCCTCGCCCGGCAGCGGGAGACCGGCGCCCTCGCCAACGACCAGCTCCTCAACGCGCTGCTCATGGCGGAACGGGGCCTGTGGGACGACGAGTCCGGCCGCGCCCTGCTCGACGAGGACCTGCTGCGGCCCCTGGACCGGGGGTGAGGTGACCGTGCCCGGGGGTGCGGGGCCGGGGCCCGCGGGGACACCGCCCGGGACGGGAGACGCGGTACCGGGCGCCGAGCTGCTCCGTGAGGAGCTCGCCCGCCTGCTGGGCGCCGGGGGCGCGCCCGACGCCCGCGACGCACTCGACGTGCTCTGGATCGCCCGGCTCGCCGGAATCGGCCCGCTCGACCGGTCACAGCCGCGCTCCACCGCCCCGACGCCACCGCCGGCGCCGGCCGCGCCGCCTCCCGACCCCGCGCCCGACCCCGTGTCCGAAACCCCGCACCCCGCCCCGACGCCACCGCCGGCGCCGGCCGCGCCACCGCCGCCCGGCCCCGAGCCCCACACCCCGGCTCCCGCCCCGGAACCGGCTCCCGTCCCGGCCCCCGCACCCCCCACCGCCCGCCTGCACCTGCCCGGGAGGAAGAACGCCGGGACAACCGTCCGGCCCGGCGGCGCGCACTCCGTCCGGGTCGTCCAGCCCCAGGCCCTCCCCGACACGCTCGCCCTCCACCGCGCCCTGCGCCCCCTGCGCCGCACGGTCCCCTCGGCCCGCGACCGCGTCCTGGACGTGGAGGCCACCGCGGCCGCGGCCGGCGACACCGGACTCCTGCTGCCGGTCCTGCGCCCCGCCGCCGAACGCCGCTTCTGTGTCGACCTGCTCGTCGACACCGGCACCACCATGACCGTCTGGCACCGCCTCGCCGGCGAACTGAGCACCCTCCTCGCCCGGCACGGCGCCTTCGCCGACGTCCGCGCCTGGGCCCTGCACACCGACGGCCCGGTGCCGACCCTGGCACCCTTCCGGCGTGGCGCGCAGGCCGCCCGCCCCACCCGCCGCTGGCACCGGACCCTCGCCGACCCCACCGGCCGCCGCGCGGTCCTGCTCCTCACGGACGGCACCGGCCCCGCCTGGTACGGCACGGAACTGCCCGCCACGCTCGCCGACTGGTCCCGCCGCCGCCCCGTCGCCGTCCTCCAGGTCCTGCCGAGCAGGCTGTGGCACCGTACGGCGCTGCGCACGGCACCCGTCCGCGCCCGTGGCACCGACACCGCCCGCGCCACCCTGGAGATCCGCTCCGGGGGACCGCTGCCCGGTGTCGTCCGCGGCCCCGCCGGAGCCGCCGACCGGGCGCGGATCCGCTGGCTGCCGGTGCTCGAGGTGTCCGGCGACTGGCTCGCGCCCTGGGCCCGGCTCGTCTCCGGCCGCACGACCGACTGGACACCGCTGCTCGCGGCGCCGCTCACGGTCGTCGACCGTCCCGACCCGGTCACGGACGCGGACGGACCGGCCGACCCCGCCGCGCGGATCGAGCACTTCGAACAGGGCTACTCCCCGGAGGCCTTCCACCTGCTGCGGCTCCTGGCGGCGGCCCCGCTGAGCCTGCCCGTGATGCGGCTCGTCCAGGGCGCCATGCTGCCCTCGTCCACCGCCATGCACCTGGCCGAGATCTTCCTCTCCGGCCTGCTGGTCCGCCGCGGCCCGGCCGTGCCGGGGGAGGACCCGGACGCCGTGCTGTACGACTTCCGCGACGGCGTCCGAGAGGCGCTGCTCGACCGCCTCACCCGCACGGAGTCCCTGCGCGTCCTGGACCAGGTGATCGACGGCGTGAGCGATCGGGTCGCGGCGACGCTGGGCGGGATCACCGACTTCGCGGCCCTCGCGGCGGCCGTGGAGCACGACGGCGGACCGGACGGGCTCGAACTGCCCGACGACAGCCGGGCGTTCGCCGAGGTGGCGCTGGCCGTCGTCGCAGGCGCCGGCGGCGACTACGCGCGCCTCGCGGCGCGCCTGGCCGGGGGCGGCGCGGGCCGAGCGGCGGCGCCGGAGCGGGAGGCCCCGCGGCGGCGGGGGCGCAGGGGAGCCCGGCTGTTCCCGTGGCGGCGCGGGCGGGAGCCGGAGCGGGAGGGGGAACGCGTTCAGGACCGGGAGCGCGACCACCGGCCCCCGCCGGCCACCGAGTCCCGCACCACGCGGAGGGTGGCGTCCCGGACACCCGAGCTGCCGCCCTTCCACCAACGGCGGGACGAGATCTCGGACGTCGTGAACGCGCTGCTGCGCGGCGGCACGTCGGTGTGTGTGATCGACGGGGCGCGCGGCGTGGGCAAGACCACGCTCGCCGTCGACGTCGCGCGCACGCTGAGGTCGGACTTCCTCCTGGTCCGGTGGATCCGGGCCGACACGGTCACGGTCCTGCTGGCCGACCTGATGGGCTTCGCCGACGATCTCGGCGTGCCCGTCCGGGGCGAGAGCCCCGGCGAGGTCCTCGGCGCGATCGCCGTCCGCCTGCGCTCCCACCCGGGCTGGCTGCTGGTCCTCGACGGCGTGACCGCGCAGACCGCTCCCCATCTGACCGACGGCTTCCAGCCGTTGTTCTCGGTCGGCTCCGGAAGCGTCCTGATGACCCTCGCCGAAGGGACACCGCTGCGGATCGTCCGGACGTACGAGAGCGTGACCCTGTACGACTTCAGCCGTGAGACGGCCCTGTCGTACGTCCGGGCGGCGCTCGCCGGTCACCGGGGGGAGCTGTGGCACAGCGAGGACGAACTCGCCGACCTGGTGGCCGTGGTGGGCAGGAACCCCGCGGCCCTGGCGTCCGCGGTGGCGACGATGCAGCTGGCCGGACGGCCGGTCGCCCTTCACGTCGAGGACGGCCTGTCGAGCCGTCGGACGGTCAGCGCGTTCGTGAACTCGATCGTGTGGATCACGGAGGGCGACGACTTCGTCGGGACCGGCGTCGCCGTCCGGTCCGACCTGGTCCTCTTCACCGGCTCGTTCGGGGACGCCGGTGCGCTGCGCGTCCACCTCAGGAGCGGCGCGGTCCTGCGTCCGAACGACGCGGCGAGGTCGGAGCGCCACCGCGGCCTGGTGACACTGCTCCGGCTGGAGGAGTCCGTCCTGCCGGCGGCCCTGCCGCCCTCGCCCACCGGTGACAACGAGGTCTTCGCCGCGTGGTACGCCCCGCCCGAGCCCGGCCAGGAGGCGCGGTTCGTCCTGCGGCGCGCGGACTCCACGGCCTCCCCGCCTCCCCCGAGCGCGGCGCTCTTCGACCCGGACGGAAAGCTGTGCTCCCTGGTGGACTCCGTCGACGGCGCCGGGCGGATCTTCATCACCCCCCGGTTCGTCGACGCCCTCGCGGCACACCTCGTCGAACGCCCGGTCCCCGAGGTGCCGCAGCCGGGTCCCGGATCACGTCGGCTGCTCGTCTGGCCCGCCCCTCACGCCCGTACGCGGCAGGAGTTCGTCGACCGCGGCTACCAGCCGGTGATCGTGCAGTCGCCCGAAGAGACCGACGCGCAGAGCGCCGTCCGGCCGGCCGCCTTCCTCGTCGACCCGCTGACCGTGCCCGTCACCCGCACCACGTTGCTGTCCCTGCGGACGGTGGCGGCCAGGATGCCGGTGCTGGTCACGGCCGGCCTCGGACAGGCCTCGCGCGATGCGGCGTACGGCGCCGACCCCGCCGTGATGCTGAAGGCGCTCGCGCCCCGCGACGGCGAGCGGCACCCGCAGCGCGTGCTGGTCGTCGAGGAGTGGGAGGAGATCGCGCTGGCTCTGAGAGCGATGCTGGAAGGACGCGGGATGCTGGTCTCCCACGCCGTCGGCGGCCGGGACGCCGTGATGCTCGCGGCGGAGATGCGGCCGAACCTGGTGGTGCTGAACCTCATGCAGACCCACCGGCTCCGGATCGTGGAGTGGCTGCGGGCGAACGGCCGCCTCGAGGGGACGCCGCTCGTCGCGTACACCTGCGCGATCGACCGGGCGGACCTGCCGCGGCTGGCCTCCGGCGAGAGCGTGCTCCACCTCACCGAGCGGGCGGCCACCCCGGAGGCGCGGGACCGGCTCGTCGACCTCGTGGCGTGGATGAACGGCGAGGCGTAGCGGCTGGGGGCGTCGTCACTCCTTACTCCTTCAGTACCGGAAACCGCCGGGGCGCCACGCACAACAGCACCAGGAAGGCCACCGCCGCCGCGCAGGAGGCGCCCAGGTACACCGCGTGCACCGCGTCCGCGAGCGCCCGGCGGGTCGTCTCCGGGACGGCGCCCCCGTCCAGGGCGCGGGTGACGGAGTCCAGGTCGCCGGCGCCGCCGAGCCGTGCGGCCAGCACCCCGTTGGCGACCGCGCCGAACACCGCCGCGCCGACGGTCTGGCCGGTCTGGCGGCAGAACAGGACGGACGCGGTCGTCGTGCCGCGCTCCGACCAGCCGACCGTGGACTGCACGCCGACCAGGAGCGGGAGCTGGAAGAGCCCCAGGGCGGCGCCCAGCAGGAGCATCAGCACCGTCGGCTGCCAGGCGGCGCCGGGATACGGCAGGAACGGAAAGGCCAGCAGCACCAGCGTGGCCGCGCCGATGCCGAGGAGCGCGGTGTCGCGGAAGCCGATGCGCCGGTAGACGTGCTGGCTGAGGGCGGCCGACAGCGGCCAGCTCAGCGTCCACACCGACAGCACGAACCCGGCGGTGACCGGGTCGAGTTCCAGCACCGACTGCGCGTACGTCGGCAGGAACACCGTGGGTGCCACCATGACCAGGCCCAGCGCGCCCAGGGCGAGGTTGACCGCGGCGATCGTCCGACGGCGCCAGACCCAGCCGGGGATGATCGGCTCGGCCGCCCGGCGCTCCACCAGCACCACCACCACCGCCAGCGCGAGCCCCGTGCCGAACAGGGCGAGCGACGGCCGCGACAGCCACGGCCAGGCCACCCCGCCCTGCACCAGCGCGGTCAGCAGCACCCCGCCGCAGGCGAACACCGCCAGCGCCCCCGCCCAGTCCACGCGCGCGCGAGGGCGTGACTCCCGCAGCGGCTCGTGCAGGTGACGCACGATCAGCCACAACGCCACCGCCCCGACGGGCAGGTTGACCAGGAAGATCCACCGCCAGTCGGCGTAGGCGGCGAGCAGCCCGCCCACGCCGGGCCCGGCGACGGCGGACACCGCCCACACCGTGGACAGCTTCGACTGGATCTTCGGGCGCTCCTCCAGGGGGTAGAGGTCGGCGGCGAGCGTCTGCACCGTGCCCTGCAACGCCCCTCCGCCCAGGCCCTGCAGGACGCGGAACGCGATCAGCGCACCCATGTTCCAGGCGAGTGCGCACAACAGCGAGCCCAGCAGGAACAGGGCCGCGCCGGCCACCAGTACCGGCTTGCGGCCGAAGGTGTCGGAGAGCTTGCCGTAGACGGGCAGGGTGACCGTCACCGCGAGGAGGTAGCCGGAGAACAGCCAGGAGAAGACGGAGAACCCGCCGAGGTCGCCGACGATCTGCGGGACGGCGGTGGAGACGACGGTGGAGTCCAGGGCGGCCAGCCCCATGGAGAGCATCAGCGCGGCGACGACCGCGGTCCGCCGGTCGGTGGCCGGGTGCCGTGCGGCCTCCCGCGCCGCGGGTCTCGCGTCGCCCACCTGATGCCCCCTGCCCATGCTTCCGCGGTTCCCGTGCCCCTTGCAGCTTTCGGCTGCCGACAGCTTGCCACTTGAGGGGTCCTTGCACTGTGCCCGCCCGGGCCGCGCGGCCTGGCACCGCACCTCGCGGCGCCTTGCGCGGCACGGCACCGGGCCGCGCGGCCTGATCAGGCGCTCACAGTGCAAGGACCCCTTGCGCCTGACGCGACGGGAGGGTGGAGGCTCAGTGGGCCGGAGGGTGGAGGCGACCCTGAGACGCACTCCACCCGTCGGCGGACTGCCCCTAGGGGGACCTCGGTACTACGGGTCGGGGAGGGTTCGTACCGACGGAGGACGAGACGGCCAGGGCCGCTCCTTAACCTGGCTTTACGCCGTCGATCGGGGGCGGGGGACGGCCACCCCCCTCGCCGACAGGGGGGTTATCCCCCGGCGAAGACGGGCCCGAGCACCAGCGCGCGGGACCCGTCGGCACCGACAGACTCATCGACGTAGAGCCGAGCGCTGCCTTTCCCGCACATCCGGCAGCTCTTCCCTTACTGCTGACATAGGAGACATACCGTGACTTCGGCTGTGACCATTCCCAGGCACGGGGGCACTGGAGGGCGTACGGCCGTCGCCGCGCGAGCGCGCCAGGTCGTCAAGGCGTACGGATCCGGGGAGACCCGGGTCGTCGCTCTCGACCACGTCGACGTGGACATCGCCCGTGGCCGGTTCACCGCGATCATGGGCCCCTCGGGGTCCGGCAAGTCCACGCTGATGCACTGCCTCGCCGGTCTCGACACCGTCACGTCCGGGCAGATCTACCTGGACGAGACCGAGATCACGGGCCTGAAGGACAAGAAGCTGACCCAGCTGCGCCGGGACCGGATCGGCTTCATCTTCCAGGCGTACAACCTGCTGCCGACGCTGAACGCGATCGAGAACATCACCCTGCCCATGGACATCGCCGGCCGCAAGCCCGACAAGGCGTGGCTGGACCGGGTCGTGGAGACCGTCGGCCTCGCCGAACGGCTCAGGCACCGGCCCACCCAGCTCTCCGGCGGCCAGCAGCAGCGCGTCGCCGTCGCCCGCGCCCTCGCCGCCCGCCCCGAGATCATCTTCGGGGACGAGCCGACCGGAAACCTCGACTCGCGCGCCGGCGCCGAGGTGCTGGGCTTCCTGCGCCGCTCCGTCGACGAGCTCGGCCAGACGATCGTGATGGTCACCCACGACCCGGTCGCCGCCTCCTACGCCGACCGCGTCCTCTACCTCGCCGACGGCCGGATCGTCGACGAGATGCACCAGCCGACCGCCGAGCAGGTCCTGGACCGCATGAAGGACTTCGACGCGCGGGGGCGTACGTCATGACCGTCATGAAGACCTCGATGCGCAACTTCTTCGCGCACAAGGGACGCATGGCCCTCTCGGCCGTGGCGGTCCTGCTGTCGGTGGCGTTCGTCTGCGGCACGCTCGTCTTCACCGACACCATGAACACCACCTTCGACAAGCTGTTCGCCGCCACCTCCTCCGATGTGACGGTGAGCGCGAAGGGCGCCTCGGACACCGGGGAGACCATCTCCGGCAACGGCAAGCCGCCGGTCATGCCGGCCGCCGTCCTCGGCAAGATCCGCGAGGCGGACGGCGTGAAGTCGGTGGAGGGGACCGTCTTCTCGACCTCCGTGACCGTCGTGGACGCCGACAAGGACAACCTGTCGCCCTCCAGCGGCGCCCCGACCGTCGTCGGCAGCTGGAACAGCCAGGACGCCCGCACCATGAAGATCACGGAGGGCGTCGCGCCCCGCGGATCCGGCCAGGTCATGGTCGACGCCGACACCGCCGACAAACACCACCTCGAGCTCGGCGACAGCATCGGCGTCATCACCGCCGTCGGCACCCACACCGCGCGGATCTCCGGCTTCGCCGCCTTCCAGGTCACCAACCCCGGCGCCGCGATCTTCTACCTCGACCTGAGGACCGCCCAGCAGACCCTGGTCGGGCAGCCGGACGTCTACACCAACGTCAACGTCAACGCCGCGGCCGGCGTCACCGACGCGCAGCTCAAGCAGAACGTCACCGCCGTCGTCGGCGGCGACTACAAGGTGCAGACCGCCAAGGAGACCGCCGACGCCAACCGCAAGGAAGTCGGCGAGTTCCTGAACGTCATGAAGTACGCGATGCTCGGCTTCGCCGGGATCGCCTTCCTCGTCGGCATCTTCCTGATCATCAACACCTTCTCGATGCTGGTCGCCCAGCGCACCCGCGAGATCGGCCTCATGCGGGCCATCGGCTCCAGCCGCAAGCAGGTCAACCGCTCCGTCCTCGCCGAGGCGCTGCTCCTCGGGGTCGTCGGCTCCGTCCTCGGCGTCGGCGCGGGCGTCGGCATCGCCGTCGGCCTCATGAAGCTCATGGGCATGACCGGCATGAACCTGTCCACCGACGACCTCACGGTCGCCTGGACGACCCCCGTGACCGGCATGGTCCTCGGCGTCGTCGTCACCGTCCTCGCCGCCTACCTGCCCGCCCGCCGCGCCGGCAAGGTCTCCCCGATGGCCGCCCTGCGCGACGCCGGCGCCCCCGCCGACGCCAAGGCCGGTGTCGTACGGGCCGTGCTCGGCGCCCTGCTCACCGGCGCCGGCGTCTGCGGCCTCTACCTGGCCACCGCCGCCGACAAGGCGAGCGAGGGCTCCCTGTGGCTCGGCCTGGGCGTGGTGCTGTCCCTGATCGGGTTCGTCGTCATCGGCCCGCTGCTGGCCGGCGCGGTGGTCCGCGTCCTCGGCGCCCTCCTGCTGCGCGCCTTCGGCCCGGTCGGCCGCATGGCCGAACGCAACGCCCTGCGCAACCCGCGCCGCACCGGCGCCACCGGCGCCGCCCTGATGATCGGCCTCGCCCTGGTCGCCTGCCTGTCGGTGGTCGGCTCCTCCATGGTCGCCTCCGCCACCGACCAGCTCGACAAGAGCGTCGGCACGGACTTCATCATCCAGAGCGACAACACGCAGCTGATGACCCCGCAGGCCGTCCAGGCCGTCAAGAAGACGCCCGGCCTGGAGCGGGTCACCGAGTACAAGCTGCTCGAGGCCCACCTCACCACCCCCGACGGCAAGACCTCCAAGAACGAGACGATCAACGCGACCGACCCGACGTACGTCACGGACCTGCGCACCGAGACCGTGGCGGGCGACCTCGCCGCCGCCTACCGGCCCGACTCGATGTCCGTCTTCGAGGGCTTCGCCGAGGAGCACGGCCTGAAGATCGGCTCGAAGGTCGACGTGGCCTTCAAGGACGGCGGCACCGCCTCCCTCACCGTCCGCGCCATCACCAGCGACGACGTCGTCATCGACAAGGGCGCCATGTACGCCTCCATCGCGACCGTCGCCCGGCACGTGCCGGCCGAGCGGATGCCGCTGGACGCCATGGTCCTGGCCGCCGCGAAGGACGGACAGCAGGACGCCGCCTACACGGCGCTCAAGGCGTCGCTGCACGACTACCCGCAGTACGTCGTCCGCGACCAGACCGACTACAAGGAAGCCCTGAAGGACCAGATCGGTCAGATGCTGAACCTGATCTACGGTCTCCTGGCGCTCGCGATCGTCGTCGCCGTCCTCGGCGTCGTCAACACCCTCGCCCTGTCCGTCGTGGAACGCACCCGCGAGATCGGCCTGATGCGCGCGATCGGCATGTCACGCCGTCAGCTGCGCCGCATGATCCGCATGGAGTCGGTGGTCATCGCCCTCTTCGGCGCCCTCCTCGGCCTCGGCCTGGGCATGGGCTGGGGCGCGACCGCCCAGCAGCTCCTCGCCCTGGAGGGCCTGAAGGTCCTCGACATCCCCTGGCCGACGATCATCACGGTCTTCATCGCCTCGGCCTTCGTGGGCCTGTTCGCAGCCCTGATCCCGGCGTTCCGCGCAGGCCGCATGAACGTCCTGAACGCCATCGCGACAGACTGACCCGACCCCCCCCCGTCCCGAACCGGGGGCGGGACGGGGGCGCCCGGCGCCGAAGAGTCTTGGGGGACTCTTCGGCGCCGCGGTTTTCCCCGGTCGCCGACGGGGGGACCGGGGTGGGGTGTGCGGCGTTCGGGAGGGGGAGGGTGGTGGGTCCGGGGCGAAGCCCCGCCGGGGTCGAGGGGACGGAGTCCCCGGGGGCGGGAAGGGTAGGGGCGACGGGAGCTGAACCGCCTCCCCGCACACCCCGGCCGCGCCCCCCGACCCCGTCGACACCGGCCACACCACCCCCGCGGTTGTCCACAGCCCCCGCCGACCACGACCACGTCGTCGTAGGCTGGACGCACCCCCGGCCCGCCCCGCGTGTCGGGCACTTCGCGATGCCCAAAGCCCGCAGAGCCCGAAAGGGCCAGCAAAGCCAGCAAAACCCGCAAGAAGCAGCAAAGCCACCAAGAGCCAGCAAGCCGCCACAAGCCAGCCAAGCCCGTAAGAGTCGGTCGCAAGGTCCGCAAAAGTCGGCCAACGGCCCGCAAGAGCCGGCCGGACCCGACCCGAGCCCGGCCAGACCAGCCCCAGACCCCCCGAAGCCCACCCCCCGGACGAAAGCCGCCCCCGAATGAGCCTGCACGGTCTGCTCGACGCCGTAGTCAAGGACACCGCCCTCGCGGAAGCGATCCCGGCGGCAGCCGACGGCAACCGCATGCACGTCGACCTCGTCGGCCCCCCGGCGGCCCGCCCCTTCGCGATCGCCGCCCTCGCCCGCGAGAGCGGCCGCCCGGTCCTGGCGGTGACGGCCACCGGCCGCGAGGCCGAGGACCTCGCCGCGGCCCTGCGCTCCCTGCTGCCCCCGGACGGCGTCGTGGAGTACCCCTCCTGGGAGACCCTCCCGCACGAACGCCTCAGCCCCCGCAGCGACACCGTCGGCCGCCGCCTCGCCGTCCTGCGCCGCCTGGCCCACCCCCGCCCCGACGACCCGGAGACCGGCCCGGTCTCCGTCGTCGTGGCCCCCGTCCGCTCGGTGCTCCAACCGCAGGTCAAGGGCCTCGGCGACCTGGAACCGGTGGCCCTGAGAAGCGGTCAGACCGCCGATCTGAACGAGATCGTCGAGGCCCTCGCCGCCGCCGCGTACGCGCGCGTGGAGCTCGTCGAGAAGCGCGGCGAGTTCGCCGTCCGCGGCGGCATCCTCGACGTGTTCCCGCCCACCGAGGAACACCCCCTGCGCATCGAGTTCTGGGGCGACGACGTCGAGGAGATCCGCTACTTCAAGGTCGCCGACCAGCGCTCCCTCGAGGTCGCCGAACACGGCCTGTGGGCCCCGCCCTGCCGCGAACTGCTCCTCACCGACGACGTCCGCTCCCGCGCGCGTGCCCTCGCCGAGCAGCACCCCGAGCTCGGCGAACTGCTCGGCAAGATCGCCGAGGGCATCGCCGTGGAGGGCATGGAGTCCCTCGCGCCCGTCCTCGTCGACGACATGGAGCTGCTGATCGACGTCCTGCCCAAGGGCGCCATGGCCGTCGTCTGCGACCCCGAGCGGGTCCGCACGCGTGCCGCGGACCTCGTCGCCACGAGCCAGGAGTTCCTCCAGGCGTCCTGGGCGGCCACCGCCGGCGGCGGCGAGGCCCCCATCGACGTCGGCGCGGCCTCCCTGTGGTCCCTGGCGGACATCCGCGACCGCGCGCGCGAGCTGGACATGATGTGGTGGTCGGTGTCGCCGTTCGCCGCCGATCTGGAGCTGGAGGCGGACACCCTCCAGCTCGGCATGCACGCCCCCGAGACCTACCGCGGTGACACCGCGAAGGCGCTCGCCGACACCAAGGGCTGGCTGGCCGACGGCTGGCGCGTCGTCTTCGTCACCGAGGGCCACGGCCCGGCGGCCCGCACCGTCGAGGTGCTCGGCGGCGAGGGCGTGGCGGCCCGCCTGGACGTCGACCTCGCCGAACTGTCCCCGTCCCTCGTCCACGTCGCCTGCGGCTGCATCGACTACGGCTTCGTCGACCCGGCGCTGCGGCTCGCCGTGCTGACGGAGACCGACCTGTCGGGTCAGAAAGCCGCCGGCAAGGACGGCGCGCGCATGCCCGCGCGCCGCAGGAAGACCATCGACCCGCTCACCCTGGAGGCGGGCGACTACATCGTCCACGAGCAGCACGGCGTGGGCCGCTACATCGAGATGGTGCAGCGCACGGTGCAGGGCGCCACGCGCGAGTACCTGGTCGTGGAGTACGCCCCCGCCAAGCGCGGCCAGCCGGGCGACCGCCTCTACATCCCCACCGACCAGCTGGAACAGATCACCAAGTACGTCGGCGGCGAGGCACCCACCCTGCACCGGCTGGGCGGCGCCGACTGGACGAAGACGAAGGCCCGCGCGAAGAAGGCCGTCAAGGAGATCGCGGCCGACCTGATCAAGCTGTACAGCGCCCGCATGGCGGCCCCCGGGCACGCCTTCGGCGCGGACACCCCCTGGCAGCGGGAGCTGGAGGACGCCTTCCCGTACGCGGAGACGCCCGACCAGCTCACCACCATCGCCGAGGTCAAGGACGACATGGAGAAGTCGGTCCCCATGGACCGGCTGATCTGCGGCGACGTCGGCTACGGCAAGACGGAGATCGCCGTCCGCGCCGCCTTCAAGGCCGTCCAGGACGGCAAGCAGGTGGCGGTTCTCGTCCCGACGACACTGCTGGTGCAGCAGCACTTCGGGACGTTCAGCGAGCGGTACGCGCAGTTCCCGGTCAACGTGCGGGCACTGTCCCGCTTCCAGACCGACACGGAGGCCAAGGCGGTCCTCGAGGGCCTGCGCGAGGGCTCGGTCGACGTCGTCATCGGCACCCACCGCCTGTTCTCGTCCGAGACGAAGTTCAAGGACCTGGGCCTGGTCATCGTCGACGAGGAGCAGCGCTTCGGCGTCGAGCACAAGGAGCAGCTGAAGAAGCTGCGCGCCAACGTCGACGTCCTGACCATGTCCGCCACGCCGATCCCGCGCACCCTGGAGATGGCGGTCACGGGCATCCGCGAGATGTCCACGATCACGACACCGCCCGAGGAGCGCCACCCGGTGCTCACCTTCGTCGGCCCGTACGAGGAGAAGCAGATCGGCGCCGCCATCCGCCGCGAACTCCTGCGCGAGGGTCAGGTCTTCTACATCCACAACCGGGTCGAGTCGATCGACCGGGCGGCCGCCCGTCTGCGTGAGATCGTCCCCGAGGCGAGGATCGCCACCGCGCACGGCCAGATGTCGGAGGCGGCGCTGGAGCAGGTCGTCGTCGACTTCTGGGAGAAGCGGTTCGACGTGCTCGTCTCGACGACGATCGTCGAGTCCGGCATCGACATCTCCAACGCCAACACCCTGATCGTGGAGCGGGGCGACACCTTCGGTCTCTCCCAGCTCCACCAGCTGCGCGGCCGGGTCGGACGAGGCCGCGAACGCGGCTACTCCTACTTCCTCTACCCGCCGGAGAAACCCCTCACGGAGACCGCCCACGAGCGTCTCGCCACCATCGCCCAGCACACCGAGATGGGCGCGGGCATGTACGTGGCGATGAAGGACCTCGAGATCCGCGGCGCGGGCAACCTGCTCGGCGGGGAACAGTCCGGCCACATCGCGGGTGTCGGCTTCGACCTGTACGTCCGTATGGTCGGCGAGGCCGTCGCCGACTACCGGCGCCAGCTGGAGACCGGCGAGATCGAGGAGGAGCCGCCCCTCGAGGTCAAGATCGAACTGCCCGTCGACGCGCACGTCCCACACGACTACGCCCCCGGCGAGCGGCTGCGCCTGCAGGCCTACCGCGCCATCGCCTCCGCCAACTCGGAGGAGGACATCAAAGCCGTGCGCGAGGAGCTCGTCGACCGCTACGGCAAGCTGCCCGAGCCGGTGGAGAACCTGCTGCTGGTGGCCGGCCTGCGCATGCTCGCGCGCGCGTGCGGCGTCGGCGAGATCGTCCTCCAGGGCACCAACATCCGCTTCGCACCCGTGGAGCTGCGCGAGTCGCAGGAGCTCCGCCTCAAGCGGCTCTACCCCGGCACCGTCATCAAACCGACGGTCCACCAGGTCCTGGTCCCCCGCCCCAAAACCGCGAAGGTGGGCGGCAAGCCCCTGCTCGGACGCGCACTGCTGGGCTGGGTCGGCGAGTTCCTGACGTCTGTCCTGGGCTCGTAGGCCGTCGGCCCGTATCGGCGGAGGAGGGGCGACTCGGGCCGAGCGGCGCCTTGTGGACCTTCAGCCCGTCCGGCGTTCGAGGCCGAGGCCCGTCAAGGGCCGACGCGGGGTGCAGGGGCGCAGCCCCACCGGGGCCGGAGCCCCGGGCGGGCGGCCCCACCGGAGTCCGGGGCGGGCGGTCCCGCTGGGTGCACATGGGCGAGGCGTGGCAGGTCGCCGCCCCCGAAGCGGTGCCGGCGGCGAACTGCGCCGCCGCGAGGAGGAGGACACCGACCGGCTCGCCCTCGGCCCCCGGCGCGCCCCCGGCTCGCCCTCGGCGCGGAGTCCGCTGAGCGCCTCACCTCGCTCCTCGGTGACCACCGGGTCGCGGCGATCGGCTCGGGCCTGCTGCCGTCGGAGTCGACGCTGGGGTTCGGAGAGGTGTGACACCCGGTCACGGCACGGCGAAGCCGCCCGAGAGTGCACTGCGTCGCGGACGGCTTCCGATGCGCGACCGGTACGCGCGACCGGTCGTGGAGAGTCTCCCGGTCCCGGCGCTACTGCTGCTCGGGTGGCCGCTGCTCGTCGTCCATGCCGAGCCGCCGGTGCATCTGCTGCTGCCCGGAGTCGACCTGGGACTCGTACTTGTTGCCGGTCCTCTCGTTCACCTTCTGTTCCGCGGTGTCGGACACGTTCTTGGCCTTGCTTCGCCCCTGGTGGCTCTTGAACCTGTCGAAGATGCCCATCCCGAACTCCTTCCGGAGGTGGCTCCACACCGACGATATGCCTGGCTCACAACAGATGCCCACTTAGGCCCTTTATGGTCTGGACCTCCCGTCGCCCCCCACCCGCCACCGCCGCCCCCCACCCGCCACCGCTGGCCGCCCTCTGCCACCGCTGGCCGCCCTCTGCCACCGACCGCCCGCTCGCCTACGGTGTAGGCGGGTCCGGCAGGGGAATCCGCCCTGTGCCGGGTGGAAGCGGTCAGGCAAGGGGAGGGGCGCGTGAGGCGTCTGAGGGGCGGGGCGGCCGTGGCCGTCGTGGTGATGTGCGCCGTGACCGGCTGCACCGGCGAACAGGCCACCGGCACCGGATCCGCCGGTCCGGCCCGGACGACGGGCGGGGGAGCGGCCCTGGCGGCCGTCGACTCGCTGACGGTCAAGGGGCGCGCCCCCAGGACCGGGTACGACCGGGACAAGTTCGGCACCCCGTGGGCGGACACGGACTCCAACGACTGCGGCACCCGCGACGACATCCTCAAACGGGACCTGGAGGAGGTGAGGTTCACCGACGGCGTCTGCAAGGTGAGTTACGGGGTGTTGGAGCGGGATCCGTACTCCGGCAAGGAGGTGACCTTCCGGCGGGGCCGCAGCCAGGTCGACATCGACCACGTGGTCGCCCTGTCCGACGCCTGGCAGAAGGGCGCCAAGTACTGGGACGCCGGGAAGCGGATCGCCCTCGCCAACGACCCCCTCAACCTGCTGGCCGTCGACGCGAGCACCAACCGTTCCAAGGGGGACGGCGACACGGCGACGTGGCTGCCGCCCAACAAGGCCTACCGCTGCACGTACGTGGCGGCACAGGTCGCCGTGAAGAAGAAGTACGAACTCTGGGTCACCGCCGCGGAGAAGACGGCGATGCACAAGGTCCTCGCGTCCTGCCCCGACCAGAAACTCCCCACGGGCGGCACCCCGACGAAGGCCCCGGAACGCTTCCACGCGAACTGACCGCCACTTCCTGACCGAGCCCGCGCCGCCCGGTCCGCCACCTCCTGGCCGGGCCCGTGCCGCCCGGTCCGCCACCTCCTGGCCGGGCCCGTGCCGCCCGGTCCGCCGCTTCCCGGCCGAGCCCGCGCCGCCCGGTCCGCCGACCCGACCGGACCCCGGCTCATCACCCGGAACCGGCCGCCGGCTCACCGCCCCGAAATCCGTTTTCCGCCCACGGACCGGCCGCCTACGGTTGCCGCATGGAACTGAAGATCTCCTCCCTCGCCGCGCGGCCCGAGATGCTGGGGCCCGTGCTCGAGATGCCGGACAGCTGGCCGGAATTCACGACACAGGACCCGGTGGGCAACGCGCACTACGGGCGGATCCCGCTCGAGTTGCCGGAGTACGTGCTGTTCGCGGAGGACGACAAGGGTGAGGTCCTCGCGCACGCCTACAGTGTGCCGTTCGCCCTCGCAGCCGACGGCCGGGGTGAGCTGCCGGCCCGGGGCTGGGACCAGGTGCTCGTGTGGGCCTTCGCCGACCTGCGGAACGGGGTGCGGCCCGACACGGTCAGCGCGATCTCGATCGTCGTCGCCCCGCACGCCCAGGGCCGCGGCCTGTCCGCCATCATGCTCTCGGCGATGCGGGACAGCGCCCGTGCGCGGGGCTTCGCCGAGGTCGTCGCCCCGGTCCGCCCGAACGCCAAGCACCGCGAACCGCACACCCCCATCGAGGAGTACGCGCACCGGGTGCGGGAGGACGGGCTGCCCTACGACCCGTGGCTGCGGGTGCACGCACGGGCGGGGGCGAGCATCGCGCGGGTGGCGCCGGCGTCGATGACGGTGGCCGCCTCGCTGGAGGAGTGGCGCCGCTGGACGGGGCTGCCCTTCGACACGCAGGGGGACGTCGAGGTGCCCGGCGCGCTCGTGCCGGTGCGCTGCGAGCCGGAGCGTGACCACGCGGTGTACGTCGAGCCCAACGTGTGGATGCGCCACCCGTTGTGAGCTACATCTTCACCCTCGCGGAGACCGACGAGGACGTGTGGGAACCGGCTCTGGCCGTCGGTCAGTTGTTCATGGGCGGCGTCGAGGCCCTGAGTTCCCGCATCCTCGGGATGCCCAGCGGGCTCGACGACGTCTCGGGCGACTGGGTGATGGTCGATCCGGTGGAGTACGGGGCGTTCGTCGACGCGGCTCTCAAGCGGCGTGGTCGGACGACCCACTCGCAGTTCGTCATGATGCTGGACGGCGTGCTGCCCGTCATGATCATGCTGGCCGACCGGGCCGGCGCGTCGATCACCGCGACCACCCCGGCCGAGCGCGTGTATTTGGAGTGGGCCAGGGACGAGGACCGCGTCCTGCACGGACACGTCTGGGAGAACCACGACGGAAGCGTCACCGTCTGGAAGTCCGGGGCCGTCCGCGAGTGACCCCGCACGCCGGGCCGCCGCAGTGCGTTCTCGTCCCGCGGCCCCCGGATGCCGCGCCCCAGGGCCTCATCGCCCTTCGGTGTCCCGCGCCCCGGGCGCCCCCTGGCCTCTCCTCGTCTACCGCCCGTACGGGTACCCCTGCTGATACGGGTACGGCTGCCCGGTCCCGGCTCCCGCCGGGTACGTCGGCAGCTTCTTGTCGAACACCGCGAACAGCAGCATCCAGGTCGCCACCGCCAGCGACACCAGTACGGCGATGCCGAGGAACGGGTCGCCGTCGCCCTCGGACGTGATCAGCGCCCACGGCAGCGTCAGGACCTCGTACAGGGCGAACGCCGCGAAGGCGACCCAGTCCGAGGGCCGGCCGCGCCGGATCGCCACGTAGAGGAACGGCACCCACACCAGCAGGCCCAGCGCCCCCCACACCAGAGCCGCCCAGGCCAGCCGCTGGAACCAGCCGCCCTCCAGCCGCTTGTCCGGCCCCGCCGTCACACCCGTCGTGCCCATTGTCATGTCCCGCCCCCCACATCGTGCAGAGGGCAAGGGTAGGGCACGGGGGTCCATGCCGGACCCCTCTTTCTTTACTGGGACATGAGCGAATCTTGCGGCTTTGGGAGGCCTCCGTTTTCTGTTCACAGAGCCCTCCCGGGGTACGGTGCGATCCGCTTCGAGCGCCGTGCGGACACGCGAGCAGGCGAACGGCCCGGCGTACGAACGTCATCGACGGACAGATCAGGAGTGGGGTGGGGTGGGGATGGCCGAGCACCGGCAGTCCAGAAAGCGCAGATACATCACCTGGGGGGTGGCCGGCGCCGCCGTCGTCGCCGGCGCGGGGATCGCGGCACAGCAGTCCATGGCGGCCACCACCTGGCCCGCCCAGAAGACGTACACCGGCCGCGCCTTCGACACCTGCGCCGCGCCCTCCCTGGCCGCGATGAAGGCCTGGCGCACCAACGGCTACTACGGCGCCGCCGCCGTCTACATCGGCGGCAAGAACCGCGGCTGCGCCCAGCCGAACCTCACCGCCTCCTGGGTGAAGTCGGTCAACTCCGTCGGTTGGAAGCTCATCCCGCTCTACGTCGGCGCCCAGCCGCCCTGCCAGACCGGCTCCAGCCCCGAGAAGATCGCCGCCGCCACAGCCGCCTCCCAGGGCGCGCAGGACGCCGCCGACGCGGTCGCCAAGGCCGCCGCGCTCGGCATGAAGGCCGGCAGCCCCGTCTACCTCGACATGGAGCCGTACGACATCACCAACAAGGCGTGCAACGACGCCGTGCTGACGTACGTGCGTTCCTTCACCAAGACCCTGCGCGCCAAGGTCTACCGGGCCGGCTACTACGGCTTCTCCAGCTCCAGCGCCAAGGCGGTCGCCACCGCGACCAACAGGACGGACCTGCCGGGCAACCTCTGGTACGCGCTGTGGGACAAGCAGGAGACCACCACCGCGGACTGGCCGTGGGGCGCCACGCAGTACACCGATCACAGCCGCGGCCACCAGTACATGGTCAACAGCAAGGAGACCCGCGGCGGCTACACGATCACCGTGGACCGCAACGCCTGGGACGCCCCGGTCGCCATCATCGGCTGACCCGCGCGGCGACCCGAGGGGGCGAGAGGGCGCGGCGGTGCCCGAAGTCCCGGTGAATCGTTGGTCGAATGGGTTGGCCACAGCCGCACCACTGCCTACCATCGATCACCGCAAGACTTTGTGCACCGCCGCACAATCTCCTCGGGAGGCTTCCTTGCACCGCCGACGCCGTCGCACCGCGCTCCTGCTGTCCGCCGCGATCGTGGCGGCCCCTCTCCTCACCGCTTGCGGAAACGATGCGCATCCGGGCGCCGCGGCCGTCGTCGGCGGCCAGCGGATCACCGTCTCGCAGCTGGAGAACCGGGTGAACGAGGTGCGCGCCGCCCAGCGCGCGGCCGTCCCCGACGACACCCAGTACGCGCAGGCCATCGCCCAGACCGGCACCCTCACCCGCGACACCCTGCACGGCATGGTGCTGGACAGGGTGCTGCACCGCGCCGCCGAGGACGCCGGGGTCACCGTCTCGCGCCGGGAGGTGCAGGAGATGCGGGCCGGCCTGGAGCAGCAGGCGGGCGGCGCGAAGGGCCTGGAGACGGTCTGGCTCCAGCAGTACGGCATCCCGCCGCAGCGCCTCGACGAGAACCTCCACCTCCAGCTGGAGGCCCAGAAACTCGCCGCGGCGCTCGGCACGGACACCAGCCAGCCGGCCTTCTGGGCGGCCCTGTCCAAGGCGTCCACGGCCCTCGGCGTCGACCTCAACCCGCGCTACGGCGCCTGGGACGTGAAGAAGGTCAGCCGCGTCGACGCGCAGACCCCGTGGGTCCGCGACGTCACGACGACGGGCTCCCGGCAACCGGCGTGACCCCGCCGTCCGGCGCCCACCCGGGGTAACCCCGCCGCCCGGCGCCCACCGGGCGTGATCCCGCCCTCCGGCGCCCACCCGGCGTGACCCTGTCCGCCGGGTGGTGTCGGACGTGACGCACACCGGGGGCTCCGCCCGTCGTTGAGCCGCCCACCGGCTCCCCGTCCGCCGGCTCCTCGCCCTTCGAGCCCCCGAGCCCTGCGCCTCCACGCCACCCCCGCCCGCCGGACGGCTGATCGCGCTGTCCGTGGTGTGGGTTACGTTCGAGGTGTGAACGATGTGACCGTACCCACCGCGTCCGCCACAGGCCGAGTCGTCCTGCTCACGACCAGCCACCGCGTGGCGCCCGGCCTGCTGTCCTGGCCCGCCTGGCAGGCGCTGCGCACCGCCGACCGCGTCCTGTGCGCGGACGGCGCGCACCCCCAGTTGCCGTACCTGCGGGAGGCGGGGATACCGGTCGAGGAGTCCTCCCCGACGGCGGAGGACCTGATCGCCGGCTGCGTCGGGGGCCGCACGGTGGTGGTCGTGGCGACCGGTGAGGGCGAACCCGCGCTCACGGACGGCCTGGCCCGTCTCGCCGGCTCCGGCCGGGTCTCCCTGCCGGAGCTCGAGCTGCTGCCCGCCTCCTACGACCTCCCCGGCGCCCGTCTCCTCGACCTCGTCCAGGTCATGGACCGCATCCGCGCCGAGTGCCCGTGGTCCTCCCGCCAGACCCACAAGGGCCTGGCGAAGTACGCGGTGGAGGAGTCGTACGAACTGGTCGAGGCGATCGAGGACGGCGACCGCGACGAGCTGAGGGAGGAGCTGGGCGACGTCCTGCTCCAGGTCGTCTTCCACGCGCGGATCGCCGAGGAGGACGAGGAGTCGCCGTTCTCCGTCGACGACGTGGCGGCGACGATCGTCGCCAAGCTCGTCCACCGCCACCCCCATGTCTTCGGCGAGGCCACGGCCACCACGCCCGAGGAGGTGAAGGAGCACTGGCTGCGCACCAAGGCGGCCGAGAAGCGGCGCGAGTCCGTCACGGACGGCGTCCCCCTGCACCAGCCGGGACTGGCCCTCGCCGCGAAGCTCGCCTCACGGGTGCGCACCGCAGGTCTCGACGTACCGCTGCCGGCCGCCGAGGGCATCGGCTACGAGCTGCTGGCCCTCGCGGCCCGCGCGGAGGCGGAGGGTGTCGACCCGGAGGCTGCGCTGCGGGCGGCGGCCCGCGCCTACCGGGACGCGATCCGGGGTGTGGAGGGGCTCGCGGAGTAGTGCGGATACGGTCAGGGGGTGACGGACCAGCCCACCCCCGACGGCACCGCCCCCGAACTCTTCACCTGGGAGTTCGCCACCGACCCCTACCCCGCCTACGCGTGGCTGCGCGAGCACGCCCCCGTGCACCGCACGCGACTGCCCAGCGGTGTGGAGGCCTGGCTGGTCACCCGGTACGCCGACGCCAAGCAGGCCCTCGCCGACCAGCGGCTCAGCAAGAATCCCGCGCACCACTCCGAGCCCGCGCACGCCAAGGGCAAGACGGGCATTCCCGGTGAGCGCAAGGCGGAGCTGATGACGCACCTGCTGAACATCGACCCGCCGGACCACACCAGGCTCCGACGGCTCGTCAGCAAGGCCTTCACGCCGCGCCGGGTCGCCGAGTTCACCCCCCGCGTCCAGGAACTGACGGACCAGCTGATCGACCGGTTCGCCGAACGGGGCAGTGCCGACCTCATCCACGACTTCGCCTTCCCGCTCCCCATCTACGCCATCTGCGACCTCCTCGGCGTCCCCCGCGAGGACCAGGACGACTTCCGCGACTGGGCGGGAATGATGATCCGGCACGGCGGCGGGCCGCGCGGAGGTGTCGCGCGCTCGGTGAAGAAGATGCGCGGCTACCTGTCGGAACTCATCCACCGCAAGCGCGAGTCCCTGCCCGCCGAACCCGCCCCCGGCGAGGACCTCATCTCGGGCCTCATCCGCGCCTCCGACCACGGCGAGCACCTCACCGAGAACGAGGCCGCCGCCATGGCCTTCATCCTGCTGTTCGCCGGCTTCGAGACGACCGTCAACCTCATCGGCAACGGCACCTACGCCCTGCTCACCCACCCCGATGAACGTCGCCGCCTCCAGGACGCGCTGAGCGCCGGCGACCGCGCCCTCCTGGAGTCCGGGGTCGAGGAACTCCTGCGCTACGACGGACCGGTGGAGCTGGCCACCTGGCGGTTCGCCACCCGCCCGCTGACCCTCGGCGGTCAGGACATCGCCCCCGGTGACCCCGTCCTGGTCGTGCTGGCCGCCGCCGACCGCGACCCGGAGCGCTTCGCCGACCCGGACGTCCTCGACCTCTCCCGCCGTGACAACCAGCACCTCGGCTACGGCCACGGCATCCACTACTGCCTGGGCGCACCGCTGGCCCGGCTGGAGGGTCGGACCGCCCTCGCGACCCTGCTCACCCGGCTGCCCGACCTGCGACTCGCCGCCGATCCGGCCGACTTGAGGTGGCGTGGGGGGCTCATCATGCGTGGGCTGCGCACGCTGCCGGTGGAGTTCAGCCCCGTATGTGCCCGTTCGGCGAAGCAAGGGTGACCGAACCTCAACTCTGTGATCTTCACGTGATCTGCGCGGCATTAACTTGTGACAAGTGATCGTCTGCCTATACGTTCACTCGTCAACGCGGCGGGGAAGCATCAGCCGTCGCGCGGGCACTGCTGTCTCGAGAAAGGCCCCCGCATGCTCTCCGGGAACGGTCGTCACCGTCGCCCCCGTCAGGCCCCGGCCCTCCTCGTCGCGGTCGGCGTGACCGGCTCGGCCATCGCCATCCCGCTGCTCGGCGCCTCCGGCGCGAGCGCCGCCGACGGCACGGTGTGGGACAAGGTGGCGGAGTGCGAGACCGGCGGCTCCTGGAGCGCCAACGACGGCAACGGCGAGTTCGGCGGCCTGGCCCTGAGCCAGGAGGACTGGGAGGCCTACGGCGGCCTCGACTACGCCTCGCGCCCCGATCTGGCGAGCCGCAACCAGCAGATCGCGGTCGCCCAGAAGGTCCTGGCGGACCAGGGGATCGGCGCGTGGGGCACCTGCGGGCTGACGTCCGGGCTCAGCAAGGAGTCCGGCTCGGGGAGCGTCGACACCGGTGTGCCGGACGCCACGTCCGACTCGCCTGTCTCGTCCGGCTTGTCCGACCTGTCCAGAGGCTCGTCCGGCTCGTCGAACCCCTCAGGAGTCTCCGACTCCGCGAAGGGGTCGGGCGCGTCCGCCGACCCGTCCGCCGAATCCTCCACGGATGCCGGCAACTCAACGGATACGCCGTCGTCGTCCCCTTCGTCCCCTTCCTCCCCCTCCGGAGTGGACGACTCCGCCGCACCGGGCACCTCCGAGGGCTCCGGGGCGAGCGGTTCACAGGGGACCGGCAGCTCGCCGACAGCGACCCCCGGAACGGACGAGTCAGACAACTCGGGGCAGAGTGCCGGTTCTTGGAGCCTCGTCGACACGGGTTCCCTCGGCGCCGGCCGCCACCGCGGCGCCACCGCGGACGAGGGTGCGGCCGACGGCGCCGCCACCGCCCCCTCCGGCCGGCACGCCGCCAACACCCTGGACGGCGCGGCGAGCGCCTACACCGTCCAGCCCGGCGACTCGCTCGTGTCCATCGCCGACTCCCTTGAGCTCGACGGCGGATGGCGTGCGCTCTACTCCGCGAACCAGGACGTCATCGGCGCCGACCCGGGCGACATCGTCCCCGGTCAGACCCTGGACACGGGCGTCGAATAGGGCGGAAACCCCGCGAAAAACAGCGGGAGTTCACGTCATGGTTCGCGCTGAATGTCCGGTTTGGCGAAAGTGTGGGATGAGTCTCAGAAGCCCTGATCGTCTTTGAAATTCCGCCGATCGCGTGTCTACGGTCGTGACCGCTCGGCAATCCGAGCCCCGGCTGCCGCAACGCCGAATCCTGCCAGCGGCCGCCCGGGAACAGTCGTCGCGTCAAGCGCCGTAGGCAGGAGCGGGGGACCCAAGGTAAGCGCCGGCCCCGGCAGTTGATGCCGGATCCGGCTAGGGGTGAAGCCACGCCTCCCAGGAGGAGTGGCCGGGCAACTCAACCGGCCCGAACCCGACAGCTCACCTCGCAGGCGTCGGTGAGGGGATCCACCATGCTGTTTTCCGGCAAGGGCAAGCACCGTCGTCCGTCCAAGGCCACTCGCGCCATCGCCATCGCCGGTGTCACCGGTGCCGCCGTCGCCGCCCCGCTGATGGCGGCCGGCAACGCCTCCGCCGCCACCGCCTCCGAGTGGGACGCGGTCGCCCAGTGCGAGTCCGGCGGCAACTGGTCCATCAACACCGGCAACGGCTACTACGGCGGTCTTCAGTTCTCGGCCTCCACCTGGGCCGCGTACGGCGGCACGCAGTACGCCTCCACCGCCGACAAGGCCACCAAGTCGCAGCAGATCGAGATCGCCGAGAAGGTCCTCGCGGGCCAGGGCAAGGGTGCCTGGCCGGTCTGCGGCGTGGGCCTGTCCGGCGCCGCGTACAACGGCGGCGGCACCTCCTCGTCGTCCTCGTCCTCCTCGTCGTCCTCCGGCGACTCCTCGGACAGCGGCTCCCGCTCCACCGAGCAGCAGAGCGCCTCCCGCTCCGCCGAGCGCCCGGCCACGAAGTCCCAGAAGACCGTCACCACGCCGACCGGCAAGAAGGTCAAGAAGGGCGACGGCGAGTACAAGGTCGTCAAGGGCGACACCCTCAGCTCCATCGCCGGCAAGCAGAAGGTCGAGGGCGGCTGGGAGAAGCTGTTCCAGCTGAACAAGGACATCGTCGAGGACGCCGACCTCATCTACCCGGGTCAGCAGCTTCACCTGAAGTGACACCCGGCTCCCAGGACGGCCACAGCCCCCTCACAGCCGAGGTCCGCACACTGAGGACCTCGTGAGGGTCCCCCCGTCCCCACGGGCTCCCCGCCCCGGTGCGTTCTCCCCCGTACGCACCGGGGCGGGGTTTTCTCTTCCCCGGCCTCTCCCGGCGGCGACCCCGCCCGCCCCCCGGATTTCGCCCAATCGTCGCCCTCCCTCTTTGTTCCGGACGGGAACAATGTGTACCGTCAGGCTGTCCACGGGACGGTCGGTCGGCTGCCGACGGCCCGGGGGCGGTTAGGCTCTAGTCGCAAGGCTCCGCAAGGGTCCGTCACGACCCCTCGGGCCCCGCACTACCAGCGTCACATCCCAAGAAGGAGATGCTCGTGCCGTCCATCGACGTCGTCGTAGCCCGGGAAATCCTGGACTCCCGAGGCAACCCCACGGTCGAGGTCGAGGTCGGCCTCGACGACGGCAGCACGGGTCGTGCCGCCGTCCCGTCCGGCGCCTCCACCGGCGCCTTCGAGGCCGTCGAGCTCCGCGACGGCGACCCGAACCGCTACCTCGGCAAGGGTGTCGAGAAGGCCGTCCTCGCCGTCATCGAGCAGATCGGCCCGGAGCTGGTCGGCTACGACGCCACCGAGCAGCGCCTGATCGACCAGGCCATGTTCGACCTGGACGCCACCGACAACAAGGGCTCCCTCGGCGCCAACGCCATCCTCGGCGTCTCCCTCGCCGTCGCCCACGCCGCCTCCGAGGCCAGCGACCTCCCGCTCTTCCGCTACCTGGGCGGCCCGAACGCGCACCTGCTCCCGGTGCCGATGATGAACATCCTGAACGGCGGCTCGCACGCCGACACCAACGTGGACATCCAGGAGTTCATGATCGCCCCGATCGGCGCGGAGTCCTTCTCCGAGGCCCTGCGTTGGGGCGCCGAGGTCTACCACACCCTCAAGAAGGTGCTGAAGCGCAAGGGCCTGAACACCGGCCTCGGCGACGAGGGCGGCTTCGCCCCGAACCTGGACTCCAACCGCGCCGCCCTCGACCTCATCCTCGAGGCCGTCAAGGAAGCCGGCTACACCCCCGGCGAGCAGATCGCCCTGGCGCTCGACGTCGCCGCCTCCGAGTTCTACAAGGACGGCGTGTACGTCTTCGAGGGCAAGGAGCGCACCGCCGCCGAGATGACCGACTACTACGCCGAGCTCGTCGACGCGTACCCGCTGGTCTCCATCGAGGACCCGCTGTTCGAGGACGACTGGGACGGCTGGAAGACCATCACCGAGCGCCTCGGCGACAAGGTCCAGCTCGTCGGTGACGACCTGTTCGTCACCAACCCCGAGCGCCTCGCCCGCGGTATCGAGGAGGGCGCCGCCAACGCGCTGCTCGTCAAGGTCAACCAGATCGGCTCGCTCACCGAGACCCTGGACGCCGTCGAGCTGGCCCAGCGCAACGGCTTCAAGTGCATGATGTCCCACCGTTCCGGCGAGACCGAGGACGTCACCATCGCCGACCTCGCCGTCGCGGTGAACTGCGGTCAGATCAAGACCGGTGCCCCGGCCCGCTCGGACCGCGTCGCCAAGTACAACCAGCTGCTGCGCATTGAGGAGATCCTCGACGACGCCGCGGTCTACGCCGGCCGCAGCGCCTTCCCGCGCTTCAAGGGCTGACACCTGGTGAGGTGACCCTCCGGGTCACGGCTTGGCCAGTCGTACGTACGTCCCCGTACTCGGTCCCGTACCGTGTCCGGGGACGTACGCACGTGTGAGACGGAAGGCGGGAAACATGCCCGTGAGGGACCGGGACCGTTTCTCCACCGCGACCAGGATCAGGCTGCTCGGCGAGCAGACGGCGGCCCGCGTCTACCGTTCCCAGACCAAGCGCCAGGCCCGCCGCTCCCGCCTCACCGGCCGTGCCGCCCTCCTCGCGCTCGTCCTGTGCTCGATGATCGTGGCCCTGGCCTACCCGATGCGCCAGTACGTCTCCCAGCGCGCCGAGATCGCCGATCTGCAGCGCGAGCGGGAGCAGGCCCGCGAGCGGGTGGAGCAACTGCGCGACCTCAAGGCGCGCTGGCAGGACGACGCGTACGCCGAGCAGCAGATCCGGCAGCGGCTGCACTACGTGATGCCGGGGGAGACGGGATTCATCGTCGTCGACCCGGACGCGGCCAAGCAGGCCCGCACCGACCTGGGGGCCGCCGACCGCCCCTGGTACTCGAACGTCTGGGACGGGGTCGACAAGTCCGACGCCTCCGACCAGTGAACCGACAGAGAGACACTCCCCGAAGCATGGAAACCCCTCCGCCGACCACCCCGCGCACCGAGCCCACCGACGCGGACGTCGAGGCCTTCAAGCAGCAGCTCGGGCGTCCCCCGCGCGGTCTGCGCGCGATCGCCCACCGCTGCCCGTGCGGCCAGCCGGACGTCGTCGAGACGGCGCCCCGCCTGCCCGACGGCACCCCCTTCCCCACGCTGTACTACCTGACGTGCCCGAAGGCGAACTCCGCCATCGGCACGCTGGAGGCCGACGGCGTGATGAAGGAGATGACGGAGCGCCTCCAGCAGGACCCGGAGCTGGCCGCCGCCTACCGGGCCGCGCACGAGGACTACGTCCGGCGGCGGGACGAGATCGAGGAGCTCAGGAACTTCCCCAGCGCCGGCGGCATGCCGGACCGTGTGAAGTGCCTGCACGTCCTGGTCGCCCACTCGCTGGCCGCCGGCCCCGGCGTGAACCCCCTCGGCGACGAGGCGCTCGCGATGCTGCCGGAGTGGTGGCGCAAGGGGACGTGTGTCACGCGCGGCACGGAGGAGTCACCGTCCACGGGCGGGTGACAGTCCGCGGGGTATGACCGTCCGAGGAGAAGCGGCCGTCGGCCCAGCCCCGCCGGTGCGGTCCCCGCCACGGGGCCGCCCGCCGGTGCGGGACCGCCACGCGGCCGCTGCCCCGGACCTCCGCTTCGGCCCTCAACGGGCCTCGTCCTCGCACGCCGGACGGACTGGATACTGCCGACCGGCGCCGCAAAGCTCACCTGATGACAGAAGGGCCCGCCATGACCCGCGTCGCCGCCATCGACTGCGGTACGAACTCCATCCGGCTTCTTGTCGCCGACGCCGACCCGGCCACGGGCCGACTGGTCGAGCGGGACCGCCGGATGACGATCGTCCGCCTCGGCCAGGGGGTCGACCGCACCGGCCGTCTCGCACCCGAGGCGCTGGAGCGGACCTTCGCCGCCTGCCGGGAGTACGCGGCCGTCATCGAGGAACACGGCGTCGAGCGCCTGCGTTTCGTCGCCACCTCCGCCTCCCGGGACGCGGAGAACCGCGACGTGTTCGTGCGCGGGGTGCTGGACATCCTGGGCGTCGAGCCCGAGGTCATCTCCGGCGACCAGGAGGCCGAGTTCTCCTTCACCGGCGCCACGCGGGAACTGACGGGCCGGGACGACCTCCCCAGGCCCTACCTCGTGGTCGACATCGGCGGCGGCTCGACCGAGTTCGTCGTCGGCGACGACCACGTGCGCGCGGCGCGCTCGGTCGACGTCGGCTGCGTGCGGATGACCGAGCGGCACCTGGTCGTGGACGGGGTGGTCACCGACCCGCCCACCGCCGAGCAGATCACGGCGATGCGGGCCGACATCGAGGCCGCCCTAGACCTCGCGGAGCGGACCGTGCCGCTGCGCGAGGCGCACACGCTGGTCGGCCTCGCGGGCTCGGTCACGACGATCTCCGCGATCGCGCAGAAGCTGCCGGAGTACGACTCCGATGCCATCCACCACTCCCGGGTCTCCCGCGAGCGCGTCCACGAGATCACCGAATGGCTGCTGCGCTCCACGCACGCCGAACGCGCGGCCGTCCCCTCGATGCACCCGGGCCGGGTGGACGTCATCGCCGCGGGCGCCCTCGTCCTGCTCGCGATCATGGAGCGGATCGGCGCGCGGGAGGTCGTGGTGAGCGAGCACGACATCCTGGACGGGATCGCTTGGAGTTGCGCGTCCACCGAGTGACCCTCGTGGGCGGTCTTCGACCGCACCGCTCATCGCGCGGCGGGCCGGGAGCGCTGAGGGGAGGGCAGGCGGCGGGGCGTCCCACATCGCGGTGGACGTCCCGCCGGTCGCGGCGGTACCGGTCGTCACCGAGTGCGGTCAGGGCGGTGAGGATGCGCACGGCGTCGGGACGGCTGACGGACCCGGGCTGCCGCTGCGCCGCGGGCCGGGCAGCACTCCGCTGAGCAGTGTGGACAACGCATGAGCGCACCGCAGGGGCCTTTGCGGGCCCCTCGTCACGGCCCGGGCGACGCCCCGTCGGAAAAGTTCGTGAAGTTCTTCACAAGGAATTCGGCCCTGGCGGAGGACGGGAACGCTCCGGTTGACCCTTCCGGGCCCCCGACGCCCGTGTGAACGTGTTCAAAAGCGGAGTGCGGGGACGTTTCGCGGGGGTGCCGCACCGGGGTGTCCGGCGCCCCTCACCCCGGCCCTCATCGCCCGGAGAGGCAGCTCACGCGGCATTGACAACGGGGTGGGGGAGGCACAGGTTCCCGTTTCGCGCCATGACGTGGATCACGCGGGCGGCGGAGGATAGCACACCCTCTGGAAGAGCTTGTGAAGGGGCGCACGAGCGACCCCCCCGAGCCGGGTGGATACTCGATGGCATGAGCACCACGGAGCGTCCCAGGATCCTCGTAGTAGGCGGTGGGTACGTAGGCCTGTACGCAGCTCGGCGCATTCTGAAGAAGATGCGCTACGGCGAGGCGACCGTCACGGTCGTCGACCCCCGGTCGTACATGACCTACCAGCCCTTCCTCCCCGAAACCGCCGCCGGCAACATCTCCCCGCGCCACGTCGTCGTCCCGCTGCGACGCGTGCTGCCCAAGGCGGAGGTCCTCACCGGCCGGGTCACCACCATCGACCAGGACCGCAAGGTCGCCACGATCGCCCCGCTGGTCGGCGAGGCGTACGAGCTGCCCTTCGACTACCTGGTGATCGCGCTCGGCGCGGTCTCCCGCACCTTCCCGATCCCCGGCCTCGCCGAGCAGGGCATCGGCATGAAGGGCATCGAGGAGGCCATCGGCCTGCGCAACCACGTCCTCGAGCAGCTGGACAAGGCCGACTCCACCAACGACGAGGAGATCCGCCGCAAGGCGCTCACCTTCGTCTTCATCGGCGGTGGCTTCGCGGGCGCGGAAACCGTCGGCGAGGTCGAGGACATGGCCCGCGACGCGGCCAAGTACTACAAGAACGTGTCCCGCGAGGACATGCGCTTCATCCTGGTCGACGCCGCCGACAAGATCCTCCCCGAGGTCGGCCCCAAGCTCGGCCAGTACGGCAAGGAGCACCTGGAGAGCCGCGGCGTGGAGATCTACCTCTCCACCTCGATGGACTCCTGCGTCGACGGCCACGTGGTGCTGAAGAACGGCCTGGAGGTCGACTCCAGCACCATCGTGTGGACGGCCGGCGTCAAGCCGAACCCGGTCCTGGCCCGCTACGGCCTCCCGCTGGGCCCGCGCGGTCACGTCGACACGGCCGCCACCCTCCAGGTGCAGGGCACCGACTACATCTGGGCCGCCGGCGACAACGCCCAGGTCCCGGACCTCGCCGGCCGCAAGGCGGGCAACGAGAACGCCTGGTGCCCGCCGAACGCCCAGCACGCCCTGCGTCAGGCCAGGGTCCTCGGCGACAACGTGATCTCCGGAATGCGGGGCTTCCCGCAGAAGGAGTACGCGCACTCCAACAAGGGCGCGGTGGCCGGTCTCGGCCTGCACAAGGGCGTGGCGATGATCGTCATGGGCAAGATGAAGATCAAGCTCAAGGGCCGTCTCGCCTGGTACATGCACCGTGGCTACCACGGTCTGGCCATGCCGACGTGGAACCGCAAGATCCGCGTCTTCGCCGACTGGACCCTCGGCATGTTCCTCAAGCGTGAGGTCGTCGCCCTCGGCGCCCTGGAGTCCCCGCGCGAGGAGTTCTACGAGGCCGCCAAGCCGGCCCCGGTGGCCGCCAAGCCGGCCAAGACGGAGGAAAAGGCCAAGGCCTCCTGACCTCCGCCGACCGAACGACGCCCGAAGGGGCCGCCCGCCATCCGTGGTGCGGGCGGCCCCTTCGGCGTGGACGGGCCGGGGCGCGGTCGATCTGAGTACGTCTCTGAGTACCGGCGCCCACGCCCCGCCACCGCCCGTCATGATCGAGTGGGGCCATGACGACACCGCACGTTCCGCACCTCCCCCAGCAGCCCCCGTCCCCGCCCGTCGCCGGGTTCCCGCCGCCGCCCGCCCCCGGCGGGCCGGGGCGTCGGTGGCGGGGGCCGGTGGGTGTGGTCGTGGCGTTGGTGCTGCTCGTGGCCGGTGCGGGGCTCGTCGCCTGGCGGATGACGGACGGCGGGGACGACGGGCCGCTGGCGGGGCGGCCACGGGTGCAGGACACCACCGCCGGCATCTCGTACGCCCTTCCCGAGGGGTGGAAGCGCGCGGACGGTGATCTGCTCGACGCGTTCACCTCCTCGATCTCGCACGGGGGCGAGTCCGCCGCCGACGACAGCGGGAGCGTCGTCCTCGCGGGGCGGGGCGGCGCCGTGGCGGAGTCCGACCTGCGGGCGTCCACCGAGGCATGGGCCCGTTCGAACGCCGAGTTCTTCTACCCCGACGGCGACTCCACCCCGCAGGAGTCCGAAGCCCGCACGGTCGACGGGCGTCCGGCGCACACCGTGGTCCTGAAGGTGTCCGACGGCGAGGGAGGGGCGGGGCACCTGCGGATGACCGTCGTCGCCGTGGACGACAGCCGCTCGGCCTTCCTCCTCGGTGTCGCGCAGCCGGGCGGGCCCGAGGCGCGGCGGATCGTGGACGCCGTGCTGGACAGCGCCACCCTTCTGTGACCGGCGGGGGGACGGCGGCGACCGGCTGAGAGCCGTCGGGCGCACGGACCGCGACCCGCTGTGACAGGCGGGGTGCGCCGGGGGCTGTGATCTGCCGGGCGCGTGGGCGGTCGGCGTGCGCCCTCATTTTGCCCGTTCATAACGGCTGTGGGGGACTGGAATCGGGTACGTTCCGTGTTTACGTGGTGACAGGACATTCCGGGATCACCGTCACGGAGGTGTGCACCATGGCCGACGCCGCGTCGCGGCTCCATGCCCTCGTCGAACAGTTGCTGGGAGCCCCGTTCCCGGTGCGTGTCCGCGCCTGGGACGGTTCCCAGGCGGGACCTCCCGACGCACCCGCCCTGGTCGTGCGCAACCGCAGGGCGCTGCGCCGACTGCTGTTCAAACCCGGTGAACTGGGCCTGGCCCGCGCCTGGGTGGCCGGCGACCTGGAGATCGAGGGGGACCTCTACACCGTCCTCGACCGGCTGGCCGGCCTGGTCTGGGAGCGCGGCGAGGACGCCCGCACCCTCGCCGAGGCCCTCCGCGACCCCGACTTCCGCCGGGCGGTCGCCGGACTGCTGAGGCTCGCCGGCCCCCCGCTGCCGCCCGCCCCGCCCCGCGAGGAGGTGCGCCGAGGCCGCCCCGTGCACACCCGCCGCACCGACAGACGGGCCGTCAGCCACCACTACGACGTCGGCAACGACTTCTACGAGATCGTCCTCGGCCCGTCCATGGTGTACTCCTGCGCCTACTGGGAGTCCCCGGACGACACGCTCGAGGCCGCCCAGCGCGACAAGCTCGAACTCGTCTGCCGCAAGCTCGCCCTGACCCCCGGCCGGCGCCTGCTCGACGTCGGCTGCGGCTGGGGCTCGATGGCGATCCACGCGGCCCGGGACCACGGCGTGAGCGTCGTCGGCATCACCCTCTCCCAGGAGCAGGCGACCTACGCCCGCAAGCGCGTCGCCGACGAGGGGCTGACCGACCGGGTCGAGATCCGCGTCCAGGACTACCGGGACGTCTCCGACGGGCCGTACGACGCGATCTCCTCCATCGGGATGGCCGAGCACGTCGGCGCCGAGCGGTACCTGGAGTACGCGAAGGTCCTGCACGACCTCCTGCGGCCCGGCGGACGACTGCTGAACCACCAGATCGCCCGCCGTCCCCAGCGCGACGAAACCACCTACCGCATCGACGCGTTCATCGACGCCTACGTCTTCCCCGACGGCGAGCTGGCCCCCGTCGGCACCACCGTCACCCAGTTGGAGCGGGCGGGCTTCGAGGTCCGCGACGTGGAGGCGATCCGCGAGCACTACGCCCTCACCCTGCGCCGCTGGGTCGACCGGCTGGAGGCCGACTGGGACCGGGCCGTGCACCTGACAGGCCCCGGCCGGGCCCGTGTCTGGCGGCTGTACATGGCCGCCTCGGCCCTCGGCTTCGAACGCAACCACATCGGCGTCAACCAGGTCCTCGCCGTCCGCACCCCCGGTGCCGGGGCGTCGGGTCTGCCGCTGCGCGCCCGCACCTGGAACTGACGGCGCCCGACCGGTACGCCGAGGGCCCCGGAACCGCGTGAGCGGACTTCCGGGGCCCTCGGGGCCGGGCCGCGTCGCGCTCCGGCCGCGGCCCGCCTGCGCGCCGCCCTACTCCGACTTGATGGCCGTGAGCATGTTCAGCTTCGCCGCCCGCCGCGCCGGCCACAGCGCCGCCAGGACGCCCACACAGGCCGCCAGCAGCAGGAAGACGGCCATCCGGGCCCACGGCAGGACCAGCTCGTACGTCGGCATCGCCGTGCCGATGAGCTCGCCGGCCGCCCAGCCGAAGAACACGCCGAGCCCGATGCCGAGCACCCCGCCGAACAGGCAGATCACCAGCGACTCCAGCCGCACCATCCGCTTGACCGACCTGCGGTCCAGGCCGATGGCGCGCAGCATGCCGATCTCCTGGGAGCGCTCGAACACCGACATCGCCAGGGTGTTGATGACACCGAGCACCGCGACGATCACGGCCATCGCGAGCAGCCCGTACAGCATGTTCAGCATCAGCGTGAACATCTGCGCGATCTCGTTGGAGAGGTCCTGCCTGCTCTGGACCTTGATGGCCGGGTTGGAGCCGAGGGCCTTCTCCAGCTTGTCCTTGGTCGCGTCGGACGCGCCGCCGGACGTCTTGACCATGACGTTCATGTCGGTCGGGTCGGTCAGGTGCGGGGTCAGGGTGGCGTTGTCGAGGAGGATGCCCTGGAGCAGCTCGTTGCCCTCGTAGACCGCGGAGACCGTCAGCCGCTCCTTCTTGCCGTCCTCGAACGACGCCGTGAAGGACGAACCGGCCTTCCAGCCGAGGCTCTTGGCGGTGCGGGTGTCGACGACGACCCGGGCGCCGCCGATCTCGAACGTACCGTTGTCGACCTTGAGGTCGGTCAGTCGGCCGATCGCCGAGCCGGTCACGCCGGTGAGGTACTCGGTCGTCTTCCCGTCGACGCGGGCCGGCGCGTTGCGCATCGGGCTGGTGAGGGTCACCCCGGCGGTCTCCCGGAGTGTGCGGTCGACGTCGGGGGAGAGGTAGGTGCCGTTCGCCATCGACACGACGTAGTCGGCCTTGATCGCGGCCGAGGCCATCTTGTCGATGGACTTCTGCACGCTGCCCGCCATCACCGTCATGCCGGTGATCAGGGTCAGGCCGATCATCAGGGCGGAGGCCGTGGCGGCCGTACGGCGCGGGTTGCGCACCGAGTTCTGCCGGGCCAGCTTCCCGGACACCCCGAACACCCGCAGCACGGGCGCCGCGGCGGCGATCAGCGGACGCGACAGCAGCGGCGTCAGGATGAACACGCCGATGATCAGCAGCACCGCGCCGAGTCCCATCGGGGCCTGGCCGTCGGAGCCGCTCATCGTCGTGGCGGCGAGGACCACGGCGACGCCGGCGGCCGAGAACAGGGCGCCGAGGGTGTTGCGCAGCACCAGCGACCGGGTGGTCGCGCGGGCGTGGACGCTGCTCATCGCGGCGACCGGCGGGATCTTCGCGGCCCGTCGGCCCGGCAGCCAGGCCGCCAGCATGGTGATGACGACGCCGACCCCTAGGGCGGCGGCGACCGTGCCGGGCGAGATCACCAGCGGGCCGTCGGGAACGGTCGCGTCGAAGGTGCCCATCAGCGACCTGAGGCCGGCGCCGATGCCGACGCCCGTGACCAGACCGGTCACGCCGGCCACCGTGCCGACGACGAACGCCTCGATCAGCACCGAGCGGGTGACCTGCCGGCGGGAGGCGCCGACGGCGCGCAGCAGCGCCAGTTCCCTGGTGCGCTGGGCGACCAGCATGGTGAAGGTGTTGGCGATGATGAAGGTGCCGACGAAGAGCGCGATGCCGGCGAACACCAGCAGGCCCTGCTTCATCCCGCTCATCTGGGACGAGATCATCTCCGCCTGTTCGTCGGCGAGTTGCCGGCCGGTGGTGGTCTCGACGAGGTCGGCGGGCAGGGCCTTGTCGAGTGCGGCCTTCAGCGCGGTCTGGGAGGTGCCCGCGGCGGCCTTCACGGCGATCTCGTCGTACACGCCGGGCTTGCCGAACAGCTTCTGCGCGGTGGCGGTGTCGAACAGGGCGAGGCTGCCGCCGGCGGCGACGTTGCCGTCGTCGGTGGTGAAGATGCCGCTGATCCTCGGGGTGAGGACCGGGCCGTCGACCGAGATGCGGACGGTGTCGCCGACCGCGTAGCCGGCCCGCCGCGCGGTCTCGGAGTCGATGGCCACCTGGCCGGCGCCGTGCGGGGCGGAACCCTCCTTCAGCGGGTACCGGGGGTCCTTGTCGCCCCAGTAGTTGCCGCCCTGCGACCGGAAGCCGCCGCCGATGAGCTTGCCGTCCTTGTCGGCGATCGCGGTGAAGCCGCCGACGACGCCGACGGCGGACGCGGCGCCGGGCACCTTCGCGCTGTCGTCGAGCAGGGCCCGGGTCAGCTCGGGGACCTTGCCGATGCGGTCGCCCTCGTCGTCCTGGTACTCGGGCGTCACGGCGACGTCGACCTGGTCGAAGCCCTTGGCGGAGCTCTTCTGGTAGGCGTCGGAGATGGTGTTGGTGAAGACCAGGGTCCCCGACACGAAGGCCACGCCGAGCATCACGGCGAGCACGGTCATCAGGAGCCGGGCCTTGTGCGCGAGTACGTTGCGCAAGGCGGTACGGAACATGGGTTCTTTTCTTCTCAGTCCGGTTCTCGGATCCGTCGGTCCTGACGGGAGATCAGCTGGTGCGGCCCTTGGCGTCGAACCGCTTCATCCGGTCCAGCACCGAGTCGGCGGTCGGCCCGTAGACCTCGTCGACGATCCGGCCGTCCGCGAGGAAGACCACCCGGTCCGCGTACGCCGCGGCGACCGGGTCGTGGGTCACCATCACCACCGTCTGCCCCAGCTCCCGTACGGAGTTGCGCAGGAAGCCCAGCACTTCGGCGCCCGAGCGGGAGTCGAGGTTCCCGGTGGGCTCGTCGCCGAAGATGATCTCCGGCTTGGCGGCGAGGGCGCGGGCCACGGCGACGCGCTGCTGCTGGCCGCCGGAGAGCTGGGAGGGCCGGTGGCCGAGCCGGTCCGCGAGGCCCACCATCCGGATGACCGAGTCCAGCCACTGCTTGTCCGGCTTGCGGCCCGCGATGTCCATCGGGAGGGTGATGTTCTCCAGCGCGGTCAGCGTCGGCAGCAGGTTGAACGCCTGGAAGATGAACCCGATCTTGTCCCGGCGCAACTTGGTGAGCTGCTTGTCCTTCAGGGAGCCCAGCTCGGTGTCGCCTATCCGCACGGAACCGGAGGAGAAGGTGTCCAGGCCGGCCACGCAGTGCATCAGGGTGGACTTGCCGGAGCCGGAGGGGCCCATGATCGCGGTGAACTCCGCCTGGCGGAAGTCGACGGAGACCTGGTCCAGGGCGACCACCCGGGTCTCGCCCTGTCCGTAGATCTTCGACAGGTCCGTGGCACGTGCGGCCACGGCGGTGGTCCGGTCGGCGAGGGGGCTGGTGGTCACGGGTGATGCTCCTGTCGACGGCGGCGTGTCCCCGGTTCGGGGGACAGGAACCATCGTCCCGGCCGTCCGCCGCCGTGTAGTCAGTCGCAGTTCCGGTTCCGAAGGCAGACTTCGGGGGGACGGGGGGCCGCCGTGTCATACCAGGGGATGACGGCCGCCCCTGAGAGACCGTTCGTCAAGAACCGGTGGAGCACCCTCGTTCGGGCGGTGAAATTCCGTCATTCCGCATGCGTGACCGGCTGCCGCACGCGAGGCTATTGGCAAGTGCGGATGGCCAGTTCCCGGGGCTGATGCTCCCTCAGACGTCAATAAAATAAGACAACATCGGTCCGTTCTTCGGCTGTTCGGGGGACGCGCCCCGATAGGGTCGAATCTCGATGCGGAGCCCATGGCCTGCCCGGATGGTGGAATGCAGACACGGCGAGCTTAAACCTCGCTGCCCCTCGCGGGCGTACCGGTTCAAGTCCGGTTCCGGGCACCTCCGACCCTCGCGGGTTCGTTGCACCCTCCATTGAGTCCTTGACCTCCGGCGGCCCGACCGTTGACACCCGATGAACGCGGGCGCAGACTCACATCCCATCGTAGTGAAGAAAACTTCACCACGCGAACATCCGGGAACGCCCGCCCACGTCCGCGAACACTCTCTGTTGGCTACCGCTCTGCGCACACCGCGCGGCACTGACGCCCGTCTGAAGGGAACGCCCGATGCGCACCACCGTCGGCATCATCGGCGCCGGCCCCGCCGGCCTCCTCCTCGCCCGCCTCCTCCACGAGTCCGGCGTCGACTCCGTCGTCCTGGAGAGCCGCGACCGGGCCTACGTCGAGCACCGGCAGCGGGCCGGGATCCTCGAGCAGGGCACGGTGGACGTGCTGCGCGCGGCCGGGGCCGGGGAGCGCATGGACCGCGAGGGGCTGCGCCACGACGGCATCGAGCTGCGCTACGACCGCAGGCGTCACCGCGTCGACTTCCCCGCCCTCACCGGCGGCCGGTCCGTGACGGTCTACGCCCAGACGGAGGTCTGCAAGGACCTCATCGCCCTCCGGCTTCAGGACGGCGGCCCGCTGCTGTTCGAGGCGGAGGCGCTGGCGGTGGAGGGCGCGGACACCGACAGCCCGCGCGTCCGCTTCCGGCACGAGGGCGCCGAGGACGTCCTGGAGTGCGACTACGTCGCCGGCTGCGACGGCTTCTGGGGCGTCGCCCGCCGGGCGATCCCCGCCGAGCTGACCCGCGTCTTCGAACGCACGTACCCCTTCGGCTGGCTCGGCATCCTCGCCGACGTGCCGCCCTCGCACGACGAGCTGGTCTACGCCCGCCACGACCGCGGCTTCGCCCTGCTGTCCATGCGCTCCCCGTCCGTCTCCCGCCTCTACCTCCAGGTCCCCGAGGGCACCGACGCCGAGGCCTGGAGCGACGAGGAGATCTGGGACGAGCTGGAGCGCCGCTTCGAGACGGCCGACGACTGGCGCCTCGAGCGCGGCCCGATCACCCAGAAGTCGGTCACCCCCATGCGCTCCTACGTCCACGAGCCGATGCGCCACGGCCGGCTCTTCCTCGCCGGCGACGCCGCCCACATCGTGCCGCCGACCGGAGCGAAGGGCCTGAACCTGGCCGTCGGCGACGTCGTCACCCTCGCGCACGCCCTGGTCCACGAGAAGGAGACCGGGTCGCCCGAACTGCTGGACGCCTACTCGAGGACCTGCCTGCGGCGCGTCTGGCAGGCCGAGCGGTTCAGCTACGACATGACGACCCTCCTGCACCGGGCCCCCGACGCCACCCCCTTCGAGGACCGCCTCCAGCTCGCCCGGCTGGAGCGCATCGCCTCCTCCCGGGCCGCGGAGACCGACCTGGCCGAGGCGTACACCGGGTTCCCGTTCGGGTGAGGGCGGGCACGGGAGGATGACGGGGCCGGATGATCTCCGACCGGTTCCGGGCGGGTACCGGGTTGGTCATGAATGAGTCCGCCCGCTGGCGGGAATCAGGGAGCCACGTACCGTGTTGCGCAGCACGACGAGGGAAAGATCCTCCCCAAGCACTAGGGTCAATCCTTTGCCTACCTATTACTCTTGATGCCAAGGCCATGCTGTGTGGCCATGGAGGAGTGAAATGAGGAGCAGAAACCCGGTCTTCTCGCGACGGGGGTTCAGCCGCGACAACGGCTACGCGGGCTTCAACGCCGCGCCGCAGGCCGGGGGTCCCGCTGTCGGCACGCAGCAGGGCAACCCGTACGCGCAGGGCGGCAACCCGTACGCCCAGCCGGCCGGCAACCCCTACGCGCAGAACCCTTACGCCCAGCAGGACGCGCAGTACGGCGCCCCGCAGGCCCCGGTCACCACCGGTGCGATGACCATCGACGACGTGGTCACGCGCACCGCGACGACGCTCGGCACCGTGGTCTTCACGGCCGTCCTGTCGTGGCTGCTGCTGCCCGTCGACGAGGCCAACCTCGGCAAGTCCTACGGCATCGCCGTCGGCGCCGGTCTGGTCGCGATGGTCCTGGCGCTCGTCCAGTCCTTCAAGCGCCGTCCGTCGCCCGCGCTGATCCTGTCGTACGCGGCCCTCGAGGGCGTGTTCCTCGGTGTGATCTCCAGCGCCGTGTCGACGTACATCGCCGACGGCGTCGTCGCCCAGGCCGTGCTCGGCACGATGGCGGTCTTCGCCGGTGTGCTCGTGGCCTACAAGGCGGGCTGGATCCGCGTCAACCGCCGCTTCTACGGCTTCGTCATGGCCGCCGCGCTCGGCTTCGTCCTGCTGATGGCCGTGAACCTGCTGTTCACCGTCTTCGCCGGTGGCGACGGGCTCGGCTTCCGCAGCGGCGCCCTCGGCATCGTGTTCGGTGTCATCGGCATCATCCTCGGTGCCTGCTTCCTCGCCCTGGACTTCAAGCAGGTCGAGGACGGCATCGCCTACGGCGCCCCGCGCGAGGAGGCCTGGCTCGCGGCCTTCGGTCTCACGCTGACGCTGGTGTGGATCTACATGGAGTTCCTGCGACTCCTGGCGATCCTCCAGGGCGGCGACGACTAGGACACCGCGCCGGGCGGTCCACCGCCCGGGCACGGACGATGACCACGCAAGGGCCCCGGGATCCCCGGGGCCCTTCGTCATGTCCGTGGTCGTTGCGTGGGTCAGGTCGTGTCGTGGGTCGGGTCCGTGCGGAGGGTCGTCCTCCGAGCGCGCCTAGCGCAGTTTGCGCGCGGCCCTCCTCAGGTCGTACTCGTGGATGATCGCCTTGGCGTGGCCGTACGCGAGGTTGTGCTCGTGGCGCAGCCAGCTGACCTTCTCCTCGAAGCGGAGAGCGGGGCCTTCGTCGACGGTGCGCAACCAGTCGGAGATGGCACGACCGGTGCACTGGGGGATGCGGGCGAGCAGGTTGCGATGGGTCTCCTCGGAGAAGACTTGGGACATCGGCGCCTCCGGACGCAATGGGGTGTAAGCCGGTCCTTCAGGTCACCGTGCCTGAGCGTTCGCCCGTTGGCAACAGTCCCGGTGCGGCGCGTACGCTCACCGCGTGGTTGATACGACGCCTCTTACCCGTGCGGTGGATCACTTCGCCGATCGCCTTCGGGCGGCCCCACAGAGTCGGTTGCAGAGAGGTGCCGCCGCGGAGGCGCTGGCGCTGGCCAGGGAGTTGGCGCTGCGGACCCAGCGGATCGAGGACCCCTCCGGGGAACCGAGGGTGATGCCGGACGCCGGGATGTTCGCCGCCGCCGACCAGATCACCGTCGCCGTGCACGACCTCGCCCTCGTCCTGCGGGACGAGAGCGAGGTCGAGGAAGCGGTACGGCTCGTGGAGGAGGCGCAGAAACGCGCCGGCGTGTGAGGGCCGGTCCGGCGGTCAGAAGCTCGCTATGACCCGGTCGGCGAGGATGTAGACGTTCTCCTCGCCGCACGCGAACGTCAGCGTGTACGCGCCGGAGATGCCCGAGCCGCCCAGCAGGTACGGCGTCTCGCCCGCCGTCAGGGCGCTCGCGAGGCGTTCGGCGGTCTCGCGGTGGCCCGGTGTCATGCACAGCGTGGTGCCGTCGGCGAAGACGTAGACGTCGAGGGTGCCGAGCGGGCCGGGCCGCACGTCGGTCAGTTCGGTCCGGGCGGCGGCCAGGTCCTCCAGGGCGGTGACCGTGCGCTCGTGGTCGTTGACCACCGGCGACTGCACGGGCACGAAGTCCGGGTGGGAGGGGTGCCGGCGGCGCGCTGCGGCCAGCTCCGGGGACTCCCCGGCGAACTCGTCGAGGTCCGCGGTCGGCTCGCTCACCGGCTCCAGCGGCTCCAGGCCCGTGAAGTCGGTCTGTCGGGGCAGGAACAGCTCGCTGTCCGGCAGGCCCAGCAGGGAGGGCGTGTCGGAGGCGTCACGGGCCTCCTGGGCGGCCCAGAAGGCCCGCGCCTCGGCCAGCTCCCGCTCCCGCTCCTCGGCCAGCGCCCCGGCCACCGCGGCGCGTATCTCGTCCGCGTCGGCCGTGGTGCGGGCTGCGGGCACCAGTCCGTGCGTCCGGGCGGCCTGGTGGTCGGCGAGCCGGGTGTGCAGGGCGGCGACCTGCCGGCGCAGCTGCAGGAGGGTGCGCAGGACGGCGACGCCCACGGCACCGGTGGCGGCCGTGGTGACCAGCAGGGCGATCGGCATGGCGCTCACTGACGTACTCCCGGTTCAAAGTCGACCCCCCGACTTCCTACATCAGCTTGAAGGGCGGACTATCCAGCTGTCAGTGCGTAACGTCACGAAACGGACGGGGACATGGGTCCGGGGTCCGGTGACGAAACGGCTCTGAACTGGGATTTCCCTGCGGCGAGGGAGATAGGTCACATCCTGGGGGAAATTCGATCACAAAACGGCCCGGAGTCCAGGGGTTTTCCGGACTCCGGGCCGTCGGCTCACCGTCGGTGCCGCGACGGCTACCGTGAGGTGCGGTCGGTCAGCTGAGGCGCTCGATCACCATCGCCATGCCCTGGCCGCCGCCCACGCACATCGTCTCCAGACCGAACTGCTTGTCGTGGAACTGGAGGGAGTTGATGAGCGTGCCGGTGATCCGGGCGCCGGTCATGCCGAAGGGGTGGCCGACGGCGATGGCGCCGCCGTTGACGTTCAGCTTGTCGAGGTCGATGCCGAGGTCGCGGTAGGAGGGGATCACCTGCGCGGCGAACGCCTCGTTGATCTCGACCAGGTCGATGTCGTCGATGGTCAGACCGGCGCGGCGCAGGGCCTGGTTGCTCGCCTCGACCGGGCCGAGGCCCATGATCTCCGGGGAGAGGCCGGAGACGCCGGTGGAGACGATCCGGGCCAGCGGGGTCAGCCCGAGCTCGCGGGCCTTGGTGTCGCTCATGATGACGACCGCGGCGACGCCGTCGTTCAGGGGGCAGCAGTTGCCCGCCGTGACCATGCCGTCGGGGCGGAAGACCGGCTTCAGGCCGGCCACGCCCTCCAGGGTGACGCCGGCGCGCGGGCCGTCGTCCTTGCTGACGACCGTGCCGTCGGGGAGCGTCACCGGGGTGATCTCGCGCTCCCAGAAGCCGTTCTTGATGGCTTCCTCGGCGAGGTTCTGGGAGCGGACGCCGAACTCGTCCATGTCCTGGCGGGTGATGCCCTTGGCGCGGGCGAGGTTCTCGGCGGTCTGGCCCATCGCGATGTACGGGTCGGGCAGCAGGCCGTCCTCGCGCGGGTCGTGCCAGGTGGTGCCCTCCTGCTGGGCGACCTCGGCGGTGCGGGCCTCGGCGTCGGCGAAGAGCGGGTTGCGCCCGCTCGGCATGTCGGAGGTGCCGTTGGCGTAGCGGGAGACCATCTCGACGCCGGCCGAGATGAAGACGTCGCCCTCGCCGGCCTTGATGGCGTGCAGGGCCATGCGGCTGGTCTGGAGCGAGGAGGAACAGTAACGGGTGATCGTGCAGCCGGGCAGGTGGTCCATGCCCATCTGCACGGCGACGATCCGGCCGAGGTTGTGGCCCTGCTCGCCGCCGGGAAGACCGCAGCCGAGCATCAGGTCGTCGATGTCCCTCGGGTCCAGCTCGGGGACCTTGGCGAGGGCCGCCTGGATGATGGTGGCGGTCAGGTCGTCCGGGCGCAGGTCCTTGAGGGAGCCCTTGCCGGCGCGGCCGATGGGGGAGCGGGCGGTCGAGACGATGACGGCTTCGGGCATCACGGCTCCATTGGCGTACGGGGAACTTCTGTCTGCGTGGCTGGTTGGGAAGTTACCTGTCCGTATGGTCCTGGTCACGGGGAGCGTGGTGTGACCCTGACCGCAGTTTCCAAGCGCTTGCTTTTCTCGGGGGCGCACTCCCGACGGGCCGGGCCGCGCGGACCCCTCACTGACCGGCGCCCGACGGGGACACCGAGGTGGTCTCCGGCTCGGGGACCCGGCGCCGACGGCGGCGCTTGAGCAGTGCCCACGGGCCCCGCGGCCCCGTCGGCATCGCCGCCGTGACCTCCGTGCCGGCCTCGGACGCGGCCTCCGCCGCCGCCCGTGCCACCGGCAGGAAACCCTCGCGGCGGGAGACGTCCGGGCGCTCCTCCTCGGCCGGCCACAGCCCGAGGGCGGCGCAGACCGTGGGCAGGACCGCCATCGCGGCCGTCGCGTACCCCTCAGCCGAGGGGTGGTAGTGGTCGGGGCCGAACAGCTCGCGGGGGTTCGCCTCGAACTCGGGGCCCAGCAGGTCGCCCAGAGACACCGTGCGACCGCCCTGCTCGACGACGCCGATCGTCTGGGCGGCCGCCAGCTGGCGGGAGGCGCGTCTGGCCAGCCAGCGCAGGGGCTGGCCCACCGGTTCGAGGGTGCCCAGGTCGGGACAGGTGCCCACGACCACCTCGGCACCGGCCGTCCGCAGCCGCCGGACCGCCGACGACAGGTGGCGCACCGAGCGGGTGGGGGGCATGCGGTGGGTGACGTCGTTCGCGCCGATCATGATCACGCATACGTCGGGCACCCGGTCGGTGTGGCCGAGGACCAGGGTGACCTGCCGGTCGAGGTCGTCGGACTGGGCGCCGGGCAACGCCACGTTGCGCAGCTTCACCGGGCGCTCCGCCACGGCCGCGAGCCCGGAGGCCAGCAGCGCGCCCGGGGTCTGGCCCGCCCGGTGGACACCCTGCCCGGCGGCCGTGGAGTCGCCGAGCAGTGTCAGCCGCAGCGCCTCCACGCCGGGTGTGGTGTAGACCCGGCCGTACACGCCGTCCGCCTGCGGGACGCGGGGCTGGGCGCCGTTGCCGTTGACATGGCGCCGGGCCAGTTGCGCCTCCGTCAGCAGCAGTCCGACGACCGCCGCCCCGGCCAGGCCGATCCCGCCGCCGCCGTAGGCCGCGCCGGCCGCGATGCGCCGGGCCACCCGTGCCCTGGACATGCTCGTCATGCCTCGCCGCCACCTCCTCGTGTCCGTACACCCACTCCTTGCCCCGTACGGACCGTCGGCCAATCTCAACCGGAAGTGAACGTCACGGCCGGGCCGTAGGCTGGCGGGACCACTACGACCACTGTTTTTGCAAGCAACCGGAGACAACGGTGCAATTCCACGACTCGATGATCAGCCTCGTCGGCAACACCCCGCTGGTGAAGCTCAACCACGTCACGCAGGGCATCCGGGCGACCGTCCTGGCCAAGGTGGAGTACTTCAACCCCGGTGGTTCCGTGAAGGACCGCATCGCCCTGCGCATGATCGAGGCGGCCGAGCAGAGCGGGGAGCTCAAGCCCGGCGGCACCATCGTCGAGCCGACCAGCGGCAACACCGGTGTGGGGCTCGCCATCGTCGCGCAGCAGAAGGGGTACAAGTGCATCTTCGTGTGCCCCGACAAGGTGAGCACCGACAAGATCAACGTACTGCGGGCGTACGGCGCCGAGGTCGTCGTCTGCCCCACGGCCGTCGACCCCGAGCACCCCGACTCGTACTACAACGTCTCCGACCGGCTGGTGCGCGAGACGCCGGGCGCGTGGAAGCCCGACCAGTACTCCAACCCCAACAACCCGCTCTCCCACTACCACTCCACGGGCCCCGAGCTGTGGGAGCAGACGGAGGGGAGGATCACCCACTTCGTGACGGGCGTCGGCACCGGCGGCACCATCTCCGGCACCGGCCGCTACCTGAAGGACGTCAGCGACGGCGCGGTGAAGGTCATCGGCGCCGACCCCGAGGGTTCCGTCTACTCGGGCGGCTCCGGGCGGCCCTACCTCGTCGAGGGCGTCGGTGAGGACTTCTGGCCGAGCGCCTACGACCGGACCGTCGCCGACGAGATCGTGCCGGTCTCCGACAAGGACTCGTTCCAGATGACCCGCCGGCTGGCCAAGGAGGAGGGGCTGCTGGTGGGCGGCTCCTGCGGCATGGCCGTCGTCGCCGCGCTGCGGGTCGCCGAGCGGCTCGGGCCGGACGACGTCGTGGTCGTGCTGCTGCCCGACAGCGGCCGCGGGTACCTCTCGAAGATCTTCAACGACGAGTGGATGGCCGACTACGGCTTCCTGGAGGACGAGGGCCCCAGCGCGCGCGTCGCCGACGTCCTCAACGACAAGGTGGCCGGCGCCATCCCGTCCCTCGTCCACATGCACCCGGACGAGACCGTCGGCCAGGCCATCGAGGTGCTGCGCGAGTACGGCGTCTCGCAGATGCCGGTCGTCAAGCCGGGCGCCGGACACCCGGACGTCATGGCGGCGGAGGTCGTGGGATCCGTCGTGGAGCGCGAGCTGCTCGACGCCCTGTTCAACAAGAGGGCCTCGCTGGAGGACCCGTTGGAGAAGCACATGTCCGCCCCGCTGCCGCAGGTCGGCTCGGGCGAGCCGGTCGGCGACCTGATGTCCGTGCTGGGTACGGCCGACGCGGCGATCGTCCTCGTCGAGGGCAAGCCCACCGGCGTCGTCAGCCGCCAGGACCTGCTCGCCTTCCTCGCCAAGGGCGGGAAGTAGCTTCCGGGGTCCGGGAGCCGAACCTCCGGGAAACATGCGGTGAATCGCCCGTTCGGGCGGCGAACTTCCGTTTGCCCACCGAAGCGGTGGACTTCGCGGAAGTGGTACGAGCGCGTCACGTGCGCGCAGCACACGCTTAACACGGGTCCGGCACATTGGAGGTGTCGGCAGGCGGTGGAAGTACCTCCCAGGCGGTGAACGCCGGGGGAGACGCCCCGCCCCGCCGGCACCGAAACGGCGTCACGGACCTCCGGAGCGGCTCCCGGACCTCCACAGGCGCCACGGACGCGAGCGCCGGCCTGACCCGGACCGCGTCCCTCGCGGGGACCGCCGTCGTCCCGCCCCCCGGTGACGGGGGTGCGGCGGTCCCCGCGCACACTCCCCCTCACGCCCCACGCCCCCGGCGGGCTGAACCGCCGCCGCGCTCGCGGCCGTGCCCGCCCGCGGGCGGGAGTTCTCGGGTGCCGGTGGCGGCCTTGGCCGCCGGTGGGATTCGTCCCTCAGCGGTGGTGGGCCTCGTCGCCCGTCGGTGGGGTTCCTCGGTGCCGGTGGGGTTCCTCGGGCCGGTGGCGGCTTTGTGCGCCTGCCGGTGGGGCTCTTCAGCGCTGGTGTCGGCCGTCGTCGCCGGTGGGGTTTCTCCGTCGCCGGCGGACATGGCATGTCCCGTCCCCCTCCGCCGACGGGCCTTGTAGCCTTCCGGCCGCCTAGCATCGCCGTATGGCTCTGCCCCGACCCGATGAACTGACCTCGCTCGTCCTGCGCACCGACTTCACGGACGACTCGGCGTGGGACGCCCTGCGGGAGGTGTACGGAGCCGGTGCGACCTGCGTCGGCGACGTCCGGTTCGCCGGCGTCGGCATCGGGGACCTGATCGCCGAGGACAACGCCGCCGAAGAGGGCGAGCAGCTCACCCACCTCTTCCTCGCCGACACCGTCGCCCTGACCGGCGCGGAGCACCGCCTGCTCGCCCTCTCGCTCGACGACGAGCCCGGACGCACGGTCCGGGTGCCGCCCGAGTGGTTCGCGCGGATCTCCGCCGACCTGCGCGCGAGCGCCGGCCCGGACTTCGGCGACTACGCCGACTGCGCCGACGGGACGGGCACCTTCCGCGGCTTCGGCGTCGCAGGCCGGCCGCTCACTCCTCCCAGCCGCCGTCCCCGGTGGCCCTTCGCCGGCGGAAGAGGCCCGGATCGCTCCGGGCGGCCTGGACGACGTTGACGCCGACGATGCCCGCCCAGGCGACGAGCAGACCCGGCAGGTGGGCGGTGCCGGCACCGATCGCCGAGAGCGGGACCGCCAGCACCAGCGAGACGATGCCGAAGCCGAACCGCTCGCTCCAGGAGTCCGTCGCCCGGGGCGAACGGCTCTCCCAGGCCGCCGTCATCCGCGCCTCCGCGAACTGCCGGCGCACCCGGCGCTCCACCGCGGCGTCGATGCGCTGGTCGACCTTCTCCAGGAAGGAGTCCACCAGCGCGGTCTCGTACTCCTCGCCCAGTTCCCTGCGTGCCCGCAGGCTGGCGTCGAGGTCCTTCTTCAGCTCGGTGTCCCCTGCTTCCATTCCGGTCATGCCGTCCACGGTAGGAAGCGCCGGGCCGGGGGGCACTGGGGTTAGCCCCCCTCTCCGTACGGGGGACCGCCGACCCCGTTGGGGCGCGCCGAGCCCCGCGGGAGTCCGCAGGGCGGGACGGCCTTGCCTGGCTGTATAGCTTCATGCAGAGTTTGCGTTGAGTGAATAAGCGGCCGTGGAGGGGGAGCGGGCATGAACGGGGACAGGGACACCGCGGTGGGCGTGACGGACAGCCCCGCCGTCCGTCTGCAGGCGCTCTTCGAAGGGCACCGGCTGACGCCCACCCAGCGCCGGATCGCGCACAGCATGGTGCGACGCGCCGCCGACGTGCCGTTCCTCTCCAGCGTCGAACTCGCCGAACTGGCCGGGGTCAGCCAGCCCTCCGTCACCCGGTTCGCCGTCGCCCTCGGCTTCGACGGCTACCCGGCGCTGCGCCGCCACCTGCGCGAGGTCGCACCCGCCGAGCAGAGCGCGGACTCCGCCGCCCGCAACGAGTACCAGCAGGCCGTCGAGGCCGAGATCGAGAACCTGCGGCACCTCGCCGAGGTGCTCGCCGACCCCCGGCCCGTGCGGCGGGCCGGACGGCTGCTCGCCGCCTCCCGCCCCCTGCCCGTGCTCGGCCTGCGCGCGGCCGCCTCCCAGGCCTACGGCTTCGCGTACTTCGCCGCCAAGGTCCACCCCGACGTACGGCTGCTGCACGAGGGCGGCTCGATGCTGCACGACCGCGTCGACGCGGCCGTCCACGCCGGCGCCTCCACCCTGCTCTGCTTCGCGCTGCCCCGCCACCCCCGGGAGGTCGTCGACGCCCTCACCTACGCCAAGGAGGCGGGGCTGACGGTGGTGACGGTCGCCGACTCCGCTTTCGCACCGGTCGCCAAGGTGTCCGACCTGCTGCTGCCGGCGGCCGTCGGCACCGGGCTCGCCTTCGACACCGCGTGCGCGCCGATGCTGCTGGGGCGGGTGCTGCTGGAGGCGATGTGCGACGACCTGCCGGACGCGCAGGCCCGGCTGGAGGAGTTCGACACGAAGGCGGCGGCGGGCGGGCTGTTCGTCGACTGAGCGTCGCGTCTTCGGCCGTGTGGTCTTCGGCCGTGTCGTCTTCGGCCCGACCGAGGGGGTGGGCGCCCGTGGGTGTTCTCAGATTCGTCTCACGTTCGCTCGCTAGTCTGCTCGACCACCCACACGGAGGGGTGTCGAGACGACGAGGAGGCGGAGCGTGGCACGCGGAGGTCAGGGACTGGCTCGGGTGGCCGTCGTCGTACGGGCCGGGGCCGCGCCCCTGTGGTGGCTCGGGGTGTTGGCGGCGGGCATCGGCGTTCTGGTGCCGGGCGTCACCGGGCGGCGGATCGGGGTGACGGCCGGGGCGGCGCTGTTCGTGGTCGTGACCGCGGTGGTGGCGCTGGCGCGACGCAGGCGGTACACCGCCCTTGCCCGCGCGGCGGTCCGCGCGGGCAAGCACGACGTGCTCCAGGACCGGGCGGTCACCGTCCGCACCTGGCGACGTGGCCACCGCTGGTGGCTGCTGCTCGCCTTCGCCGCCGCGCTGGGCAGCGCGTTCGCCGTGCCCGCCGCCGGCGGCATGGCGCTCGCCGCGGGCGGTGCGGGGCTGTGGCTGAAGGCCGCCTGGCTCGGCCGGCGCGAGCGGACCCAGGACGCTCTGCTGTGGGTGCGCGTCGACTGGCTGGGCCGGTACGGCGGACGCCCGGCCGGCAAGGCCGTCAAGGCGTACCGCGGCACCGGCGTCGCGGCGGGCGACGCGACCCCGGGCGGAGCGCGCCGCCGCACCGCGGCGTTGGTCTGAGAGGGGTCCTTGCCCTGTGAGCGCCTGATCGGGCCGCGTGGTCCGGCGCCGTGCGGCGCGAGGCGCCGGAGAGCCCTGGTAGCTCCGCTACCAGGGCTCTCCGGCAACGCGGCGAGGTGCGGTACCAGCCGCGCGGGCCAGGCGGGCACAGGGCAAAGACCCCCTGAGGCCTGTTTCGGCAAGAGCGTCCTCCGCCCGGAGGGCGGGGCCCGTGGCGTCCGGTGCGGCGCACCGCGAGGCGGAGGGTGGCCCGCGTACTTGGTGTGCGCGGACGACCCCGACAACGCGGCGAGGCGCCGTGCCGGGCGTCGCGGGCCGGACGTGACTCTCGCAACACGCCCCAGGGCCGGTCAGACCTCCAGGTCCTCCTCGATCCTCCTCAACTGGTGGCGGGCCATCGCCAGATTGGCCCGCTTGGCATCCAGGACGAGGTACAGGAAGAGACCGTTGCCGCCGCGCCCGCTGATCAGACGGATCAGGTGGTACTGGTCGGACAGCGTGATCAGGATGTCCTCGATCTGCGCCTTGAGCCCCAGGTGCTCCATGGTGCGCATCTTGGCGCGCACCACGTCGGTGTTGCCGGCGGCGGCGACGTTGAGGTCGAAGCTCTTGCCGCCGCCCAACGTGCCCAGCGCCATGCCGCTGGTGTAGTCGACGAGTGCGACGCCGGTGGCGCCCTCGATGGAGGCCAGCGCTTCCTTCAGCGCGGTTTCGGTGTTGGCCATGAGTATGGGTTCCTCTCAACTTTCCGTGGTGGTGCGCGCGTTGGTGGTGGCTGTGGTGCGCGCCGTTCGTGTGCGTGCGGGGGTCTTCGCCGGGGACCGTGCGGCGGCCTGGTCGCGGACCGGGCCGGCCCGGCGTTCCGTCGCGTCGACGAGCGCTCCGATGCGCACCCCGGCCCGCCGGCCCTCCAGGTGCAGCCGGCCGACGTTGACCCGGTCCTGCGCGAGCACCGTCAGCACGGCGCTCTCCCCGGCCGCGTACGTCGCGACGTAGCCGTCCACGCCGCGCACGAGCAGCTCGCGGAAATCGCCCCGGCCGGTGGTGTCGGTCATCCGTACGGCGACCGCGAGGGTTGTCGCGGTGAGCGCGGCCACGCCCTCCGGTTCGACGCCGGGAGTGTCGTGGGCGAGGACCAGGCCGTCCACGCCCGCCGCGAGCGCCCCGGTCAGCTGCGGCACCCGGGCCCGCAGCCGCCTGAGCTCGTCGAGGATCTCCGGCTCGGCGGCCATCAGCTCTCTCCTCCCAGCGTGCGGTCGCTGCCGTTCAAAGGGCCTCCAGCGCATCCCTGAGCCTCTTCAGCAACGTGATGTCGGGGTCGTTGACCCGGGGCAGCCCCAGGTCGGGCGCCGGCTGTGGTGCGGGCGGCGGGAACTGCGCCGTCACCAGCCCCGCCGCCGCCAGCCGGCGGACGTCCGCCAGGGTGGGGAAGGCCCGCCGGCCCAGCTCCCGGGCGATGTCCGACGCGGTGCGCACCCCGTCGACCAGCGCCAGCACGCCGCGCTGCCGGGCGGTGAGCGAGGCCACGTCGACCGGGCCGGCGCGCAGCAGCGGCGCGCTGTCCGGCAGCGGGTCGGGCCACAGGCGGTGCAGCAGCTCGCGCCGGCGCAGCGTCTCGCGCTCCAGCGCGTCGACCGGGACCGGCCGCAGCGCTCCGAACCAGTGGCCGGTGCCGTACCGGAAGTGCCCGGGGGAGCTGCTGGGGGAGAGGGCGAAGTAGGCGGCGTCGTACAGCGCCCCCAGGTGGCACAGCTCCAGCGCGCCCCGCCCGATCGGGCCGGCGTCCAGCAGCAGACGGGCGGTGCCCCGCTCCTGGTCGGCCTGCTCGACCGCCTGCCACCACAGCGAGGCGTCGAGCGTGCCGTGCGCGGACAGCAGCACCTCCAGACCGGGCGCCAGCGGGCTGTCCGCGTACACCACCCGTCCCTCGACGAGGTGCAGGGAGCCGCGCTCGCGCTCCAGGACGCCGGTGGCTCCCTCGGCCGCGAGCCGCGTCAGCATCGGCGAGACGCCGCCGCCCGCGCGGTCCCGGGCCACCGTTGTGTCCCGCACCGGCAGCCGGGGCGGCGGGGTCGTCCCCACGACGGTCATCCCAGTACCAGCCGTCCGGCCATCTCGCCCAGCCGGATGCGGGCCAGGGCGAGATTGCCGTCCGACCGGCCCAGCCACACGTGCAGGAACACGCTGCTGTCGAAGGATGTCGGGACGAACCGCAGCACGTGGTAGCTGTCCCGGTTGCTGATGATCAGGTCCTCGACCGGGGGGTCCGCGGCCTCCTCCCCGTCCTCGGGGGTGAACGCCCGCTGTTCGGCCGTGAGCCGCGCGACCTCCGCGGCCTCGGCGGCCGCCGCCTCGTGGTCACCGCCCGGGAACTCCCCGACCGTGCCCAGGGCCAGCCCGCTGGTCCAGTCGACCAGCGCGGCTCCCCGGGCCCCGGGCAGCCGCATGGCCTCCAGTAGACACTCGTCGATTCCGGGCACCGTTGGCTCCCCTCCCGCCTGCGGTTCGGCTGAGTGAGGGAGACGCTACGCAACGTGTGCGCGAGGAGTGAGGCTTCTGGCATTTTCCAGCGGAACATGCGCAGAGTGACTAGGGTGGGTCGGCTGGTCCCCCAACAGGCCCCGCCCCCACGCCTGTTCAACACCGAGTGCGCGGGTGCACGTCAACGGCGCGGGAAGGGCCTCGGGGTGGTGAGGCGCGATTGCGTGCGCCCCCCTTGCCGGGTGACGTCGGACGTCCCCCTGCCGATGTCGGCGCCGTCACGCCGTTGACTTCGGCGCCGCCCCCTTGTCGGGGTCGGTGTCGTCCCTGTGCGGAGATCGGTGGCGCCCCCGTGCGGAGGTTCGTGTCGCCCTCGCGTGGAGGTTCGTGTCGCCCTCGTGTGGAGATCGGTGGTGCCCCCGTGCGGAGGTTCGTGTCGCCCCTGGCGACGTCCGCGTCCTTTTCCCTGCGCCGTCTGCTCTGCCCCCTTCGCCGTATTGACTAGCTCTATTCAGAGGTTCAGGATGTGAATAACAGTCGCAACATCCGCCGGGACCATCCCGTCCGCAAGGAGGCAGACCATGTCAGGACCCCGCCCCGTACGAGCGCCGCGCGGTACGGAACTGAGCGCCCTGGGATGGCAGCAGGAAGCCGCCCTGCGGATGCTCCAGAACAACCTCGACCCCGAGGTGGCCGAACACCCCGACAAGCTCGTCGTCTACGGCGGCACCGGCAAGGCGGCGCGTGACTGGCGGTCCTTCGACGCGATGGTGCGCACCCTGCGGACGCTGAAGCAGGACGAGACCATGCTCGTGCAGTCCGGCCGCCCGGTGGGCGTGATGCAGACCCACGAGTGGGCGCCGCGCGTCCTCATCGCCAACTCCAACCTCGTCGGCGACTGGGCGACCTGGGAGGAGTTCCGCCGTCTGGAGGCCCTCGGCCTGACCATGTACGGCCAGATGACCGCCGGTTCCTGGATCTACATCGGCACCCAGGGCATCCTCCAGGGCACCTACGAGACCTTCGCCGCCGTCGCCGCGAAGAAGTTCGGCGGCTCCCTCGCCGGCACCATCACCCTCACCGCCGGACTCGGCGGCATGGGCGGCGCCCAGCCCCTCGCCGTCACCATGAACGACGGCGTGGCGCTCTGCATCGACTGCGACCCGCGGGCCATCGAGCGCCGCATCGAGCACCGCTACCTGGACGTGCGGGCCGACTCCCTGGAGCACGCGCTGCAGTTGGCCGTGGAGGCCCGGGACCAGCGCAGGCCCCTCTCCATCGGCGTCCTCGGCAACGCCGCCGACCTCGTCCCGCAACTGCTCGCCATGGGCGCCCCCATCGACATCGTCACCGACCAGACCTCGGCGCACGACCCGCTGTCCTACCTGCCGTCCGGCGTCGCCTTCGAGGACATGGCGTCGTACGCCACCAAGGACCCGGCCGGTTTCACCACCCGTGCCCGGGAGTCGATGGCGCGCCACGTCGAGGCGATGGTCGGTTTCCTGGACGCCGGCGCCGAGGTCTTCGACTACGGCAACTCCATCCGCGGCGAGGCCCGACTCGCCGGATACGACCGGGCGTTCGCCTTCCCCGGCTTCGTCCCCGCCTACATCCGGCCCCTCTTCTGCGAGGGCAAGGGACCCTTCCGGTGGGCGGCCCTGTCCGGCGACCCCGCCGACATCGCCAAGACCGACAAGGCGATCCTGGAACTGTTCCCCGAGAACGAGTCCCTCGCCCGCTGGATCAAGCTGGCCGGCGAACGCGTCCACTTCCAGGGCCTGCCCGCCCGCATCTGCTGGCTCGGCTACGGCGAACGCGACAAGGCGGGCGAGCGGTTCAACGACATGGTCGCCAGTGGTGAGCTGGCCGCTCCGCTGGCCATCGGACGTGACCACCTCGACTGCGGTTCGGTGGCCTCCCCCTACCGGGAGACCGAGGCCATGCTCGACGGCTCCGACGCGATCGCCGACTGGCCGCTGCTGAACGCCATGGTGAACGTCGCCTCCGGCGCGTCCTGGGTGTCCCTGCACCACGGCGGCGGGGTCGGCATGGGGCGGTCCATCCACGCCGGACAGGTGACGGTGGCCGACGGCACGAAGCTGGGCGGCGAGAAGATCCGGCGCGTGCTGACCAACGACCCCGGGATGGGCGTCATCCGGCACGTCGACGCCGGATACGACACCGCCGAGTCGGTCGCCGACGAGCGGGGTGTGCGGGTACCGATGCGCGAGGGTGACACGGCGTGAACACAGGCGGTGATCTTCCGGCGGGCGGCGGGAGCCTTCCGGAGGGTGGCGAGGGTCCGGCGTCGGGTGGCGTGAGTTCGTCAGTGGGTGACAGGGCCCCGGCGGCGGGCGGCGGGAGCCTCCCGGCGGGTGGTGGGGCCCCGGCGTCGGGTGGTGCGAGTTCGTCGGCCGTGGGCGGGGAAGCCCACCGGGCGGGAGATGGCGTCCGCTCGGCGCCAGACGCCCACTCGGCGGTCGGCTCAGCCCACTCGGCGGGCGGCGCGGACCGTGCGGTGGGTGGCGCGGACCACTCGGCGGGCGGCACGGACCGTGCGGTGGATGTCGGGGCCCCGACGGCGGGTGCCGGTGCTGTCGGGGCCCCGACGGCGGGTGCCGGTGCTGTCGGGGACTCCTTCCACCGGATGTGGCGGGACCTGCTCCCCCTGGGCCGGCACTCCTCCTCCGGCGGCTACCGGCGTTTCGCCTGGACCTCCGCCGACGCCGACTGCCGGGCCTGGTTCGAGGAGCAGGCCGCGGTGCGCGGGCTCGTCCACGAGGTCGACCGCAACGGCAACCAGTGGGCCTGGCTCGGCGACCCCACCGCCGGGGACGCCGTCGTCACGGGATCGCATCTCGACTCCGTGCCCGACGGCGGGGCCTTCGACGGCCCGCTCGGCGTCGTGTCCGCCTTCGCCGCGCTGGACGAGCTGCGCGGGCGCGGCGCGCGGTTCACCCGGCCCCTCGCCCTCGTCAACTTCGGCGACGAGGAAGGGGCCCGCTTCGGGCTCGCCTGCGTCGGCTCCCGGCTGGCCGCGGGTCACCTCACCGTCGCACAGGCCCACCGACTGACCGACGGGGACGGGGTGACCCTCCCGCGCGCCATGGAGGCCGCCGGGTACGACCCCGACGCGATCGGCCCCGACCCCGAGCGGCTCGCCCGGATCGGCGCCTTCGTCGAACTGCACGTCGAGCAGGGGCGCGCCCTCGACCTCAGCGGCGACCGGGTCGGCGTGGCCAGCGCCATCTGGCCGCACGGCCGCTGGCGGTTCGACTTCCGGGGCGAGGCCAACCACGCCGGCACCACCCGGCTGGAGGACCGGCGCGACCCGATGCTGAGCTACGCCGAGACCGTCCTCGCCGCGCGGCGGGAGGCCCGGCTCGCCGGTGCCGTCGCCACCTTCGGCAAGATCGCCGTCGAACCGAACGGCGTCAACGCGATCCCCTCCCTGGTGCGCGGCTGGCTCGACTCCCGCGCCGCCGACCAGACCACCCTGGACACGGTGGTCGACGGTGTGGAGCGGGCCGCCCGCGAGTACGCCGCCGCGCACGGCGTCGAGCTGGACGTCGTCCGTGAGTCGTTCACCCCGGTCGTCGAGTTCGACCACGCCCTGCGTGACGAGATCGCCCGCATCCTCGGCAAGGAGACCGACCTGACGGTCCCCGTGCTCGGCACCGGGGCCGGACACGACGCCGGGATCCTGTCCGGAACCATCCCGACCGCCATGCTGTTCGTGCGCAACCCCACCGGCGTCTCGCACTCCCCGGCCGAGTCCGCCGCCGAGGACGACTGCGTCGCCGGGGTGCTCGCACTCGCCGACGTACTGGAAGGGCTGGCCTGCACGTGACCCCCACGCAGCGGACACGGACGTACTGGCTCGAGCACGCCTGGCTCGACACCCACGTCGAGCCGGGCGTCGCCCTCGAGGCCACCGACGGCCGCATCACCGCCCTGCGCCCGGACACCCCCGCCCCGCCGCCCGGCGCGGAGGTGCTGCGCGGCCTGACCCTGCCCGGCCTGGCGAACGCCCACAGCCACGCCTTCCACCGGGCCCTGCGCTCCACCGTCCAGGTCGGCTCCGGCACCTTCTGGACCTGGCGGGAGGTCATGTACGCGGTCGCCGACCGGCTCACGCCCGACACCTACCACGCCCTCGCCCGCGCGGTGTACGCCGAGATGGCCCTCGCCGGCATCACGGCCGTAGGTGAGTTCCACTACGTGCACCACGCCCCCGGCGGACACCCCTACGCCGACCCCAACGCGATGGGCGAGGCCCTGATCGAGGCCGCCGCCGAAGCCGGCATCCGCATCACCCTCCTCGACACCGCCTACCTGTCCTCCGGCTTCGGACAGCCGCCCGACGCCCACCAGCTCCGCTTCTCCGACGGCACCGCCGACGCCTGGGCCGAACGCTGTTCACTTCTCAAGGAACGGGATCACGCACGGATCGGGGCGGCCGTCCACTCCGTACGGGCCGTGCCCGCCGCGCAGTTGGCGACCGTGGCGCGTTGGGCCGAGGAACACGGGGCGCCACTGCACGTGCACCTGTCCGAGCAGACCGCCGAGAACGACGCCTGCCGCGAGGCCCACGGGTGCACTCCGACGCAGCTCCTCGCCGAGCACGGCGTCCTCGGCCGGCGCACCACCGGCGTCCACAACACGCACCTCACCGACGAGGACATCGCCCTCATCGGCCGCTCCGGCACCGGCACCTGCATGTGCCCGACGACCGAACGCGACCTGGCCGACGGCATCGGGCCCGCCACAGCGCTGCAACAGGCCGGCTCACCGCTCTCCCTCGGCTCCGACAGCCACGCCATGATCGACCTGCTCGAAGAGGCCCGTGCGATGGAGCTGAACGAGCGGCTGCGCACCCGCACCCGCGGGCACTGGACGGCCGCCGCACTGCTGAGGGCCGCCTCCGCCGGCGGTCACACGGCCCTCGGCCGCCCCGACGCGGGCATCCTGGAGACCGGCGCGGCCGCCGACTTCACGACCATCGCGCTCGACTCTGTCAGGACGGCGGGACCGCTGCCCCGGCTCGGCGCCGAGACGGCCGTCTTCGCGGCGACCGCGGCGGACGTACGGCACACGGTCGTCGCGGGCCGGCACGTGGTGCGCGACGGCGCCCACACGCTCGTCCCCGACGTGCCGCAGGCCCTCGCGCGGGCCGTGGCAGCCCTGCGCGGCTGACCGCCGGCCCCTCCACCCCCACCTGCCCCGTCACCCACGAGGACACGATGAGCAGCAGCACCGTCATCACCAACATCGCCACGCTGGTCACCAACGACCCCTCCCTCGGTGACGGCTCCCCCCTCGGACTGGTCCGGGACGCGGCCGTCGTCATCGACGGCGACCGCGTCGCGTGGACCGGTGAATCCAGCAAAGCACCCGCCACTGACAATCGGGTCGACGCCGGCGGCCGCGCGGTCCTGCCGGGCTTCGTCGACTCCCACTCGCACCTGGTCTTCGCGGGCGACCGGACGGAGGAGTTCAACGCGCGGATGTCCGGCCGCGGCTACACGGCGGGCGGCATCCGCACCACCGTCGCCGCGACCCGCGCCGCCACGGACCGGGAACTCGAGGCCAACCTCACCCGTTACCTCGCCGAGGCGCTGCGCCAGGGCACGACCACCTTCGAGACCAAGTCCGGCTACGGTCTGACGGTCGCCGACGAGGCCCGCGCGCTGCGCCTGGCCGCCCGCCACACCGACGAGGTCACCTACCTCGGCGCCCACATCGTCCCCGCCGACTTCGCCGACGACCCGGCCGCCTACGTCGCGCTGGTCACCGGCGAGATGCTCGACGCCTGCGCCCCCCACGCCCGCTGGATCGACGTCTTCTGCGAGAAGGGCGCCTTCGACGGCGACCAGGCCCGCGCGATCCTCACGGCGGGCAGGGCCAGGGGCCTGCACCCCCGCATCCACGCCAACCAGCTCTCCTACGGGCCCGGCGTGCAGCTCGCCGTCGAACTCGACGCCGCCAGCGCCGACCACTGCACCCATCTGACCGACGACGACGTGGACGCGCTCGCGAACGGCGACACCGTCGCCACGCTGCTGCCCGGCGCGGAGTTCTCCACCCGCGCCGAGTGGCCGGACGCCCGCCGCCTCCTCGACGCCGGTGTCACCGTCGCCCTGTCCACCGACTGCAACCCGGGTTCGTCGTTCACGTCGTCCGTCCCGTTCTGCATCGCGCTCGCGGTCAGGGACATGCGGATGACCCCGGACGAGGCGGTGTGGTCGGCGACGGCGGGCGGGGCGGCGGCCCTGCGCCGGGACGACATCGGCCGCCTGTCCCCGGGCGCCTACGCCGACCTGACCCTCCTCGACGCCCCCAGCCACGTCCACCTGGCCTACCGCCCGGGCGTCCCGCTGGTGTCGCAGGTGTGGCGACGGGGAGTACGGCTGACCTGACCCGACCTGACCTGACCCCGGATCCATACCCGGCCTCGGAACCGGACCCGCCTTCGATGAACCCGGACCCGACCCCCACCCGGCTCCGGGCCCGACCCCCATCGCCCCGGACCGGCCTCGGCCCCGGACCCGGAAAACCTGGATCCGGTCCCCGACCACCTCCCGGGCCCGGACCCGGCCCCCAATTCCGCCCCGCGACCCAAAGCCGGATCAGGCCCCGGCCTCGGACCCCACTTCGGCCCCGGACCCGGACCCCACTTCGGCCCCGGACCCGGACCCCACTCCGGCCCCGGACCCGGGCGTCCCCCCGGGTGTGAGGTGGCGTTCCCGCTCGTCCCCGCGGGCGGGTTCCGTCCCGCGCTCGCGCTCGCGCCCGTGGTCCGCCACCGCCCGGCCCCACCCCGTTCCGACGAGGACGAGGGCCGCGCCCGCCAGGCCCCACCACCCCGGGCGGTCCCCGGCGAGGACGATGCCGACGACCGCCGCCCACACCGGCTCCGTGCCCAGCAGCAGGCTGACCCGCGAGGGGGAGGTCCGGCGGACCGCCCACATCTGTACGAAGAACGCGAACAGCGTGCAGAAGACCGAGAGGTAGACCAGCCCCAGCCAGTCCCCGGCGTCGAAGGCGGCCGCGGCGGCCCACGGTGAGGCGCCGGTCCCCGGCACCGCCGCCAGCACCGCGAACACGGCCACCGCGCCGCCCAGCTGGACCGTCGTCAGCGACAGCGCGTCCGCACCCCGCACCGACTCCATCCGCGCCATGGCCAGGACGTGCACCGTGCGGGCCACGGCCGCCGCCAGCATGAGCAGATCGCCGAGGGACGGGGCGGTGAAGCCCGCGCCCTGTGTCAGCAGCGCCACGCCGAGCACCGACAGGCCCGCGGCGGCGAGGAACGACCCGGGCAGCCGCACCCCGCGCGCCCGGCTGTCCGCGAGCGGCGTGAACACCATGGTGAGACTGATGATCAGCCCGGCGTTCGTCGCCGAGGTGTGTACCACGCCGTACGTCTCCAGCAGGAAGATGCCGGCGAGGACCAGGCCGAGCAGACCGGCGCCGCGCAGCTGCCGGCCGCTCAGTGAGCGCAGCCGCCGCCATCCCGCGAGCACCAGCACCGGCAGTACGACGGCGAACCGCAGCACCAGCACCGCGAGGACGGTGTCCGCCGTGGTGACGCCCTTCGCGGCGAGATAGCTGGAACCCCACACCACGGCGACCAGGAGGACGGGAAGGTCGGCGAGCCGGCCGAGGCGGGCAGGGGTGACGCGCATCGGGCTCCTCATGAGCAGATGACGTGGCTGGCCCAGCGGCTCTGCTGGTCAGAGGGCTGGGCCAGAGTAATCGCCCGGGCGGGAGCCGGCCGGGGTTTTCACGATGAGGACACGGTGGGCGCCGCGGGAAGGGCCGTGCCGGCGGCGAGGAGGCCACGGCAGACCCGTGAGGGAGGGGCTGCGGCGTGCGGGCGGGCGCTCGGCACAAAGCCCGCCCGGTGAGCGGAGTCCGCTCACCGGGCGTGGCCCGCACTGGTCTTCGCAGCGGAGGTGCGCCGTCCGCCGCCTCACTCCTCCAGGGTCAGCCCCTTGCGCAGTCGCACGAGGGTGCGCGACAGCAGGCGGGAGACGTGCATCTGGGAGATGCCGAGCTCCTCGCCGATCTCCGACTGGGTCATGCCGGCGACGAAGCGGAGCGAGAGGATCTGCCGGTCCCGGGGCTGCAGCTCGGCGATCAGCGGCTTCAGCGACTCGACGTACTCGATGCCCTCGATGCCGTGGTCCTCGTAGCCGATGCGGTCGGCGAGGGCGCCCTCGGCGTCGTCCTCCTCGGGCTGGGCGTCCAGCGAGGCGGCGGTGTACGCGTTCGACGCGGCCATGCCCTCGACGACCTCCTCGTTGGAGATGCCGAGGCGTTCGGCCAGCTCCGCGACGGTGGGCGCGCGGTCGAGCTTCTGGGCCAGTTCGTCACCGGCCTTGGCGAGGTCGAGACGGAGTTCCTGGAGCCGGCGCGGGACCCGCACCGACCACGAGGTGTCGCGGAAGAACCGCTTGATCTCGCCGATGATGGTTGGCATCGCGAAGGTGGGGAACTCCACACCTCGGCTGAGCTCGAAGCGGTCGATCGCCTTGATCAGGCCGATCGTGCCGACCTGGATGATGTCCTCCATGGGCTCGCTGCGGGAGCGGAAGCGGGAGGCGGCGAACTTGACCAGGGCGAGGTTCAGTTCGACGAGGGTGTTGCGCACGTACGAGTACTCGTACGTGCCTTCCTCCAGCGACTCCAGCCGCTCGAAGAGGGTCTTGGACAGGGCCCGCGCGTCGACGGGACCGACCTCGTCGAACGGGGGGATCTCCGGGAGCCCGATGAGACCGTCGGCGGGATCGCTGTCCTGCGTGAAGGGATTCAGATGATCCGGTGGGGGTGTCGACGGCGCCCTGTGGGTATGCGGAGCGTCGAGCCGGGATGACATGATGTCCTCCATCGTTCTCGGCATATGGCTGCCGAAGCCAGTGCGTGCACTACGGTGTGCGGCGCCTCCAAAGCCGGCCGTGTCGGGTACGTGTTCCATCTAGCCCTACCCGCTTTACTCGACCGATCGCAAGTGCATTTTGTTCGATTGTGTCCGTTTGTGGGTGATTGTTCGGCTGTCGGAGTGCGTATCGAAGGCGTAGTGTTCGAGGGCGTCAGCAAGCAGTTACGACCTCGGGAGAAGAGACGGCATGGACCGCGGGACGGTCGGCAGCGCACAGTCTGGCCGGCTTCTGGTGGAGGTGCGGGAAGAGGGCTCCAGCGCCGTCGTGACCCCCGCCGGTGAGTTGGATCACCATACGGCCGATTTGTTGCGCGAGCCTCTGGAGGAGTGCCTCTCGGCGGGGCTGAGCCGGCTGGTCGTCGACTGCACCCGGTTGGAGTTCTGCGACTCCACGGGGCTCAACGTGCTGCTCGGCGCGCGCCTGAAGGCGGAGGCGGCCGGTGGCGGAGTGCATCTGGCCGGCATGCTGCCGGTGGTGGCACGGGTCTTCGAGATCACCGGGGCGGACGCCGTCTTCACCGTGCACGACACGGTCGAAGCGGCCTTGGCGGACGCCGGCGGCGACCGGGAAGGCTGACCGGTGGGCAATCGGTGGGCGACCGGCGGCACGCCTCCGGCCGTCCCGTCGGCCTGTCCGGGTCCGGACCGGGACGGTGCCCGTCCTGAGCGCCCCGCCTGCCTCGCCGGTCCCGTGAGCCCCGCCGGCCGCGGCGCCCGCGGCGGTCACCGTGCGTCACGGCACTCGTGGGTGGACGGGATGGGGCACATACGGGCGAACGGGGGGTGTTCCGCCGGTTCCGTCGGGCAGGAGAACATCCTGAACATGTCGGTGGCACAGTACGAGAAGGGGGGCGGGATGCGCAGACCGACCGTGCGGCGGTGCGTGACCGTGTGTACTGAGATGTGTGTGACTGAGTCCTTCATTGGTGAAGTTCCCCTCCGTGGGCAACGTGAACAGGTGAATCGGTGAGGTGAAGCGCTGATGAGCACCACCCGGCCTTGCTCGCCGGGCGACCGCGGCCCGGAGCCCAGCGGCGCTTCGGGGGCGTCGGCGGGTCGTCAGGTCCGCAGGCTGAGCTTCGACGGCGAGAGCGGAGTCGTTCCGCTCGCCCGCGACTTCGCCCGTCAGGCGCTGTACGCGTGGGGATGGCTGCCCGCCGCCGGCGCCGACCAGCGGGCAGCCGCCGAGGACGTGCTGCTCGTCGTCTCCGAACTGGTCACCAACGCCTGCCTGCACGCCGAGGGCCCCGACCAGCTCGTCCTCGGCTGCGACAACAAGGTCATCCGCGTCGAGGTCTCCGACCGCGGCACCGGACAACCGGCCCCCCGCACCCCGCACCGCGCGGGCCGCCCCGGTGGACACGGCATGTTCATCGTGCAGCGGCTCTGCCTGGACTGGGGGGTCGTCCGCAACCCCGGTGTCGCGGGCAAGACGGTCTGGGCGGAACTGGGCGCCCCCGCGTGAGACGGACGGCGCCGGCGGCCCTGCCGGAAATTCGTTTCTCCCCGTGCGTCGCGGGCGCCTACGCTCACCTGCAACGCGCTGACGGAGACAAGTAGCCCGGACCCCGCGAGTCGAGAGAGCCGCCGGTAGCTGGAAAGGCGGCCTCGCGCTCCGAGGCGAATCCCCTCCCGAGTGCGGGGAGGCAATGCCCCGCCGGCCGGCCCCCGTCATCGGGCCCGAACGAGACCGTCGCACGCCGTGCGGCAGCCGGGTCCGCCCGCGCACGGCACACGGCGGTGAAGGCGTGGTGGCACCGCGAGCACCCTCTCGCCCACGCCCCGAGGGGCCACCCCGGGGCGGCCACGTCCGTCCCGATCGACCGGACGGAGCGTGTTCCGGTGCTCGACGTCACCCTCATCCGCACCCATCCCGACCAGGTCCGCGAGGCGCTGCGCAAACGCGCCGTGGACTTCGACGTACCGGCCTTCCTGGCCCTGGACACCGCCTACCGCGAGGCCCGCGCGACGGTGGAACACCTGCGCGCGCAACGCAACCACCTCTCGGCCCGCATCGCGGCCCACCGCCGGGCCGGGGCGGAGGGCGGGGCCGCGGCCGCTGTTCGCCCCGGCCCTGCGCCGGACGCCGCGACCGGGGCCGGCCCCGACACCCGCCCTGCGCCCATCACGGGGAGCGCCCCGGCGCCGGACGCCGACACCGGCCCCGCGCCGGACGCCGACACCGGCCCTGCGCCGGACCCAGGCACCGGCCCCGCGCCGGACGCCGACACCGACACCGGCCCTGCACCCGACGTCGCGCGCGCGACCGGGACCGCGCCCGACACCGCCACCGAAGCCGGCCCCGACACCCGCCCTGCGCCCATCACGGGGAGCCACCCGGCGCCGGACGCCGACACCGGCCCCGCGCCGGACCCAGGCACCGGCCCCGCGCCCGCGACCGGGCCCGCGACCGACGCAGCCATCGGGGCCGGCACCGGCACCGTCCCTACCCCCGAAGACCTCCGTCGGCAGGCCGCCGATGTCGGGGTTCGGCTGGCGGGGGCCGAGGCGGAGCTCGCCCGGTTGGCCGCGCGCCATCGGGCTTTGCTCGACGGCCTGCCGAATCTGCCGGACGACGACGTGCCCGCCGGCGGGAAGGAGGCCAACGAGGTGGTCCGGGTGACCGGACTACGGCCCGCGTTCGGGTTCCGGGCGAAGGACCACGTGCGGCTCACGGAGGAACTGCGGCTGGTCGACCACCGGCGCGGCACGGCCCTCGCGGGCAGCGGGCACTGGGTCTACCGGGGGCAGGGCGCCGCCCTCGAGTGGGCGCTGCTCAACCACTTCCTCGACACGCACCGCCGGGCCGGCTACGAGTTCGTGCTGCCGCCGCACGTACTGACGTACGAGGCCGGATACACGGCGGGGCAGTTCCCCAAGTTCACCGACGAGGTCTTCGTCACCGAGCGCGGCGAGGACGGCCGGCCCGCGCGCTTCCTCCTGCCCACGGCCGAGACCGCGCTGGTGAACCTGCACCGCGGCGAGACGCTCGACGAGCGTGACCTGCCGCTCAAGTACGTGTCGTACACGCCCTGTTACCGCAGGGAGGGGGGCGCCCACCGGACGGCGGAGCGCGGCACCCTGCGCGGCCACCAGTTCAACAAGGTGGAACTCGTGCAGTTCGTCCGGCCCGAGGACTCGGAACGGGCACAGCTCGACCTCCTCGCCCGCGCCGAGGAACTGGTCACCGGGCTCGGCCTGCACCACCGCGTCACCCGGCTCGCCGCCGGGGACACCAGCCCCGCGCAGGCGAAGACGTACGACGTCGAGGTGTGGCTGCCGAGCCTCGGGGCGTACGCGGAGGTCAGCTCGGTGTCGAACGCCCGGGACTACCAGGCCCGGCGCGGCGGCATGCGCTACCGCCCGGCGGACGGCGGACGCTCGCGGTACCTGCACACCCTCAACGCCTCGGGCCTGGCCACCAGCCGGCTGCTGCCCGCCCTGCTGGAGCAGCACCAGCGGGCCGACGGGACGGTGGCCGTGCCGGAGGTGCTGCGCCGCTGGGGCCTCCCGGACGTCCTGACGGCCCCGTGACGAGCCCCGGAGGCCTTCCTGAACGGGCCACGGAGGCCCTCTGACGGCCGACGGCACGCGCGCCGGGTCCCGCGAACTCCGGCGCGCACCGTCTCTTCCTTCCTCACGGCCCCGGGCGTACCTTGACGGCTCGGTCACCCGATCTGATGCATCGTCAGTAATGGTCGGCGACGCATCGTCAGGAACTGTCAGGAAGGAGGGGACCGTGCCCCACGGGAAGCGAAGCGCCGCGCTCGCGACCGCCACGGCCCTGGCCGGCGCGGCCGTGTGGACGGCCGCCCCGCCGGCCGCGGCCGAGGCCGTCGACGTCAACTACTCCTGCAAGACGCCCATCGGCGACAAGAGCGCCGTCTCGCCCATCGACATCAAGGGCGTCCGCAGCGGCGCCGGCTACCGCATCACCATGTCCTGGCAGAAGGGCGTCTCCTCCAGTCCGGTCGAACTCGGCAAGGGCTCGATGAACCCGAGCGCCACGATCAGGCTCGGCGGCGCCGACAGCGGGACCCTGACCGTCACCGGCCCCGCCAACCAGGCGGCCGTCCCGGCCGACACGCCCATCAAGATCAGCGACCTGAGCGGCACGTACACCCCGGAGAAGACCGGCAAGGTCACCTTCACGGCCGGTGTGCTCACCATCAAGGCGCTCGGCACCACGACGACGTGCACCCCCACCAACAGCCCGGGACCCTCGCTCACCCTCGACGTGACGGCCCCGGGCGGCGGCGGGTCCGGCGGAAGTGGCGGAAGCGGCGGAAGCGGCGGAAGCGGCGGTGCGGGCGGGAGCAAGGGCGACGGCGGCACGCTCCCGCAGACCGGCCCGGAGGACTCCGCGATCGCCCTGGCCACCTTCGGCGGAACGGTCCTGCTGGTCGGCGCCGCGGGCACCCTGTGGCTGACCCGCAGACAACGCCCGCACTGACCGACGCGACGCCCTCCGCACCGAGCCGCGGAGCCGCGACTGCGCACCGAGCCGCACCCTTCCGCACCGAGCCGCGGAGCCGCGCCCTCCGCACCGAGCCGCGGAGCCGCGGAGCCGCACCCTCCGCACCGGAACGCTCAGCCGCGCCCCCGCGCCGAGCCCGTGGAGGCGCGATCCTCCGCACGAGCCGCACCCAGCCGCTGGAGCCGCCGATGCCGCCCACGCCGTACGCCGCCGTCTGTGCCCTGCTGCTGGCCCTGCCGCTGCTGCCGGCCGCAGCCGAGGGCCCGGCCGCCGGCAGTCGGTCCGCCCACGGCCGGCCGGCCGACGGCTGGTCCCTCGCGCCCACCGGTGGCGGGCGGCCGTCCTTCTACGCCGAGGGGGTGCCCGGGGCGGTGCTGCAGGACACGCTCGCCGTCACCAACCGGGGCAGCCGGCCGCTCACCGTCCAACTGCGCGCCACCCGTCTCCCGGCCATCCTCGCCAGGACCACCGTCCGCGTCCCCGCCCGCACCCGGGCCGAGATTCCGTTCACCGTCGCCGTTCCCCCGGACGCCGCCCCCGGCGACCGCGCGGGCACGCTCGTCGCCCGGGACTCCGCCGGTCGCGAGGCGAGCGTGGGGATGCTGCTGCGGGTCGGCGGGCCGCGGCTGGCGGCGCTGACCGTCGAGCACGTCGCCGTGCGCGCCGACCGCATCACGTACGAGCTGGTCAACCGGGGTACGACGGCCCTGGTGCCGCGGCTGGCGGTGCGTGCGGACGGCGTTCTCGGCGCCATCCTCGACCGCGCACCGCGTGCCCTGCCCGTCCGTCTGCCCCCGGGGCACCGTCTGCGGCTCAGCGAACCCTGGCCGGACCGTCCCGTCCTGGACGCCGTCACCGTCCGGGTGACCGTGACCGCCTCCGGCGGCGCGCACGCCACGGGTGAGGCGTCGGCGCGGTTCGTGCCGTGGGGCACGGCGGCCGGTGCCGCGGCCGGCACCCTGCTGGCCGGCGCGCTCCCCGTCGCCCTGCACCGCCGCCGACGGCGCGGAAAGGACACACGCCGGGAGGCGACGCGCCCGGAGGACACGCGTCCGGAGGGATCGCGCGGAGAGGACACGCGCCGGGAGGTGGCTCACGGCGCGGACGCGCGCCGGGAGGCGGCCGAGGAGGTGCGGCCGGCGTGAGCGGCGAGCTGCGGGTCCCGGTGCGGGCGGTCCTGCGGGCGGTCCGGGCGGTCGTGCTGGCGGTCGTTCCGGCGCTGCTCCTGGTGCCCTGGGCGGCGGGGCCGGCCGCCGCGGCGGGCCCCCCGACCGTCCGTCTGTCGGCCTCCCAGGCGGGGACGGGCGGCTCGATCACTATCAGCGGCAGCGGCTGGCGGGCGCGCGCGCTGCTGATGCTGCTGATCTGCGGGCAGGCCGACCCGTCGAAGGGGATCGTCGGCGGCACCAACTCCTGCGCCAACGCGGACGGCCGGGCCGTCACCACCGACGCCGCCGGCACCTTCAGCCGTGCCCTGCCGGTGTCCGAACCGCCGGTGCCCTGCCCCTGCGTGGTCCACGTGACCACCGCGACCGGGCCCAAGGCGCAGGCCGACGCGGTGTTCCAGGTGGCCGGGCACCCCGTCGAACCGCTGCCCGCCGATCGGGCGGGCGGACGCCTGTCGGTGCTCGCCGGCCCCCGTCTGGAGGGCTCTGACGGGCTGCTGACCTGGTTCGGTGCCCCGCCTTCCCGCACCCTGGTCGTCACCGTGGGCAACGTGGGCACCGCGGAGGTGCGCGACCCCGTCTTCCAGGTGGGCACCGCCCACGGCGTGTTCGCCCCGCAGTGGGACGAACGCCGCTGGCGCGGCACCATCGCGCCCGGCGCCAAGGCCCGTGTCACCCTGCCCGTCGAGCTCACCGCGGGCGCGCACGGCGCCTACACCGTCTCCCTGAAGTACGGCGGAAAGGTCCTCGCCGACCAGCCGTGGGGTGTGGACCGGCCGTGGGGCGTGACCCTGTTCTGGATCCTGCTCTGTCTGGTCGTCCCGGCGGCGGTGTTCCGCATCGGGATGGCCGTGGTGGACAAGGTCCGCCCCCGCCCGCCCACGCGGGCCTCCCGCCCGCGGCCGCGCGCCCGCACCACCCGCGCGTCCCGGCCCCGGCCGCACCGGCGCGCCACCCCCGCCTCCCGGCCCCGGTCCGTCCGCCTCCCGTGGCGCCGGGCCGACGTCCTCGAGGAATCGCCCGCTCCGGACGCCACCCCCGCCTCGACCCTGCCGTGGTTCACCCCGGACCGCGTTCCGGGCCCGGCGGGCCGGCTCTCCGCACCGCACGACGACCACCCGACCACCCCCACGACTCCCGGCAGGAAGGGAACCCCGTGAGCAAGCGCGACAGACGCGAGAGAGCCGTACCCCGGGGGCGGCGCGGAGCCGCCGCGGCGGCGGCCGCCGTCCTGGCCTGCGGGACCACCGTCCTGCTGACCGTGGCCGTGCCGCAGGCTCGGGCCGCCGAGGTGTCCTACGCCACCCGCTGCATCCCGCCCGCCGGCGTCGGCCTGCCCGAGGTCGACGGCACCACGGAGGTCGAGATCACCGCCCCGGCCGCGGCGAAGGTCGGCGACACCGTCGACGTCGTGTGGACGTTCACCCGGGCCGCCTCCAAGAACCCCGACCTCATCGACCTGCCCGCGAACTCGGTGCAGCCGTCCGGGACGCTGAAGGCGGCCGGGGCGCAGACGGCCGACGTCGCGATGCGGGGCCCGCGCGAGAACCCGCCGATCCCGAAGGGCGGCACGATGGTGCTGGCCGCGATGAAGGGCTCCCTGAAGCTGACGACGGCGGGGCAGGTGACGCTGACGCCGGACGCGTACGTCGTCAACGCGCTGTCGACGGACACCAGGTGCGCGCCGAAGGAGCCGGTGCAGCCGGCGGCCACCATCACCGTGACGGCGGGGGAGGGCGGCCCGTCGAGCGGTTCCCCGAGCCCGTCCACGTCCCCGTCGCCGTCGCCGTCGGCCTCACCGTCCCCGTCCGGGTCGCCGTCCGCCTCCGCGAGTCCGTCCGCGTCGCCCTCGCCCTCGGGAAGCGGTGGGGGCCGGACCGACTTCACCGGCAAGGTCGTCGACATCCCCTACACCTGTGCCTCGCCCATCGGCGAGAAGAAGGCGACCTCACCGGTGCAGATCGACGCACGCAGGAACGGCGGGAGCTACGACCTCACCGTGCAGTTCAAGAAGTCGGTGATGAACAGCCCCATCGACATCCCCGCGAACGCGGTGAAGCCGTCGATGCAGATCGTGATCGGCGGTGCCGACCGGGGTGCGGTGCGGGTGGAGGGCCCCACCAACGCGGCCCCGTTCACGTCGGGCGCCCCGATCGAGATCCCCGACCTGACCGGCACGTACAAGCCGGGCGCGACGGGTGAGTCGACGCTCTCGCCCGGCGTCCTGACCGTCGAGGCCCTCGGCACGACCACCACCTGCACCCCCGACCGGACGCAGGTCTCCCTCACCCTCGACACCACCGAGCAGGCGAGCGGCGCCTCCGGCGGCGGCAACGGCGCCGCAGGCGGTTCGTCGTCCTCCACAGGCGGTGCGTCGACCGGCGGCGGCCTCGCCGAGACCGGCGCCGACGACCACGGCACCCTGAAGGCCCTCGGCCTGGTCGCCGGCACGGCGATCCTGCTCGGCGGGGCCGTGTTCACGTTCCTGCCGGGACGACGGCACCCGCACTGAGCGCAGCGAGCACGAACCACGGCACCGGCGCTGAGCGGACGGAACGCGCGGAGGGCCGCCGCGACCAGGTCGCGGCGGCCCTCCGGGAGCGTCGGACGTCAGTGGGCACCCATGGCCGTCAACGGACGACGGCGGCCGTCAGTGGACGTCGCCCATGAGCTCTTTGACGCGCTTGCGGTACATCCACACCGCCGTACCGGCGACCACGGCGAGCACGGCCTCCAGGGCCACGACGCCCGTCCGGTTGAGGTCGACGCCGGCGATGGAGAGCAGACCGGTCGTGGCGTCACCGGCGGTGACGGCCAGGAACCAGACGCCCATCATCTGCGAGGCGTACTTGGCCGGCGCCATCTTCGTGGTGACCGACAGGCCGACCGGGGAGAGCGTCAGCTCACCGACGGTCTGGACGAAGTAGATGCCGACCAGCCACATCGCGGCCGCCTTGTGACCGCCCTCGGCGATCGACAGCGGGGCGAGGAACAGGAGGAAGGACGCGCCGATCAGGACCAGGCCCATCGCGAACTTCACCGCGGTGCTCGGCTCCTTGCCGCGCCGCGCCAGCGCCAGCCACGCCCAGGCGAAGACCGGGGCCAGCGCCATGATCATGACCGGGTTGACCGACTGGTACCAGGAGACCGGGAACTCCCAGCCGAAGACGCTGTTGTCGGCCGAGGCCTCGGCGAACAGCGAGACGGTCGAACCGCCCTGGTCGTAGATCATCCAGAACACGGCCGCGGCGACGAAGAACCAGATGTACGCGGACATCTTCGACTGCTCGGCGCGGTCCAGCTCCTTGTCCCGCTTGATGCGGGCGATGACCATCACCGGGATGACGAGACCGGCGACGGTGATCGGGACCAGCAGCCAGTTCAGCGTGTAGTGGCCGGAGAAGCCGACGATCGCGTAGAACACGGCGGCGACGGCCGCCCACAGCGCCGACTTGCGCAGCGTGGCGGTCTTCTCGGCGGCGGTCATCGGCGTGGGGACGATGTCCGAGCGGGAGCTGAGGTGGCGGCTGCCGAACAGGAACTGGGCGAGGCCCAGCGCCATGCCGAGCGCGGCGAGCGCGAAGCCCAGGTGCCAGTTGACGTTCTCGCCGACCGTGCCGATGACCAGCGGGGCGGCGAAGGCACCCAGGTTGATGCCGATGTAGAAGACGGTGAAGCCGCCGTCACGGCGCGGGTCGTCCGGGCCGTCGTAGAGGTGGCCCACCATCGTGGAGATGTTGGCCTTCAGCAGGCCGGACCCGATCGCGACCAGGCCGAGGCCGGCGTAGAAGGTGCCGGAGTTCGGCAGGGCCAGGGTCAGGTGGCCCAGCATGATGATCGCGCCCGCGACGGCGACCGTCCTGCGGGGGCCGAGCACGCGGTCCGCGAACCAGCCGCCCGGGAGGGCGAGCAGGTACACGAGGGACAGGTACACCGAGTAGATCGCGGTCGCGGTGGCCGCGCTCAGGTGCAGGCCGCCCGGTGCCACCAGGTACAGCGGGAGCAGAGCCTTCATGCCGTAGTAGGAGAACCGCTCCCACATCTCGGTCATGAAGAGAGTGGCCAGTCCGCGGGGGTGGCCGAAGAAGGTCTTCCCGGAGCCGGGGGTGTCCGGATGGACCGAGTCCTTCGTCAGGCTGGACGCCATGGTCGTTCCTTGCTGGTCGGGACGCACGGTGTGGAGCCGGTGGATGTCGGCCCGCACACAGAAGAGACCCCCAGCGTCGAACGGCCGCCGAAGGTCGCTGCGTGCTACATGCGTCTTTCACCATAGGGCAGGACACTGCCGGATATAGAAGGACTTGAGACAGGCATCACAGGCGATCATGGAACCGTATGCCCGGTTTCCAAGGTCCATACCAGGATGACATCCCGTGACCGCAGGTCCGTACCAAGATCCCGGCGGGACGCGGAGCCGGTTGTCCGGCATGTCCACAGGTAAGAAAGAGCGGCCGCCGTCACACCTCTGGGTGCGCCCCACCCGGACTACCATCGGCTCATGACCCGTGTACTGCTCGCCGAGGACGACGCGTCCATCTCGGAGCCGCTGGCCCGCGCACTGCGCCGGGAAGGGTACGAGGTCGAGGTGCGCGAGGACGGACCGTCCGCGCTCGACGCCGGAATGCAGGGCGGTGTCGACCTGGTCGTGCTGGACCTCGGCCTGCCCGGCATGGACGGCCTGGAGGTGGCCCGCCGGCTGCGCGCCGAGGGCCATGCCATTCCGGTCCTCATCCTGACCGCGCGCGCCGACGAGGTGGACACCGTCGTCGGTCTGGACGCGGGCGCCGACGACTACGTCACCAAACCCTTCCGCCTCGCCGAGCTCCTCGCCCGGGTCCGGGCCCTGCTGCGGCGCGGTGCCTCGGAACCGCAGCAGCCGCCCGCCACCCACGGCGTGCGCATCGACGTCGAGTCGCACCGCGCCTGGATGGGCGAGGAGGAGCTCCAGCTCACCGCCAAGGAGTTCGACCTGCTGCGGGTGCTCGTGCGGGACGCGGGGCGGGTCGTCACCCGCGACCAGCTGATGCGCGAGGTGTGGGACACCACGTGGTGGTCCTCGACCAAGACGCTCGACATGCACATCTCCTGGCTGCGCAAGAAGCTGGGCGACGACGCGGCCAACCCCCGGTACATCGCCACCGTGCGCGGGGTCGGCTTCCGGTTCGAGAAGAGCTGAACGCCGTCGCGGGCGGACCGGCCCCGGGTGGGCCGCACCCACCCGTCCCGTAGAAACACCGTCCGGAGAAGCCCGTGCGCCGCCGTCTGATCCAGTCCACCCTCGCCGTCGTGCTCGTCGTGATCGCCGTGTTCGGGGTGTCGCTCGTCATCGTCGAGACACGCACGATCAGCAACAGCGCGCAGGAGCGGGTGGAGCTGGAGGCGGCGCGGCTGGCCAGCATCGTGGACAGCCGGCTGCTGGGCGAGGAGACCGTGAACGCCGAGGTGCTGAGCGACCAGGTCACGCAGGAGCGGTACGCCGTCATCCGCATCCCCGGTCAGCGGGCCATCGAGGTCGGCTCCCGGCCCGAGGGCGACGTCATCAGCGGTGATGCCACCGGCGAGAAGGGCGAGACCGTCGTCATCGAGGAGCCGCGCTCCTCCGTGACCCGGGAGGTCGGCCGGACACTGCTGATCATCGGACTGGTGGCGCTGCTCGCGGTGATCGCCGCGGTCCTGCTGGCCATCCGCCAGGCCAACCGGCTCGCCTCCCCCCTGACCGACCTCGCCGAGACCGCCGAACGCCTCGGCTCCGGCGACCCCCGCCCCCGCCACAAGCGGTACGGCGTCCCCGAGCTGGACCGGGTCGCCGACGTCCTCGACGCCTCCGCCGAGCGCATCGCCCGCATGCTCACCGCCGAGCGCCGTCTGGCCGCCGACGCCTCCCACCAACTGCGCACCCCGCTGACCGCGCTGTCGATGCGGCTGGAGGAGATCACCCTCACCGACGACCCGGACACGGTGAAGGAGGAGGCGACGATCGCGCTGACGCAGGTGGAACGCCTCACGGACGTCGTGGAGCGGCTCCTGACGAACTCCCGCGACCCCCGCACCGGCTCCGCCGTCACCTTCGACCTCGACGAGGTCATCCAGCAGCAGCTCGCCGAGTGGCGCCCCGCCTACCGGGGGGTGGGCCGCGCGATCGTCAGCTCCGGCAAACGGCACCTGGAGGCGGTCGGCACGCCCGGCGCGGTCGCCCAGGTACTGGCGGCACTGATCGAGAACTCCCTGATGCACGGCGGCGGCACGGTCGCCCTGCGCACCCGTGTCACCGGCAACCAGGCCGTCATCGAGGTCACCGACGAGGGCCCCGGCGTCCCCGCCGACCTCGGCGCCCGGATCTTCGAGCGGGCCATCAGCGGCCGCAACTCCACCGGCATCGGTCTCGCGGTCGCCCGCGACCTCGCGGAGGCCGACGGCGGGCGGCTGGAGATGCTCCAGGCACAGCCCCCGGTCTTCGGCCTGTTCCTGTCGAGGACGCCACCGGAGAAGAAGGGGTCGCAGGCCGAGGAGCCGACGGTCAGGTGACCGTCAGCCGACCCGCTGCGGCGGCTTCGGCTTGCGCGACTCCGCCTCCAGCATCGACTGCGCCCCCGCCACGGCTTCCCGCACGGGCAGCGCGCGGAACACCCACGTCCGGTACGACCAGAACCGGAACAGCGTGGCGACGCCGATCCCGATGAACTTGAACACGTTGCTCTGCAGCGGGCTGTCCCACCCGAAGCCGTACGTCGCCAGGAACAGGAGCCCGTTCTCGATGACCAGACCCACCGCGCTGAACAGCAGGAACAACGTCATCTCGCGGGTACGGCCGCTCTTGTCCCGATCGCGGTAGGCGAAGTAGCGCAGACCGACGTAGTTGAAGGCGATGGCGACGACCGTCGCGATGACGCTGGCCCGCACCACCTGGAGGTCGGTGACGTGCCGCACGAGGTTGAACACACCGAGGTTGACCAGCAGCCCCGCTCCGCCCACCGCACCGAACTTGGCGAGCTCACGGGCGAGCCTGCGCAGCCTTCCGTCCGCCGAGGAACCATGTCCCATGGTCGTACAGGCCCCCGTCCGGGTGTCGGTTTCGTCAACCCAGCCATGCTAACCACCCCTCCTGAAGGTTTCCTGTGCTGCGGCTCACGGCCGGGCGGCGGCTCGGTGAGAAGCCGGGAAAGCGACGGTATGAGGCAGGAAAGAGGCGGGTGAGAGGCGCGGGACCGGGCCGGTCCGCGGCGGCCGATACCCTAGGGGCGTGACGTTCCCGGTAGTCGGCATGGTCGGCGGGGGCCAGCTCGCTCGTATGACACACGAGGCGGGCATCCCGTTGGGCATCAGGTTCAAGCTCCTCAGTGACACCCCTCAGGATTCCGCGGCCCAGGTGGTGAGCGACGTCGTCATCGGCGACTACCGCGACCTGGACACGCTGCGTGACTTCGCGCGCGGGTGCGATGTGATCACTTTCGATCACGAACACGTACCCACCGAGCACCTCAGGGCACTGGAGGCGGACGGCATCCCCGTCCGCCCCGGCCCCGACGCGCTCGTGCACGCCCAGGACAAGGGCGTGATGCGCGCGAAGCTCACCGAGATCGGCGTGCCCTGCCCACGCCACCGCATCGTGACCGGCCCACAGGACGTGGCGGCCTTCGCGGCGGAGGGCATGCCCGAGGGCGCCGCGGGCGACGGCTTCCCCGTCGTCCTGAAGACGGTCCGCGGCGGTTACGACGGCAAGGGCGTGTGGGTCGTCGGCAGCGCGGCCGAGGCGGAGGAACCCTTCCGGGCCGGCGTGCCCGTCCTCGCCGAGGAGAAGGTCGACTACGTCCGCGAGCTCGCGGCCAACGTCGTCCGCTCCCCGCACGGCCAGGCCGTCGCCTACCCGGTGGTGGAGTCCCAGCAGGTCGACGGCGTCTGCGACACCGTGATCGCCCCGGCGCCCGACCTCGACGAGGCCCTCGCGCTCAAGGCCGAGGAGATGGCCCTGACCATCGCCAAGGAACTCGGCGTCGTCGGCCACCTGGCCGTCGAGCTGTTCCAGACCCGCGACGGCCGCATCCTCGTCAACGAACTCGCGATGCGCCCGCACAACTCGGGCCACTGGTCCATGGACGGCGCGGTCACCAGCCAGTTCGCCAACCACGTCCGCGCGGTCCTCGACCTGCCGCTGGGCGATCCGCGCCCGCGCGCCCCGTGGACGGTCATGGTGAACGTCCTCGGCGGGGACTACCCGGACATGTACTCCGCGTACCTGCACTGCATGGCCCGCGACCCCAGGCTGAAGATCCACATGTACGGCAAGGACGTGAAGCCCGGCCGCAAGGTCGGTCACGTCAACACCTACGGCGACGACCTCGACGACGTGCTCGAGCGCGCCCGTCACGCTGCCGGCTACCTGAGAGGCACGATCACCGAATGAGCCCGGTTGTAGGCATCGTCATGGGGTCCGACAGCGACTGGCCCGTCATGGAGGCCGCCGCCAAGGCCCTCGACGAGTTCGAGATCGACTACGAGGTCGACGTCGTCTCCGCGCACCGCATGCCGCGCGAGATGGTCGCCTACGGCGAGCAGGCCGCCGACCGCGGCCTGAAGGTGATCATCGCCGGCGCCGGGGGAGCGGCCCACCTGCCGGGCATGCTCGCCTCCGTCACGCCGCTGCCCGTCATCGGCGTGCCCGTGCCGCTGAAGTACCTCGACGGCATGGACAGCCTGCTGTCGATCGTGCAGATGCCGGCCGGAGTGCCCGTCGCCACGGTCTCGGTCGCCGGCGCGCGCAACGCGGGCCTGCTGGCCGCCCGTGTCCTCGCCACCCACGACGAGGACCTGCTCGCCCGCATGCGCGACTTCCAGCAGGACCTCAACGACCAGGCCACCGAGAAGGGCAAGCGACTGCGCACCAAGGTCGAGGGGTCCGCCGGCGGCTTCGGCTTCGGGAAGTGACGCCGATGACCCGGCTGGACGAGGCCCGGGAGCTCCTGCGCGCGTTCCCGGTCGTCGACGGACACAACGACTTGCCCTGGGCGCTGCGCGAACAGGTCCGCTACGACCTCGACGCCCGCGACATCGCCACCGACCAGCGCGCCCACCTGCACACCGACCTGCCCCGCCTGCGCGCGGGCGGCGTCGGCGCCCAGTACTGGTCGGTGTACGTCCGCGCGGACCTGCCCGACGCGGTCCCGGCGACCCTGGAGCAGATCGACTGCGTACGGCGGCTCGTCGAGCGACACCCGGCCGATCTGCGGGCCGCGCTGACCGCCGCCGACATGGAGGCGGCGCGCGCCGAGGGCCGTATCGCCTCGCTGATGGGAGCCGAGGGCGGCCACTCCATCGCCAACTCGCTGGGCACCCTGCGCTGTCTGTACGCGCTCGGCGTGCGGTACATGACGCTCACCCACAACGACAACGTGGACTGGGCGGACTCGGCGACCGACGTGCCCAGGGCCGGCGGCCTGACGGCGTTCGGCCGCGAGGTGGTCCGGGAGATGAACCGGCTCGGCATGCTGGTGGACCTCTCCCACGTGGCGGCGACCACCATGCGTGACGCGCTGGACGCCTCCACCGCCCCGGTGATCTTCTCCCACTCCTCCTCGCGGGCCGTGTGCGACCACCCGCGCAACATCCCCGACGACGTGCTGGAGCGGCTGCCCGCCAACGGCGGCGTCGCGATGGTGACGTTCGTGCCGAAGTTCGTGCTCCAGGCGGCCGTGGACTGGACGGCCGCGGCCGACGAGAACATGCGCGCCCACGGCTTCCACCACCTCGCCACCACCGCCGACGCGATGCGCGTCCACCGCGCCTTCGAGGAGCGGCACCCGCGTCCCGTCGCCACGGTCGCGACGGTCGCCGACCACCTCGACCACATGCGCGAGGTCGCCGGCATCGACCACCTCGGCATCGGCGGCGACTACGACGGCACGGCCTTCACCCCCGAGGGCCTGAACGACGTCTCCGGCTACCCCAACCTCGTCGCCGAGCTCCTCGAGCGCGGCTGGTCGGCGTCCGACCTCGCCAAGCTGACCTGGCAGAACGCGGTACGGGTACTGGGTGCGGCGGAGGACGTGGCGCGCGGCCTTCAGGCGACGCGCGGGCCGTCGGACGCGACGATCGAGTCCCTGGACGGCTGACCGTCCTCGTGCAGGGCGGGGAAGCCGGCACAGCCGTCTCCCCGCCCACGTACATCGGATGCCGCTCCCGCACCTCAGGGTGCGAGCCCGTGGGGAGGGGACGCGGATCGGCGAACCGGCCCGGCGCACGGACATCAGCGAGCGCTCCAGGCGCCACCACGAGCCCCAGGGGCCGCTGCGCGCCGACCGCACGCCCGGCGGGCACCGCGCGTACCCGGAGCCGGCCGCGGACCGACTCCTGCGGATCCAGGTGACGCGGGGCGGCCGACCGGCTCGCGCGTACCCCCGAACGCGCCACCCACCAGGAAGGCCCCCGCCCGTCGTGCGACCGTGACCGTACTGCTGACCGACGTACGGAGACCGCCATGGCCGACCTCCAGGACGCACTGCACACCACTCCGGAAGTCGGCGAGCTGCCCCCCGCGGACGCCCTGGCCGCCGAACCCCGCGCCCCCGCCGCCCTCGGCCCCGTACCCGGCGCCCCCGCCGCCGCCCTCGGCCCCGACGCCGCACCCCGCGCCCCCGTCACCGCCCTTGGCCCCGACATCGACGTCGACATCGCACCCGACGCTCCCGCCCCGGACTCCACCGCCGTACCCGGCGCTCCGGCCAGGGGCTCCACCGCTGTACCCGGCGCTCCCGTCCTGGATTCCGCCGCCGTACCCGGCGCTCCCGCCCGGGACTCCGCCGCTGTACCCGGCGTCCCCGCCCCGGACTCCGACGCCGGACCCAGCCGCCCCGCTCTCGAACGCGACGCCGACCCCCTGGACCGGGCCCGTGCGCTGCTGGCCGCCCACCCCGTCGCCGACGGGCACAGCGGCCTGGCCCGCGCCCTGCGCCGCCTGCCCTGGTACGAGCTCCAGCTCGGCGAGAGCGCCCTCGCCACCGACCTGCCCCGCCTGCGCGAGGGCCGGGTCGGGGCCCTGCTGTGGTCGCTGCACCGGCCCGAGGACCTCGCCGCCGACCGCGCCCTCGGCGCCACCCTGGAACAGCTCGACCTCGGACGGACGGTGATCCGCGCGCACCCCGAGGCGCTCCAGCCCGCCCACAGCGCCGGGCAGGTCCTCGACGCCCGCAACCGGGGCCGGATCGCCGTCCTGCTGGGCCCGGCCACGGCCGCCGCGGTCGACGACTCCCTCGCCGTCCTGCGCGTCCTGCACTCCCTCGGCCTGTGCGCCCTCACCCTCGCCGGGACCTCCTGGGCGAGCGAGGCGGGGCTGAGCCGGTTCGGCGAGGAAGCGGTGCGGGAGATGAACCGGCTCGGCGTCCTCGCCGACCTCTCCGGTGCCTCCGACGCCACGATCGCCCGCGCCCTCACCGTCTCCCGCACCCCGGTCCTGTGCACCCGCTCCGCCGCCCGCGCGCTGCGCCCGCACCCCGACAACCTCTCCGACGAGCTGCTCGTCGCGCTCGGTGCGGCCCGGGGCCTGTGCATGGTGCCGCTGACCGCCGACCAGAGCGGACCGACCCTGCGGGACGTCGCCGACCACCTCGACCACGTCCGCGCCACCGCGGGCCCACAGTGCGTCGGCCTGTCCGGCGCCTTCGACACCGGCGCCGCCCACCCGCGGGACCTCGCCGACGTCTCCACCTACCCGCACCTGATCGCCGAGCTCCTGCGCCGCGGCTGGCCGGAGACCGACATCGCCCTGCTGACCTGGGGGAACCTCCAGCGTGTGCTGCGCACCGCGGACTTCACCGCCCGCGCGGCCCGGGAACGCCGGGAGCCGTCGACGGCGACGATCGCGGAACTCGACGGCTGAACCGCCGAACTGCGGCCACCCACATCCCCGGCCCGCGGCAGCGTCAAGGGTGCTCGATCCGGCACAGGCAGAACGGGTGTCCCGCCGGATCGGCGTACACCATGAAGTCCTTCTTCTCCCGGTCCTCCAGGTCCAGCGGCCGGGCCCCCAGCGCCAGCACGCGCTCGTGCGCCGCGTCGACCTCCTCCCAGGTCGCACCCGCGTCGAAGTCGAGGTGGAACTGCTGGGCGTTGCGGTCGGAGCGGGGCCACTCGGGCGGGGTGAGACCCTCCGCCCGCTGGAAGGCGAGCCGCGGCCCGTCGGGGACGAGCAGGACGACCCACTCGTCGTCCTCGGCCACGGGCGTGCCGCCCGCGACGGCCGCGTAGAAGTCGGCCAGCGCGTGCGGGTCGGGACAGTCGATCACGACGTTGCGCAGACGGGCGACGGGCGCCATGCGGTACCTCCTCGTACTCGGAAAGAGCACGAGTGCCCGGCCGTGGGCCCGCCGAACCCACGGCACCGCCCGCCCCGGTACGGCAGAATGCCCCCAGACGCCGGTTCGGCCGACTGAGCCTCGGCCGAACCGGCGTCGTCCGCTTCCACCGCCCGTTCGCCGGGGCCCCGGGGCCGCCTCAGGCGGTCGGCCGGCCCATCGCCCGGTAGGTCCAGCCGGCCTTGCGCCACAGCTGGGGATCGAGGGCGTTGCGGCCGTCGAGGATGACCTTCGCCGCCGCGACGTCGCCGAGCGCCGCCGGGTCCAGCTCGCGGAACTCGCGCCACTCGGTGAGGTGCAGGACGACGTCGGCGCCGCGGACGGCCTCCAGGGCCGACTCGGCGTAACCGAGGGTCGGGAAGATTCGGCGGGCGTTGTGCATGCCCTTCGGGTCGTAGACCGTCACCTGGCCGCCCTGGAGGTGGATCTGCCCGGCGACGTTCAGCGCCGGCGAGTCCCGTACGTCGTCCGAGTCGGGCTTGAAGGTCGCGCCGAGCACGGCGACCCGCCGGCCCAGGAAGGGACCGCCGCCGAGGGCCTCGCGGGCCAGCTCGACCATCTGGCCGCGCTGGCGCATGTTGATCGAGTCGATCTCGCGCAGGAAGGTCAGCGCCTGGTCGGCGCCCAGCTCACCGGCGCGGGCCATGAACGCCCGGATGTCCTTCGGCAGGCACCCGCCGCCGAAGCCGATCCCGGCCCGCAGGAACTTCTTGCCGATCCGGTCGTCGTAGCCGATGGCCTCCGCCAGCTTGGCGACGTCACCGCCGGCGGCCTCGCACACCTCCGCCATCGCGTTGATGAAGGAGATCTTCGTGGCGAGGAAGGAGTTCGCGGAGGTCTTCACCAGTTCGGCGGTCGGGAAGTCGGTGACGACGAACGGCGACCCCTGGGCGATCGGCGTCGCGTACACCCGGCGCAGCAACTGCTCGGCCCGCTCGCTGCGCACGCCGACGACGATCCGGTCGGGGCGCAGCGTGTCCTCGACGGCGAACCCCTCCCGCAGGAACTCCGGGTTCCAGGCCAGCTCGGCGTCCTCCCCGGCCGGCGCGAGCAGGGCGATCGTCCGGGCCAGCCGGTCGGCGGAGCCCACCGGTACGGTCGACTTGCCGACGACGAGCGCGGGCTCGTGCAGGTGCGGCGCGAGGGAGGCGACGGCCGACTCGACGTAGGACATGTCACAGGCGTACTCGCCGTGCTTCTGCGGCGTGTTCACACAGAGGAAGTGGACGTCGCCGAAGGCGCCCACCTCCGCCCAGTCCTGGGTGAAGCGCAGCCGTCCGCTGGAGCCCTCGAACCCGGGCACGTGCCGCCGCAGCAGCTCCTCCAACCCCGGTTCGTACATGGGGGCCTCGCCCCGCTCCAGCTTCTCGATCTTCTCGGGCACGATGTCGAGGGCGAGCACCTCGAATCCCAGCTCGGCCATGGCCGCGGCGTGCGTGGCACCGAGATAACCGGTGCCGATCACGGTGATCTTGAGGGCCATGTGGCTGCTCCTGGGCTGGACGGGGACCGGATGCGCGGCACGAGCATAGTCGGGGCGTGGGCCCGTCCCCGACAGGGCAGTTCTCCTCTGCGATTCCCCCTTGTCACCAACCTCACGTATCACTGAGGTGAGGGGGGCCTCTAAAATCAGAGTTACTTAACGGTAATTAGCGAGATCGTCCCGCGAATCACCCCAGTGTTTTGGAGCGTGAGAGACCTTGGCCGGATCGGCTGACTTCGACCTGTACCGCCTGTCCGAGGAGCACGACATGCTCCGGGACGCCGTCCGCTCCCTGGCCGAGGCGAAGATCGCGCCGTACGCCGCCGCGGTGGACGAGGAGGCCCGCTTCCCGCAGGAGGCCCTCGACGCGCTGGTCGCCAACGACCTGCACGCGGTGCACGTTCCCGAGTCCTACGGCGGCGCCGGCGCCGACGCGCTCGCCACGGTCGTCGTCATCGAGGAGGTGGCCCGCGCCTGTGTGTCCTCCTCCCTGATCCCGGCGGTGAACAAGCTGGGCTCGCTCCCGGTGATCCTCTCCGGCTCGGAGGACCTGAAGAAGAAGTACCTGGCCCCCCTGGCCAAGGGCGACGCCATGTTCTCGTACTGCCTCTCCGAGCCGGAGGCCGGTTCGGACGCGGCCGGCATGAAGACGAAGGCGGTCCGCGACGGCGACCACTGGATCCTCAACGGCGTGAAGCGCTGGATCACCAACGCGGGCGTCTCCGAGTACTACACGGTCATGGCCGTCACCGACCCGGCCAAGCGCTCCAAGGGCATCTCCGCCTTCGTCGTCGAGAAGTCCGACCCGGGGGTGTCCTTCGGCGCGCCGGAGAAGAAGCTGGGCATCAAGGGCTCCCCGACCCGCGAGGTCTACTTCGACAACGTCCGCATCCCCGCCGACCGCATGATCGGCGAGGAGGGCACCGGCTTCGCCACGGCGATGCAGACCCTGGACCACACCCGCATCACCATCGCCGCCCAGGCTCTCGGTGTCGCCCAGGGCGCCTTCGACTACGCCCGCGGCTACGTCCAGGAACGCAAGCAGTTCGGCAAGCCGATCGCCGACTTCCAGGGCATCCAGTTCATGCTCGCCGACATGGCCATGAAGATCGAGGCCGCCCGCCAGCTGACCTACGCCGCCGCCGCGAAGTCCGAGCGCGGCGACCGCGACCTCACCTTCCAGGGCGCCGCCGCCAAGTGCTTCGCCTCCGACGTGGCCATGGAGGTCACCACGGACGCCGTACAGCTCCTCGGCGGCTACGGCTACACCCGCGACTACCCGGTGGAGCGCATGATGCGCGACGCCAAGATCACGCAGATTTATGAGGGTACGAATCAAGTGCAGCGCATCGTCATGGCGCGCAACCTGCCGTAGAGCTTCGTCGGCGCCGCTGTCGCCCCCGCCCGGCCCCGCGAGGTTCGGGACGGGGGCGGCGGTGCGTCCAGGGGCGCCGGGGCGGCCGGGCTCCCCTTTCTGTCCGGAGCCCTCAGGGGCGCCGGGGCGGCCGGGCTCCCCGGCTCCCCTCTTGTTCGAGCTCTTAGCCGAGCAGCGGACCCAGCGCCCGCTCCAGGTCGGCCGCCTCGCGGAAGTGCACGGCCGTCATCCCGAGCGCGGCGGCCGCCTCGACGTTCTCCGGGGTGTCGTCCACGAACAGACAGCGCTCGGGCCGCACGTGCGCCCGGGCCGCGGCCAGGGCGAGGATGCGCGGGTCGGGCTTGACGATGCCGACCCGGGCGCTGCTGACGACGTGGTCGGCGAGATCGGCCAGACCGAGGGCGTCCAGATCGCGCTCCAGGCCGAGCGTGGCGTTGGAGACGAGGACCAGCGGCACCCGGACCCGGGCCCGCCGCAGCAGCGTCACCACCGCCTCGTCGGCGTGGAACGGCGACTCCAGCAGCGCGGTGCCCAGGGCCCGGCCCGTCTCCTCGTCGACGAGCCCGGTCAGCCCCTCGGCGATCGCCGCCACCCACTCCTGCTCGGTGATCCGGCCCAGCAGCACCGGCCCGTCGACCTCGGGGGCGAACGCCACCTTCCTGGTGGTGCCCTCCGCCAGCCCGGCCGCGCGCTCCAGCGCCTCCAGACGGGAGGAGTCGAAGTGCCGTACCACGTTGTCGACGTCGCACAGGACCGCGTCGAACGGCGGTCTGCCACCGGTGTGGTCAGCCACCCGTCACCGTGACCTTCTCGTCGTTCTTCAGTTCGCTCACCAGCTGCTTCACCTTCGTCTTGTCCCAGACGAGGTTGCTGCCGGAGGTGCCGGAGATCGGCATGTTCATCGACTTGCCGTCACCGCCGCTGACGCCCTTCATCGCCCAGAACATCGACGCCAGGTCGTACAGGCCCATGTCCTTGTCGACGATCAGCGAGTCCAGGCCCGCACCCATGGTCGGGTACAGCGTGAACGGGTTGAGGATCGTGCCCGGGGTGGCCACCTGGTTGGCGAGGGCGGAGAGGAACTTCTGCTGGTTCTTCGTGCGGTCCAGGTCGGAGCCGGCGAGGGCGTAGCGGGTGCGGACGAAGGCGAGGGCCTCCTCGCCGTTCAGGGTCTGCTTGCCCTTCTTGAAGTCGGCGCCCGACTTGGTGTCCTTGATGTCCTGCGGGATGTCCATCTCGACGCCGCCGACCGCGTCCACGATGTTCGCGAACCCGGCGAAGCCGATCTCGACGTAGTGGTCGATGCGCAGTCCGGTGTTGAACTCGACCGTGCGCACGAGCAGCTCCGGGCCGTCCTCGGCGTAGGCGGCGTTCAGCTTCACGTGCCGGCCCGTGCCCTTGTAGGTCTTGCCGGACTCGGAGCCGACGAAGCTCGGGATCTCGACGTCGGAGTCGCGCGGCAGCGAGATCAGCGTGTCGCCGTTGTCGCCGACGTGCAGGATCATCATCGAGTCGGTGCGCTTGCCGTCGGCGGAACCGGTGTGCAGTTCCTTCTTCTCCTCGGCGGACATGCCCTCACGGCTGTCGGAGCCGACGATGAGGTAGTTGGTGCCCTTGCCCTGCTCGGGCCGGTCGATGACCTTCGACAGGTCGACCTCGCGCTGGAGCTTGGAGTCGGCCCAGAAGTAGGTGGAGACGGTCGTCACCACCAGGACGGCCGTGACGGTGATCGCCGTCCACTTGATCCGGCGCCGCCAGTCCGGCGCGGGCCGCGGACCACGGCCCCCCGGCCCGTCGGATCCGCCGCCGTAGACCCGGCCCGTGCTGAAGCCGCTGTCGTAGCCGGTGTTGCGGGCGTTCGTGAAGTCGCCGCCGCCGTATCCCTGGCCGTTGACGTACGACGGCTGCTGGGGGACGCCGGGGCTGTGCGGCGGGGCCGCCTGGCCGCGGCGGACCTGGCGCATGACGCGCGCGCTCTCGGGCTGCGCGCTCGCGCTCCCACCGCCGTACCGGTTGCCGCGGTTGTCGTCGGACCGCCCCTCGGGCCAATCGTTCATGCGCCCCAGTGTGCCGGTCAGGGCCGTGCGGCTTACAGGGGCGTCGGAAAATCAGGGCCCCGCTGTTGCCAAGCTGACACAAAGTCCCGGCTTGTCCCCCTCGGCATAAGGTGGAGGACATGACAGACCAGGTCACCGCAGTGGAGTCGGGCACCTCGGACATCCCCGGCAAGCCCACCTCCGCGTCCCGCACCACGCTCAGCCACATCATGACCCACAACGACACCAACCTCCTGGGCACGGTGCACGGCGGTGTGATCATGAAGCTCGTCGACGACGCGGCGGGCGCCGTCGCCGGCCGGCACTCCGGCGGGCCCGCCGTCACCGCCTCCATGGACGAGATGGCGTTCCTCGAGCCGGTCCGCGTCGGCGACCTCGTCCATGTGAAGGCCCAGGTCAACTGGACCGGGCGTACCTCGATGGAGGTCGGCGTCCGGGTCCTCGCCGAACGCTGGAACGAGTCCGCGCCGCCCACCCACGTCGGCTCCGCCTACCTCGTCTTCGCCGCCGTCGACGCCGACGGCAAGCCCCGCCGCGTCCCCCCGGTCCTCCCGGAGACCGACCGCGACCGCCGCCGCCACCAGGAGGCGCAGATCCGCCGGACCCACCGCCTGGCCCGCCGCCGGGCCATCCTCGACCTGCGGGCGACCCGGGCGGCGGAGGGCCTCACGGACTGACCCCGCCCGGCGTGGTCGGTCACGCCCCGCCGCGGCCGGCTACGAGCCGCACCCCACCTCGTCGCCCCGCACCACTCCCGGCTCCGCCGGAACCACCGGCGCGTGTCCCACCTTGCGCACCTGGTGGAAGTCGGCGCCGACGGTGACCCTCAGGGTGGCGCCCATGCCCCTCACCGGGCGCAGTTCGCTCCCGGGCAGGGCGGTGGACAGGGACTGCGCGGAGCGGTCCCAGCGGGGGTCGTAGTGGATGACCGTGCGGCGGGCCGAGCGGTCCGCGGCGGGGGTGGGGTGGCCCGACGTGCGGAAGCCGAGGGCGGCCAGGGCCGCGTCGGCCCGCTTGGCGAGGCCGGGGGTGAGCGTTCCGTTCTCGACGTGCACGCGGATCCGGCGCGGGTCCACCTCCACCTCGGCGACGGTGCTGCGCGGGCGGGGCCGGGGGGTGGCGGCGAGCGGCTTGTCGTCGCGCAGGGACCGGAAGAGGCGCTCCGCCTTGACCGGCTCCCACTTCACGGTCGAGCCGATGCCCTTCACGACGTGCCCCAGCTGCCCGATCGGCACGGTCGTGAACTCCGACGACGAGGGGGAGAACGTCCGCATCGCACGGCCCAGTGCCAGGAACTCGTCGACGCCGAACTCGCGGTCGGCGCGGACGGAGCCGAGGACCGCCCGCGTCACGTCCCGGAACCTCAGCGGGTTCAGCAGCACCCCCGACGACGTCACCCGGTCGATCAGCGCGGCCAGGAACCGCTGCTGGCGCTTCATCCGCCCGAGGTCGGAGGAGGCGTCGGCGTGCCGGGACCGCACGTACTGAAGGGCCGCGCCGCCCTTCAGGGTGTGCGTGCCGGGCGGCAGGTCGAGACCGGTGTACGTGTCCTTCAGGGGCTCGGCCGTGCAGACCTCGACGCCGCCGAGGACGTCGACGGTCTTCATGAAGGTGGTGAAGTCCACCTCCAGGTAGTGGTCGATCTTCACGCGCGTCATGTGCTCGACCGTCCGCACGGTCAGCTGCGGCCCGCCCTCCGCGTACGCGGCGTTGATCCTGATCGGGTGCCCGTGGTGCTCCCGGCCGGTGACGCGGTCGGTGTGCGGCGGCGTCTCGGCGTAGGAGTCGCGCGGCAGGCTCACCACACTGGCCCGCTCCCGGTCTTCCGAGATGTGCACGATCATCAGCGTGTCGGTGCAGTGGCAGGGCGCCCCGCCGAGCCGGTAGCGCCGCCGCTCGGCCTCCGAGATCCGGTCGCGGCCGTCGGTGCCGACGAGCAGGACGTTCATGCCGTGCCCGGCCCGCGGGCGGTTCTTCATGTCCTTGAAGGCGTCGACCCGGGCGATGCCGGAGTCCAGGCTGCTGACCACCGAGTGACCGATCCCGGCCGACGCCAGCACCACGACCGACAGCGTCATCGTCGCCCGCACGGCCCAGCGGGGACGTCTCCTTCGAACCGGTGACCGCACCGGGCGGTGCGGGGGCCGCGAGGGGCGTGGGGGCCGGGAGGCGGAGGACCGGGGCGGGGTGGGGGGCATGCGGGTCACCTCCGGGCGACGGCCGTACGAGGGGGAGCCGTAGCACCGTAGGCAGATACGATCTGTCGCCCGCTGCACCCCACCGGCGGGGCGCACCGGTGTCCCCCGTTCGCGGTAACGTGAGCCCCCTATGAACGCCAAGTCCGACGTGCAGCTCCCCGCCGTGTCCGTCATCATGCCCGTCCTCAACGAGGAGCGGCATCTGCGCGGAGCCGTCCAAGCGATCCTCGCGCAGGAGTACGCCGGCGAGATGGAGGTCGTGATCGCCCTCGGTCCGTCCGCGGACCGCACGGACGAGATCGCGGCCGAGCTCGTCGCCGAAGACCCGCGCGTACACACGGTCCCCAACCCGACGGGGCGCACGCCCGCCGCGCTCAACGCCGCGATCAAGGCCTCCCGCCACCCGGTCGTCGTCCGCGTCGACGGGCACGGGATGCTCTCGCCGAACTACATCGCCACCGCCGTACGCCTCCTGGAGGAGACCGGCGCGCAGAACGTCGGCGGCGTCATGCACGCCGAGGGCGAGAACGACTGGGAGCAGGCCGTCGCCGCCGCGATGACCTCGAAGATCGGCGTGGGCAACGCTGCCTTCCACACGGGAGGCCAGGCGGGCCCGGCCGAGACCGTCTACCTGGGGGTCTTCCGGCGTGAGGCGCTCGAGCAACAGGGCGGCTACAACGAGGAGTTCATCCGCGCCCAGGACTGGGAGCTGAACTTCCGCATCCGCGGGGCCGGCGGGCTGATCTGGTTCTCGCCCGAGCTGAGGGTGTCCTACCGCCCGCGGCCCAGCGTGAAGGCGCTCGCCAAGCAGTACAAGGACTACGGCCGCTGGCGGCACGTCGTCGCCCGCTACCACGAGGGATCCATCAACCTGCGCTACCTCGCCCCGCCGACCGCGGTGTGCGCGATAGCGGCGGGCCTGGTGGTGGGCGCCGCGGTGACCCCGCTCGGGTTCGTGATACCGGGCGGCTACCTCGCGGCGATCGTCGCCGGGTCCGTGCCCACCGGCAGGGGGCTGCCGCTCAAGGCGCGCCTGCAGATCCCCGTGGCGCTCGCCACCATGCACATGTCGTGGGGCTGGGGCTTCCTGACCAGCCCGAAGTCGCTGGCGCGCAGGGTCATCGCCTCCCGCCGCCCCGCGGTCCTCAGCCCCGAAGCGAGCTGAGGGGTCCGCGGGGAACCGGACGGACCCCGCACCCCGGCTACCAGGTGAAGTCGGGGTTCACCTTCATGCACTGACCGGTGTCGGAGGCGTTCATCGCCTCCGCCGACTCGGGCGTCGTGTCGTCCTCGGCGGGCGCCTCGTACGTCGTCCCCGAGCGCCAGTCGGCGCCCACGAAGAGCGTGACGCCGGAGACGTCGGTGGACTTCTGCACCGCGCTCGCCGGCAGCCCCAGGGCCTTCGCCACCCGCTGGGCGTCGCCCTGGAGGTCGGCGCTCGGGTAGCGCACCACCGTCGTCTTCTCCGAGGTCGCCGGGGCGTTGTCCGACACCGCCTCGGTGAAGCCCTTGCCGACCAGCAGGTGCGCCACCGTGGTGGCCCGGCCGCGGGCCGCGCCCAGCTCGTCGGTGTAGGTGCCGTTGTGGACCTGGACCGCTATCTCGCCGTCGGCGGCGGCCGAGTCGGTGGGGGAGGGCGAGGCGCTCGCGGGGGCGGCGGGCTTCTCGGTGTCCCTGCCGTCCAGGGCGATGTCCTCGCGCACCAGCCGGAACAGCTGGTCGGCGTCCTCGGTGGGCTCCACCCGGCTGCCGACGTAGCGGTTGGGCATCGTCGTCATGGTGATGCGGTCGGTGGGCACCTTCTGCAGCTCGGTGGCCAGGTCGTACATCTTCTTGATGCTGTCCAGGCCGTCGTCGACGGTGATCGCCTCGGTCGCCGCCTCGGCGAGCCTGCGCAGGGCGTTCGGATTGGTCAGCCTGGCCTCGGAGCGCAGCTGACGCACCATCGAGTTCATGTACATGTGCTGCGCCTTGGCGCGGGCGAGGTCGGTGCCGTCCTCGAAGCCGTAGCGGGTGCGCAGCCACTGCAGGGCCTGCTCGCCCCTGACGTCGTGGGTGCCCTTGGCCAGCTTCAGACCGGAGCCCTTGCCGTCGCCGGTGTGCGAGTACACGTTGGCGTCGACGCACACCGGTACGCCGCCGATCGCGTCCGCCATCGACACCACACCCGCGAAGTCGATCATCATGAAGTGGTCGATGTGGATGTCGGTGAGCTTCTCCCACGTGGCCACCGTGCAGCCCGGGCCGCCACGGCTGAGCGAGCGGTTCGTCATCTGCCGCGTCAGCGCCGGGTACACGTGCCCGTCGTCGGGGTCGGTGCACCTGGGGATGTCCAGCAGGGTGTCGCGGGGCATGCTCACGACCGACATGTTGCTGCGGTCCGCCGAGAGGTGCAGCAGCATCTGGACGTCGGCGAGCGGGGGGCCGTCGAAGGTGTCCTTGGCGCCGCCGAGCTTCTGGTTCTCCTCGGTGTCGCGGGCGTCCGAACCGATCAGCAGGATGTTCATCGCCTTCTGGCCGGCCGCGTTCGCCTTGGTGTCGGCCGCCCGGTCCCTGGCGTCACCCAGATTCAGGTCGTCGCTCTTGATGTTGGCGTTGAGGCGCTCGTAGTAGAGGTAGCCCGCCCCCGCGCCGCCGAGTATGACCAGCGCCAGCACGGACGCCGACCAGCGCAGCGCACGCCGTCCGCGCTGTCTGCGGCCGGGACCGCCGGTGCCGCCGGAAGCGGATCCGCCGGTGCCGTCACCGTCGCCGTCACCGGCCTGCTTCCGCCGCCCGTCCTTCGAGGCGCCCCTGTTCCGCCGGTCCTTCGACGTGCCCCTGCCGTTCCGCCCGTCCCCCGGCGAGCCTTTGCCTCGCCCGTCGTGCGACGGGTCCTCGTTCTGCCCGTCGCCCGCGGCGCCCGAGCGCTGCCCGTCCTCGGACGCGTCTGCGCGCCGGGCGCCGCCCGACGCGTTCTCGGGCTGCCCGGCGCCCGGCGTGTCCGGGCCCTCGCCCGGTGTGTCCGGGCCCTCGCCCGGCGCGTCCGCGCCCCGCTGCCCGTCCGGGGCGTCCGCGCCCCGCCCTTCGGCCGGCCTTTCCTGCCGCTGCCCGTCGCCGGGCCCGCCCTGTCTCTGCTCCTCACCGGTCGGGCCCTGTCTCTGCCCGTCACCGGTCGCCTCCCGCTGCCCCTTCGGTGCGTCCTGGTCCCGTTCCGCCGTGGATGTCGTGTCCTCGGTCCCGGGAGCCTCCCCCCGCACACTGCTCCGCGCCATGTCCCCTGCCCTCCCCGCCCTGCGCCTGACACGGGCCCGTCCCGCGCCGAGTCAGACGCGCGACGGGCCCGCAGGGTTACCTGTTTGGTGATTACTTGGCGCACTCGACCTTGTCGGCCGTGGACTTGTCGACCGAGTCCGGCACCTTCGTCGGAGCGGTGAGCGAGACTCCCGCGCCCTTGAAGTCCTTGCCCAGCGTCAGGGTCATCGTCGGCAGACCCTGGGCGTTGGTGACGCTCTCGCCCGGCTTGAGCGCGGTCCCCGGCAGCTCCATGACGGCGGCGAGCTTGCGTGCCTGGGCGGCCTGCTCCGGCGCGTACTCGAGCGTCGTCCTGGCGAGTTGCGCCGGCGCGTTGCCCGCGTTCTCGGACTTCGTGATGCCCTCTTCGTTCTGCAGCCAGCTGAGCGTCTCCTGCGCGCTGCCGGGCGGGGCGCCGCCGTTCATGACCCGCACCCGCACCTCGGAGGCGGCGGACTGGGTGCCCTTGAGACGGGCCGCGGCGGCCGCGGCGGCCGCGTTCCTCGACGCCTGCTGCTGCTCCTTCACCGCGGTGAAGGAGATGTCGTCCCTGATCATCTGGAAGACCGTCGGCGCCGTCGCGTTGTTGAGGATGACCGTGGCCTTCACCTTCTCGGCCGGGTTGTCGACCACCGGCACGGTCGCGAAGGTCAGGTTCTTCGTGTCGAGCTTGCCCAGCTCCAGACCCAGGTCCTTCAGCTTGCCGATGCTGTCCAGCTGGGAGTCGACGGTCAGCGCCTTGGTGCCCGCCTCCGCCAGCTTGATCATCTTGTTGGGGCTGGTGAGGGTGTCGTTCGACTTCAGCTTGCGCATCAGCGCGCTGAGGAACTGCTGCTGGATACCGATGCGGCTCAGGTCGCCGCCGAAGCCCACCGAGTGCCGCGTGCGCACGAACGCCAGCGCCTGCTCGCCCTCGATGGTGTGCGTGCCCTTCGACAGCTTCAGGTGCGAGTCGGGGTCGTCGATGTCCTTGGCCAGGCACACCTCGACACCGCCGACCGCCGTCGTCAGCGTCTTCACCGCGTTGAAGTCGGCGACCATGAAGTTGTCCGGGGTGATCCCGGTCAGCTCGGTCACGGTGCGCATGGTGCAGCTGGGCGTACGGCCGTCCTGGCCGAGGCTCGTGTTGAACCGCTCGCCGTCCGTGCCCGGGATGACCTTCTTGGTGCCGTCCTCCTGCGTGGTCTCGCAGTCCGGGATGTTCACGATCAAATCGCGCGGGATGCTCAGCGCGGTCGCGTTCGTCCGGTCCTTGGAGACGTGCAGCAGGATCGTCGTGTCGGCGTGGCCGACGCTGCCGGAGTCGCCGTAGCCCTCGTTGCCGGAGCCCGTGCGCTTGTCGGTGCCGATCAGCAGCAGGTTGATCGCCTTGTCCTTGCTGAAGCCGCCCGTGCTCGCGCCGTCGTCGGAGACCGAGTTGATGTTGTCGTTGAGGTGCTCCAGATAGAGGTAGGCCGCGCCGGCGGTGCCCACCAGCACGAGGGCCATGGTGCCGCCGGTCCACAGCAGGACCTTCTTCGCCTTCGACTTCTTCGGCACCGGCTGCCGGCGACCGCGCCGGCCCGGCAGCGGATCCTCCGGCACGCCCCGGCGGCGGCGCGGACCCGGCACCTCCGGGGTCCCCCCTACCGGCGCCTCGGTACGGGCGCCGCCCGGTGTCATCCTGCGGCTCTCCGGCGCCGTCGTCCGGCCGCGGCCCGCGCCTGCGCCGCCCGCCGCGCGGGACGAGGCCCTACGGGGTCCGGGCACCGCCGACTGCGGTGCGGAAGGAGTCAGTCGCAGTTCGTATTCGCCGGTGTCCGGATTGAGCACCCACTGGTCTGCGGGGTCGATGTTGTCCGCCCGCCCACGGCCTTGCGCGTCCACGGTTGTTCGAATCCTCCGTCGGGGCCACGCGGCACCTTTCCCCCTCAAAAGGCGCTCGGGTCGTCTCGGTCACTCAGTCGGTCAGTGCACGACCCCAGGACGGACCTCGTGGCCGGGTGCACCGGATCGCTCACACTATCCGCCCAGTTCAGCGCTGGGCGACGACGGTGACAAATTCCACGTCCCTACAACAGGGCAATTCGCCCTATTTCATTGAACTGGAGTTCGCCGGTCGGCCAGGAAGGGCCTTCGCTTGGCAAGCGCTTTACCCGCAGGTGTCCTCGGCGGCCGTCGTACCTCGGAAGGTCGGCGGCGGGGTGGGACGCGGGGACGCGTACCCCGGGTAGTCGCGCGGGTACGCGGAGGCGGGGCCCTGGGCGGTTCTCGGCGCGATCGGCACCGGCGCGTCGCTGCGCAGCAGTTCGAAGAGTTTCTCCGCCTCGGGCTCCACGAGCTGGTCGCGATTGGAGTTGTACACGTACGACTCCCGCGGAACGGTCAGGAACCGCACCTGGTCGGTGGGAATGTCACGCACTCCGCGCACGAGGTCGAAGAGCCCGCGCAGACTCGCCAGGTCCGGGTCGGTCGTGAGGGACGACGTGGCCGCGTCCAGCACCGGATACAGCTTCGCGGGATTCAGCAGGACGTCGTTGCTCTGCACCTTGTTGACGAGCGCCGCGAGGAACCGCTGCTGGCGCTCCATGCGGTCGGTGTCGCTGCCGTTGCCGAGGGACTTGCGGGCGCGGACGTACCCCAGGGCCTGTTCGCCGTCGAGCCGCACCCGTCCCGCGGGCAGCCGCAGCCGGGCGTCCTCGTCGCGGACGGGTTCCCTCAGACACACCTCGACCCCGTCGACGGCGTCGACCATCTTCTTGAACCCGCGGAAGTCGACGACGACGTGGTGGTCCATCCGAATACCCGTCAGCTTCTCCAGCGTGCGGATCGTGCAGGCCGAGCCGCCGGTCTGGAAGGCGTAGTTGAGCATCGCGAACATCGGTTCGGTCCGGGTCCCGTCCGCCCGCCGACAACTCGGCACGTCCACCATCAGGTCCCGGGGCAGCGAGACGGCGGTGGCGCTGCCCCGGCCGGCGGACAGGTGCAGCAGGATCGTCGTGTCCGACCGTTCGGTGCCCGTGTCCCGTCCGTAGGGGCGGTTGCCCGAGCCGGCGCGCGTGTCCGAGCCGATCAGCAGGATGTTCCGGGCGTCCTTCACCAACGCGGTCGGCCGCTCCTTCGCATACCGCTCCAGCTCCGCCGCGGCGGCCTCGTCGGGCGTGATGTTCCCGTCGAGCTTCGCGTACACCGCCCACGCCGCCACCCCGGCCCCCGCGACGACGACGGCGACCGCGACCGCCCCGTACCGCACCCAGCGCCGCCGACGCCGGCGCAGGTGCCCCGCGCCGGACGCGGAGGCCCCCGCCCCCGGCCCGTGGGGCCGCCCGGCAGCGCCCGCCGTCTCGCTCACGCCTGGACCACCCCTCCCTGCACACCGTGGGAGCGCACGACACCGCACACCTCCCGCTCCTTCGACGATGGCGCGGGAGGCGGCGTGAGTGGGGGTGGAGGGGGACCGAACGGGTGAAGAGTGCCTCTGCGTGCCCTGACGGAGGGGGCGAGGTTTCCTTCGACGGGGGGTGGACGGCGGGCGCCGGGTGCCGGGGGCGGGGGCCCGGGGCGGGGCGTCGGGCGTCGGGCGAGGGTGGGGGGGCGGGTGTCGGGCAGGGGCGTGGGGTGGTGGGCGTCAGGCGCGGGCGTCGGCGGCGGTGACGGCCGGTGCGGGTGGGCGGGAAACGGGCCCGGGCGCCCATGAGAGCCGGCCCGGGCGGAACGCCGGCCCGGGTCGGAAAGCGGGCCCGCGGGGGAAAGCCCGCCGGGCGGGAGAGCCGGCCCGGGGGCTCGGGCGGGAAAGCGGGCCCGCGTTGGATCGCCTGCCGGGCGGGAGAGCAGGTCCGGGCGGGAGAGCCGGCCCGGGGGCTCGGAGTGGGAATGCCGGCCTGGGCGGGATGGCAGGTCTGGGGAGAGCAGCCCGCGTCGGAGGGCCCGCCGGGCGGGAGAGCCTGCCTGGGGGGGGCCGGGGTGGGAATGCCGGCCCGGGCGGGAGAGCCGGCCCGGTGGCCCGGGCGGGAAAGCGGGCCCGGGACGCCCGGGAGAGCCGCCGGGGACGGCCGGCCCGGGTTACCGGGCCGTCGCCGTCACCCGTTCGCTCTCGATGCGCTGCGTCACCGTCTCCTCCGTCGCCTGGTCCAGGTTCCGGCACAGGACCACCGAGCCACCGCTGGCCAGCGGGGCGTACAGGCCGGCGCTCAGCCCTTCCCAGGTGTCGTACGGCAGCGCCGACAGCAGCCGGGAGCCGGGGCCCGTCAGGCCGAGGCCCGCCGCGTCCGCCCGGGCCCGCTCGGTGATCTCGGCGCCCGTGTACTCCGCCCCGGCGACGATCAGCGCGGGCTCCTCGGGATCCACCGGCGCGTACGCCACGAAACGGTCCCCGTGGCTCGGCACGTCCACCGCGTAGTCGGCGTACCCCTCCGGCGGCCCCGGCACGAACCGCCGGCCGAGCGGAGCCAGCGACAGCGCGTACCGCTCGCCCCGGCACGCCAGGCCCGCCTCGAACCGTCCGGGCCCGGCCACCACGAAGTCCGCGCGCGCCGGGTCCCCGTCGACGTCCGCGACGACCCCGACCGACGCGCACGCCAGCAGCCACGCCGCCGTCTGCCAGTGCGCGGGAAGCAGCAGCGCGACCCGGTCGCCGGGCTCGGCGGACATCCCGTCCTGCAGGAGGTTCGCGGTCTTGGCCACCCAATTGGCGAAGGTGGCCACGGACAATTCGACCCGTTCGCCGGTGGCGTCGTCGTAGAAGGTCACCAGCGGGCGCGCGGGATCCGCGGCGAGCGCGGAACGCAGCAGGTCGGCAGGGGTGCGATCGGTGGCGTTCACTCGCGCAAGCCTACGCGTCGCCGTCCCCGAACACCCCTCACGGGGCCACCGGTTCGGCGGAACGAACCCGACGCCACGTCAGTTGCCCGATGTGCGGACCGGTGTGGGCGGTGCCCACGATCAGTGGCATGCGTGGATTGCTTGCTTCCTCGATCGGCGTCACCTGTGCGGCGGCTCTCGCCCTCCCGCTGACGCCCCCCGCCACCGCGGCGACGGTGAGGCCGGCGCCGACCGCGGAGTCGGCGACCGCCGCGGCCCGGGCCGCCGCCCCCGCCGCCCTGTCCGGCAGCACCCGGTCGCTGCCCCTCACCCCCCTCGCCGGCGACCGCTCCGTCGGCCCCACCGCGACCGAACAAGGCCTGCCCCGCCGGGACGTCCAGCGCTTCTCCCTCCTCGGCGTCGTCTGGGACGACCCCGACGCCGAACTCCACGGCCGGGTCAGGGTCCGCACCCGCGCCACCGCCACCGGCGCGTGGTCCCCCTGGCAGGACGTCGAGACCCACAACGCCGACCACGGCGCGGACCCCGGCAGCGGCGAACGCGCCTCCGGCCGTGTCCGCGGCGCCACCGCCCCCCTGTGGGTGGGCGACTCCGACGGCGTCGAGGTCCGCGTCAGCCCAGCGACGGAGCACCGTGGGGAGGGCGCCGCCCCGGACACCCGTACGGTGTCGGCCGCCGCCGCGCTCCCCGCCGGCCTGCGCCTGGAACTCGTCGACCCGGGAACCACCCGGGCCGCCCCGGCCCACGCCCCGGTGGGCGCGCCGCGCACCCGCGCCCTGCTGGGGGACGCCGCCGTCCCGGTGTCGCCGCTCCCCGGAGCGGAGCTGACGAGAAGTCACCGCGGGAAGCCGTACATCGGCCCGCGTCCGACCATCGTCAGCCGCCGCGGCTGGGGCGCCGACGAGAAGATGCGCGAGGCGGGGTTCCGCTACACGACGACGGTCAAGGCGGCCTTCGTGCACCACACGGCCACGGGCAACAACTACACCTGCGCCCAGGCCCCGTCCGTCATCCGCGGTATCTACCGCTACCACGTCAAGAGCATGGGCTGGCGGGACATCGGCTACAACTTCCTCGTCGACAAGTGCGGAACGCTGTACGAGGGCCGGGCCGGCGGTGTGACGAAGGCGGTCCTGGGCGCCCACACCCTGGGCTTCAACAGCAACAGCATGGGGATCGCCGCTCTCGGCACCTACACCACGGTCAAGCCGTCCGCCGCGACCGTCACGGCCGTCGCTCGGCTGACGGCGTGGAAGCTGGGTCTGTTCGGGGCCAATCCGAGCGGAAAGACATACCTGAAGTCCGGTGGTGGCAATCTCTACCGAAAAGGTAAGAACGTACGACTGAACGTGATCTCCGGACACCGGGACGGCTTCGCCACGGAATGCCCAGGACGGCAGCTCTACGGCAGGCTCGGCTCGGCCCGTTCGGCCGCGGCGCTCTACCAGGGGCGCTGAGGAGCCGTCACCGGAAACCGTGACTCCGGGGCCCGGGGAGGCCCCGGGGACACGTCCGCGTTCGGCGGGGGGCACATTCACAGCCGTCGGGGGGACAGCGCGTGGACGACGCACGCGACACCGCACGGCCACCGAAGTTGCCACACAAGGGTCTGCATACACTGGCCGGCCGAAAGACAGTTCGGCCGGTCCCGGCAGGAAGCAGAGACGAAGGTGACAGAAGCGATCCTCCTGGTCGGCGGCAAGGGCACCCGGTTGCGCCCGCTCACGGTGCACACGCCCAAGCCCATGGTCAGGGCGGCCGGAGTGCCGTTCCTGACGCACCAGCTGGCGCGGGCGAGAGCCGCGGGCGTGGACCACATCGTCCTCGCGACGAGCTATCTGGCGGAGGTCTTCGAACCGTACTTCGGCGACGGCTCGTCGCTCGGCCTGCACATCGAGTACGTCACCGAGGAGGAACCCCTCGGCACGGGTGGCGCGATCCGCAACGTCGCCTCCCGCCTGCACTCGGGCCCCGACGACCCGGTGCTGGTCTTCAACGGCGACATCCTCACCGGCCTGGACATCCGCCGGCTGGTCGACACCCACAGGTCGACGGGCGCCGACGTCTCCCTGCACCTGACGAAGGTGACGGACCCGCGCGCCTACGGCCTGGTCCCCACGGACGACACGGGCCGGGTCCTGGCCTTCCTGGAGAAGCCCCAGACCCCCGAGGAGATCATCACCGACCAGATCAACGCGGGTGCGTACGTGTTCCGCCGCTCGGTGATCGACACGATCCCGCAGGGCCGTCCGGTGTCGGTGGAGCGGGAGACCTTCCCCGACCTCCTCTCGGCGGGAGCGCACCTGCAGGGCATGGTCGACTCGACGTACTGGCTCGACCTCGGCACCCCGGCGGCCTTCGTCCGCGGCTCCGCCGACCTGGTCCTGGGCCGGGCCCCCTCCCCGGCGGTCCCCGGCCGCTGCGGCGACCAGCTCGTCCTGCCGACGGCCACCGTGGCCGCCGACGCCAAGCTGACCGGCGGCACGGTGGTCGGCGAGGGCGCGTTCGTCGCCGAGGGCGCGCGGGTCTTCGGCTCGACGATCCTGCCCGGCGCGGTCATCGAGCCCGGCGCGGTGATCACCGACTCCCTCATCGGCACCCGCGCGCGCGTGGGCGAACGCTCCGTCCTGACCGGCACGGTCATCGGCGACGGCGCGGTCGTCGGCCCCGACAACGAACTGCGCGACGGCGCACGGGTGTGGTGCGACGCGAGGATCCCGGCGGGCGCGCTGCGCTTCTCCTCGGACCAGTAGCCGCGCTTCTCCTCGGACCAGTAGCCGTTGTCGTCCTCGCCACCCTGCCGCCCCGCCGCTGACCCCGGCCCTGCCGCCCCCGCCGCCATCCCGCCGACACCATCGCGGTCGTCGTCCTCGGGCGGCACGGTCGGCGGGCGTCGAGTCGGGTGACTCGTGCGGGGCGCCGAATCGTGCGGGGAGCCGAATCGGTCGGGGCGGCGGGTCCGCGGGTGGCGCAGGACGGCGGGTCGTGCAGGTCGGAGGGTCTGCGGGCCCCCCACGACCCGTCGACTCGCAGAGCCCGCGGACCCCCACGACCCGCCGTCCTGCGCCGACTCCAGGGGCGGCGAGGCACCCTGGCGCCCCCGTGCGGGACCTCACAACCGTCCGATGTCACCCCGGGTCATCCGCGGCGCCCGCCGCGCCGGCACCCGTCCGCTCAGGAGCACCAACCGGGCCGCCCGATGCCGCTGCCCCGCATAGGGCTCCAACAGCTCCAGCATCACGGCGTCGTCCGCGTGCCGGTCCCCGGCCAGCGCCCATCCCACGATCCCCGGCAGATGCAGGTCCCCCACGGTCACCGCGTCCGCCGCACCGTGACTGCGCTGCACGGTCTCCGCCGACGTCCACGGCCCGATCCCGGACACGACCTCCAACCGGGCCTGCGCCTCGGCCGGCGCCATCCCCATGGCCTCCTCCAGCCGTCCCGCGACCCGCACCGCCCGCAGGATCGTCGACGCCCGCTTGTCGTCGACGCCCGCCCGATGCCACTCCCACGACGGGATCAGCGCCCACGTCCGAGGCGTCGGCATCACGTACAGGGGCCGCTCACCGGATCCGGCGGGCCCGGGCGCCGGTTCCCCGAACCCGCGCACCAGGAGCCGCCACGCCCGGTACGCCTCGTCGGTGGTGACCTTCTGCTCCAGGATCGACGGGATCAGCGACTCCAGCACCAGCCCGGTCCGCGTCAGCCGCAGCCCCGGCCGCCGGTGCCGTGTCACCGCCACCACCCGGTGCCGCGGCACGAAGGCCTCCGGATCGTCGGCGGCGCCGAGCATCTCCGGCATCCGCTCCAGCAGCCACTCGGCACCGGGCCCCCAGGCCTCGCCGCGCACCGCCGCCCCGCCCGGGTCCGTGCGAACCCGCAGCGTGCCCGGTCCGGCGGGCGTCCGGCTGGCGCGCCACACCGACCCGTCGGGCGTCGCCCGGAACGTCGGATCCCCGGGCCCCCGCCGCAGCGGCCCCAGCACCAGCCCGAGCTCGAGCGGCCCCTCCGGCACCCAGGTCCGCACCCGCCCCGAGACCGGTGCCGTGCCGGCGCGTGCCCCGGGCACGGCGACATACCCACCGCGTACGGTCGTCCGGGTGGGCCGGGGAGCGAAGCGTCCTGCCACGGAGAAGTCCTGGAGCTGGGGGCCGGGGGTGAGGTGGACCGGGGCGCTGGGGCCCGGCCGGGAGGCGAAAGCGGAAGCGGAGCACCGACAGTCTTCCAGGGGGTGTCTCGAAAGTGCTGTGCGGTGCCCGCGGTGTCCGGTGTGTGCGTGCTCTCGGCGTGCCGGACGAAAGCGCTCGTACTGGGTGTAATCGGGCTTTCGGCCGGTGCGGCGAGAGGGCGTGCCGGGCGCCGCGGGTGCTGCGCGGGATTCTCGAAACACCCCCTAAGAGACTAGGCCCCCGCCCGCCCGCCCGGCCCCCGCCTCACCGCACCTCGATGAACGCCCCCGCGTCCCGCTCGGGGCGGGCCCGCGGTTCCTCCGCCGGACACCCGACCGCCACCGCCCCCATCGGGTCCCAGTCCCGCGGCAGCTCCAGGACCTCCCGCACGACGTCCCGGCAGAACATCGTCGACGACACCCATGCGGAGCCCAGCCGCTCCCCGGCCAGGGCGACCAGGAAGTTCTGCACCCCGGCCCCGACCGCGACGACGAACATCTCCCGCTCGGCCGCGTCCCGCCGCGGGTCGCCGTAGGTGTGCGACCCGTCCATGACCAGGCACGGCACGACCAGGTAGGGCGCGTTGCGCAGTACGTCGCCGCGCCGCACGCGCCGGACGATCGACTCCTCGCTCCGGCCGTCCCGGCGCAGGTCCGCGACCCACGCGTCGCGCATGGCGTCCAGCAGCCGGGTCCGCGCGGCCTCCGACTCCAGCAGCACGAACCGCCACGGCGTCGTGTGGTGCGGCGCCGGAGCCGTCACGGCCGCGGCGACCGCCCGCCGTACCGCCCCGGGGTCGACGGGGTCGTCCGTGAAGGAGCGCACCGTGCGCCGCTGGGTGACGGCGAGGCGGACGGCCTCGGAGGTGCCGAGCCGGAACATGTCGTCGCGCGCACCGCGCACCATGGCCCGGGCGTCCTCCCCGTCGCCGTCCGTCACCGCGTGCGGCAGGCCGCGCACGACGGCGACGGGCAGCCCGGCGGCCTTGCCCTTCACCAGGTCGCCGGCGGCGGCCAGCTCGTCGGCGGTCGCCACGACGGTCGCACCGAGCGGATTGCCGTACGCGTCCGTGCCCCCGCGCAGGTCGTCCAGGACCCGCACGCCGGCGGCGCCGATCGCCACGTCGGTGAGCCCCGCCCGCCAGGGCCGGCCGAAGGTGTCGGTGACGACGACGCCCACCCGGACGCCCAGGGCGTCCCGCAGCCCGTCGCGGATCGCGCGCGCGGAGGCGTCAGGGTCCTCCGGCAGCAGCAGCACCGTCCCGGCGGGCGTGTTGGAGGCGTCGACACCGGCGGCGGCCATCACCAGGCCCTGCCGGTTCTCCACGATCCGCAGGGTGCCGCGCCGGGCCACGACCCGGACGGTCTCGGCGTCGATCGCCGCCTCCCGGTCGTCCGCGCGGACCAGCCGCCCCTCCGCCTTGGACACGATCTTGGAGGTGACCAGCAGTACGTCCCCGTCGACGAGCCCCGGCTCGGCGGCGGCGATCAGTTTGGCGAGGTCGTCCCCGGCCCGCACCTCAGGCAGGCCCGGCACGGCCCAGACCCGGTAGCCGGGCTTCCGTGCGTCGCTCACGCCGCGCGCACCTCCTCCGCCAGCGCCAGCGCCTCCCGGGCCATCCGCGCGGCCGCGTCGACGTCGGTCATCATCAGCGGGACGGCACGGCAGCGGATCCCGGCGGCCTCGACCCGCTCCACGGCGCCCGCGTCCACGGTGTCGACCAGCCAGCCGTCGAGGAGGCCCGAGCCGTAGTGCTCGGCGACCGCCGCGGCCGTCGACTCCACACCGATCGCCGCGAGCACCTTGTCGGCCATGCCGCGCACGGGCGCGTCCCCGACGATGGGCGACAGACCCACCACCGGAACCCCCGCGTTCGCGATCGCCTCGCGGATGCCGGGCACGGCGAGGATCGTGCCCACGGAGACGACCGGGTTGGACGGCGGGAAGAGCACGACGTCGGCCGCGGCGATCGCCTCCAGGACGCCGGGCGCGGGCTTGGCCTGCTCGGCGCCGACCGGCACGATCGCCTCGGCCGGCACCGACGCCCGCAACCGCACCCAGTACTCCTGGAAGTGGACGGCCCTGCGCTCGCCGGAGCCGCTGTCGGGCAGCGTGACGGCGACATGCGTCTCGACCCGGTCGTCGGTCATCGGGATCAGCCGCACGCCCGGCTTCCACCGGTCGCACAGCGCCTCGGTCACCGCGCTGAGCGGGTATCCGGCGGCGATCATCTGCGTACGCACGATGTGCGTGGCGAAGTCACGGTCGCCCAGCCCGAACCACTCGGGCCCCGCGCCGTACGCCGCGAGCTCCTCCTTCAGGTGGAAGGTCTCGTCGGCTCTGCCCCAGCCCTGCTCCTCGTTGATACCGCCGCCGAGCGTGTACATCACCGTGTCGAGGTCCGGGCAGACCTTCAGCCCGAAGAGGTGGATGTCGTCGCCGGTGTTGCCGATGACCGTGACGTCCGCGTCCGGCACGGCCCGCTGAAGACCGCGCAGGAACCGGGCACCGCCGATGCCGCCTGCCAGAACCACAATGCGCATGGGGAAAGTCTGGCAGGCGGGTACGACAACGCGTCACGCGGTCACGGCGTCCGTCACGCACCGGGGAGTGTGCAGGGGCATCTCGGTGAGCCCCGGGAAGTACACGTGCAGGCTGACCGCCGGCTCGAGCGCGTCGTTGACGACCTCGTGCACGTACCCCGGCGCGAACACGCGCTGCGCGCCCTCGCCCAGCACGCGCTTGTCGCGCTCGGTGCGCTCGGTCAGCTCGCCGTCGAGGACGGTCAGCACCCCGGAGGAGGGGCCGTGGTCGTGCAGCCCGCTGCCCTGTCCCGGCACCCAGGACAGCAGCCACACCTCGTAACCGGGACCGGTGCGCAGCCGGTGGTACCAGCGGCTGGTCGCGTCGTACCGGACGAGGTGCTCCCACGCGGAGCGGTCGGCGGCGATCGAGCGGGCCAGGCCGACGAACTCGGCGACGGTGGCCGGGTGCTCGCGCGGTGCCTGGAGGAGGTGCGGGACTTCGAGGATGTCGCCGGCGATCTGGAGGTCGCTGTCGCTGTTCATGGCTGGGTTGGTTCCTCGGGGGAGAGGTGAAGACGTGGGGGGCCGGGTGTCGCGTACCGTCGCCCGGATCTCGGGCGGGAGGGGTGCCCGGGTCGGGGCGGGGGACAAGCAGCCGAGTCGCGGTGGACTCAGGGGAGACGGCCGGAGCGCGTGGGGCTCAACAGCCGGAACAGCAACAACAGCTACAGCGAGCGCGGGCAGCACCGTGGGACCCGGCGGTGCGGGTCGAGGTGAGTGCCGAGTTCGCGAGCATGCCCACTAGGACACCGGTTCACACCTTCGCTGTCAACTCGGCACCCGCGACGCGGGACGCGTTCACCTCATCCGGTTCATCTGTGAGGTGAAAGGTTTGTGCACGCGGTTGCCGGGACACATGGCGCACAAGCCGGGCGCGCAAACCCCGTTGTGATCTCGTGATCCGACTGTGATCAGGTTCGCTTCCACGCGCGTGTCGGAACGGGATCGAACCCGAGGGCGTCCTTCCCCGTGCAGGTGCTGCGCGGGGGCCGGGTGCCCTCGGGCCCTCAGCTGCGTGTCAAGGTTTATGCCGATTTGAACACTTACCGCATGGCCTTGGTTCCGCAGAGTGAATCAGGGGCCCAATAGCAGATCTCGGCTTGACTCGCCCGGAGCAGCACACTTGTAATTTCACTCGTGTCGTTCAGCCGACATCGGTAACGGCAACGTCACGGGGACGCGAAAAAGACAGAGCGAGGGGCGCACATGACCGAGCTGGTGCAGCAACTGCTGGTCGACGACGCGGATGAGGAACTCGGCTGGCAGGAGCGCGCCCTGTGCGCCCAGACCGACCCCGAGTCCTTCTTTCCCGAGAAGGGCGGCTCCACCCGCGAGGCCAAGAAGGTCTGCCTCGCGTGCGAGGTCCGCTCCGAATGCCTCGAGTACGCCCTCGCCAACGACGAGCGCTTCGGCATCTGGGGCGGCCTGTCCGAGCGGGAGCGCCGCCGGCTCAAGAAGGCGGCCGTCTGAGGGGTCCGTGCACGACGAGCGGGCGGCGCGCCGCCGGGCGTCGGCCGGACACGCCCTCGGGCGTCAGCGGGGCACACGCGGCCCGTCGCAGGTGGGTTGTCCACAGGCGGCGGGCCGCGGTCATGCCCAGCCGATAGTGTGGGCGCTCGTCCGAGAAGCCCCGCCGCCCCCACGCGGCGCAGGCGTCCACCACAGTCCACCGAACCGGGGCCCGTACCTCGATGTCCGTGCACAGCCACTCGGCAGCCCAAGACGCCGCTGCCACACCTGAGTTCCCGCGTCATGTCGTCACCGCGGTGCTCGTCTCCCACGACGGAGCCCGCTGGCTGCCCGACGCGCTCGCCGGGCTGCTCGGCCAGGAGCGCCCCGTCCAGGCCGTCATGGCCGCCGACACCGGCAGCGCGGACGACTCCGCCCAGCTGGTCACCGACGCCCTCGGCCCCGACCGCGTCCTGCACCTCGCCCGGCGCACCGGATTCGGCCAGGCCGTCGAGGAGGCCCACCGCACCGCCCCGGCCCTCACCCCCGAGGAGCTGCCGTACCTGAAGCGGCCCAGCGGCTGGGACCCCGTCACGCGCACCTGGCGCGACGACACCTACGACCTGCCCGAACTCCCGTACGGCGAACCCGTCCAGTGGCTGTGGCTGCTCCACGACGACTGCGCCCCCGAACCCGACGCCCTCGCCGAACTCCTGCGCGTCGTGGAGAACGAACTGGAGCTCGGCCGCGACGACGTGGCGATCGTCGGCCCCAAGCTGCGCGGCTGGTACGACCGCCGCCAGCTCCTCGAGGTCGGCGTCACCATCGCCCACTCCGGCCGCCGCTGGACCGGCCTGGACCGCCGCGAACAGGACCAGGGCCAGCACGACCACGTCCGCTCCGTGCTGTCCGTCTCCACCGCCGGCATGCTGATCCGCCGCGACGTCTTCGAGGAACTCGGCGGCTTCGACCGCAGCCTCCCCCTCATGCGCGACGACGTCGACCTGTGCTGGCGGGCCAACTCCGCCGGCCACCGCGTCCTCGTCGCCCCCGACGCCGTCGTACGACACGCCGAGGCCGCCTCCCGCGAGCGGCGCACGGTCGACTGCGCGGGCCGCACCACGGCCTCCCCCCACAAGGTCGACAAGGCCGGCGCCGTCCACACCCTCCTCGCCAACAGCCGTGCCGCGCTGCTGCCCTGGATCCTGGTCCGCCTCGTCCTCGGCACGCTCCTGCGGACCGTCGCCTACCTCGTCGGCAAGGTCCCCGGACAGGCCGTCGACGAGATCCGCGGCCTGCTGGGCACCCTGTTGCGCCCCGAGCGGATCGTCGCCGCCCGCCGCCGACGCGGCAGGCCCCAGGTCGACAAGGACGAACTGCGGCCCCTGTTCCCGCCGCCCGGCGCGACCGTCCGCGCCACCGTCGAGCAGATCGCCGGCAGCCTCGTCGGCGCCTCCGAATCCGAGACCGCCCCCGGCGCCGGCCGGCACGGCGGCGCCATCGAGTCGGGCCCGGGCGGCGACGACGCCGACTTCCTGGAGATCGAGCAGTTCACCCGCCTCAAGCGCGTCGCCCGCAAGCCCGGCCCGGTGCTCTTCCTGGTCCTGCTGCTGGTCTCCCTCGTCGCCTGCCGCAACCTCCTGGGCGGCGGCGCCCTCGCCGGCGGCGCCCTGCTGCCCGCCCCGGCCGACGCCTCCGACCTGTGGTCGCGCTACCTGGACGCCTGGCACCCCGTCGGCGCCGGCGGCACCCCCTCCGCGCCGCCCTACCTCGCCGTCGTCGCCCTACTGGCCTCGCTGATGTTCGGCTCGACCGGCCTCGCCGTCACCGTCCTGCTGGTCTGCTCGGTGCCGCTGGCCGGCTTCACCGCCTACTTCGCCTCCCGACCGCTCGTCGAGTCCCGCCTCCTGCGCGCGTGGGGAGCGGTCGTCTACGCCTTCCTGCCCGCCGCCACCGGCGCCCTCGCCGGCGGCCGCCTCGGCACCGCCGTCCTCGCCGTCCTGCTGCCGCTCATCGCCCGCGCCGGCATCGCCGCGAGCGGCCTCGCCCACTCCTCCGGCGCCCGCGGCAGCTGGCGGGCCACCTGGGCGTACGCGCTGCTGCTGACGATCACCACCGCCTTCACCCCGATCGTCTGGCCCGTCGCGCTCGTCTGCGGCCTCGCCGTCCTGGCCGTGCGCCGCACCGAACTGCCCGCCTACGGCCTGCGCTTCCTGGCCCAGCTCGGCACACCCCTGCTGCTCCTCGCGCCCTGGTCGCTCAGCCTGCTGCCGCTCGGGTTCTTCACCGAGGCCGGCCTGGAGTACGGGCCTTCGGCGGCCACCGCGCTCGACCTGCTCGGCGCCAGCCCCGGCGGACCCGGCACCGTCGACGGACTGATGCTCATCGGCGTCGTCCTGGCCGCGCTCGCCGCCCTGCTGCGCTCCGAGCGCCAGTCCGGAATCCGGACCGCCTGGGCGGTCGCCCTGGTCGGCCTCGTCTTCGCGGTCCTGTCCAACAGCTCCACCTGGGCCGGCCCCGCCACCCTCGTCTACGGCATCGCCCTCCTCGCCGCCGCCGTCATGGGCGCCGACGGAGCACGCGCCCGCGTGGCCGAGCAGAGCTTCGGCTGGCGCCAGCCCGTCGCCGCCCTCATCGCCTTCGCCTCCGCCGCCGGCCCGCTGCTCGTCGCCGCCGGCTGGATGATCGGCGGCGCCGACGGCCCGCTGGAGCGCCGCGACCCCGTCCAGGTGCCCGCGTTCGTCGCCGAGGAGTCCGGCACCCGCGACCAGGCCCGCACCCTCGTCCTCGACAGCGACTCCGCCGCCCACGTCGGCTACATGCTGGTCCGCGGCTCCGGCGCCCGCCTCGGCGACGCCGAACTCGCCGCCGCCGACGGCGAGAACACCACGCTCGACAAGGTCGTCGCCAACCTGGTCGCCGGCTCCGGCGCCGACCAGGCCGACCAGCTCGGCAAGTTCGCCGTCCGCTACGTCCTCGTCCACAAGGGCGCGCCGCGCGAGATCACCCGCGTCCTCGACGCCACACCCGGCCTGTCCCGGCTCAGCCAGCAGGACGGCAGCGCCCTGTGGCGCGTCGACCAGGAGGTCTCCCGCGCGGCCATCGTCACCGCCTCGGGCAAGGGCACCCCGACCGCGGTCGCCGCCGGCCCCGTCGACGTCCACACCACGATCCCCGACGGCTCCGACGGCCGGATCCTGCGCCTGGCCGACGCCGCCGCCGACGGCTGGACGGCCACCCTGGACGGCGAGCCGCTCACCCCCACCACCGTCGACGGCTGGGCCCAGGGCTTCGAGCTGCCCGCCACCGGCGGCACCCTGGACATCACCTACGACGACCCGTTCACCCACACCGCCTGGCTGTGGGCCCAGGGCTTCCTCGCCCTCGTCCTCGTCGTCCTCGCCCTGCCCGGCCGCCGCCGCGACGTCGACGACGACCTCCCCGAGGAGGAGCCGGTCCCGGCCGAGGCCGTCGCCGGCGAGGGCCGCCGCGCCCGCCGTCTGCGCGCCCAGGCCGAAGCCGGGGAACCCGGCCCGGACGAGCAGCCCGCACCCGCGCAGGAGGGCGCCCCGGCCCCCGTCCCGCACCAGGCGTCCTACGCCGACTGGGACACCGCCGGCCACAGCGGCACCGGCTACGGCGACGAGCAGTATCAGGGTGCCCCGCAGCAGTACCCGGCGGGCACCTACGACCAGGCCTACGACCCCTACCAGGCGGGCCGGTACGACCCGTACGCCTACCAGGGCCAGGGCCAGGATCAGGATCAGGGGCAGGGGCAGGGGCAGGGGCAGAACCCGGGCGCGTACGACCCGACGGCCTACCAGCAGGGCTACGACCCGTCGTCCTACGGCCAGGGCGGCTACGACCAGGCCTACGACCCGTCCCCCCATCCCCACGGCACCGGCAGTGAGCGCCCCGACGGGAGCCAGCAGTGAACCGCACCACCCTGTCCCTGATCGCCGGCACGGCCGCCCTCGCCGCCGTCACCGGCTTCGCCGCGCTCAGCGAGCCGGCCGCCCCCACCGCCGCCGGTGGCGCCAAGGCGGCGGCCGTCCTGCCCGTGGAGCGCACGAGCCTGCTGTGCCCGGCACCCAGCGCCTCCGACCTCGCCGAGACGACGTACACGTCGTTCACCCCCGTCACCAAGGGCACCGGCAGCGACGGCACGGCCCAACTCCGGCCCGCCGCACAGCGGTCGGGGAACGCCGGGGCGGGCACCGCCGACGACAAGAAGAAGACGCCCGCCAAGCCCGTCCTCACCCCGAAGGCACCCGGCACGCCCGTCACCGGCGACACCACCGGCGGCGACAGCCCCGCGCTCGTGGGCACCGCCGACGGCCGGTTCGCGCCCGGCTGGACGGTCCAGGAGACCACCCGGGTCGCCGCCGGCACCGGCCGCGGCCTGCTCGGCGTCAGCTGCACCGAACCGGACACCGACTTCTGGTTCCCCGGCGTCAGCACCGCCGCGGACCGCACCGACTACCTGCACCTGACCAACCCCGACGACTCCGCCGCCGTCGTCGACGTCGAGCTGTACGGCAAGGACGGCGCCGTCGCGACCACCGTGGGGGAGGGCCTCACCGTCCCGCCGAACTCCGGCGAGCCGATCCTGCTGTCCACGCTCACCGCCGAGAAGCAGGACGACCTCACGGTCCATGTGAACGTCCGCAGCGGCCGCGTCGGAGCAGCCGTACAGGCGCTGGACGACAAACTCGGCGGCGACTGGCTGGCCGCCTCCACCGAGCCGGCGGGCAGCCTCGTCGTCCCCGGCATCCCCAAGGACGCCACGGCCGTCCGCCTGGTCGCCTTCACCCCGGGCGACGCCGACGCCGACCTGAAGGTCCAACTCGCCTCCGGCTCCGGCCTGATCACCCCGGCCGGGAACGAGACGCTGCACGTCAAGGCCGGCATGACGACCGCCGTCGACCTCGGCGACGTCACCCGCGGGGAGCCCGGCTCGCTGGTCCTGACACCCACCGACCGCTCGGTGCCGGTCGTCGCGGCCGTCCGCGTCGTGCGCGGCAAGGGCGACCGGCAGGAGTCGGCGTACATCCCCGCCGCAAGCCCCGTCGGCACGCGCGCGTCCGTCGCCGACAACACCGCCAAGAGCTCCACGCTCTCCCTGACCGCCCCCCGCGGCACCGCCAAGGTCAAGGTCACCGCCTCCGCCGGCAGCCAGGGCGGCACGGCCGCGTCCCAGACGTACACGATCAGGTCCGGCACCACCCAGGACGTCCGACTCCCCGTCCCCGCCGGCCTCAAGGGCACCTACGCCCTGACCGTGGAACCCCTCACCGCGACCCCCGTCTACGCCTCCCGCACCCTGACCGCCACCGCGGACGACACCCCGGGCTTCACCATCCAGACCCTCCCCGACGACCGCGGCACGGTGTCGGTACCGGAGGCGGACGAGGACCTGAGAGCCCTCCAGAAGTAGGCCGCAGCCGTCGATCCACGGGCAGGCGCACCACTGGAGGCGGCGTGAGCGCGCGACTTCGGGGCGGGCGCGGCTGTGGGGCCGGTGCTGCTTCGGGGCGGGTGCTGCTCCGGGGTGAGTACGGCGCGCGGAGGGGTGCGGCGGCGCGGACGGGTAATCGCGGCGCGGACGGGCGCGGCTTCGGGGTGAGCGCGGCGGCGCGGATGGGTTCGGCCTGGCGGGTGAGCGCGGCGGCCCGAGTGTCGGGCGCTGCTTCGTGGTGAGCGCGACGCGTACGGGGGTGGCCCGGCGGGTGAGCGCGACGGCGGACGGGGGTGGCCCGGCGGATCAATGCGGCGGCGCGGAGGGTGCGGCTTCGAGTAGGCGTTCGGCGCCACAGGTCGGTGCGGCTTCGCGTGGGGGTTCGCGCCACAGGTCGGTGCGGCTTTGCGTGGGGGTTCGCGCCACAGGTCGGTGCGGCTTCGCGGTGAGTGGGGCTTCGCGGGTGAGCGCGGAGGCGCGGACGGCCACCGACACGAACGGTCGCGGCGGCACCCCGTCGGCGCCGGGCGGCGCGAGTCAGCTGGGCCCATCACCCCACCGGGTACCGCGCAGGCACCGGGTCACCAGACCTCCGCGCCGGAAGAACCCCGCTCAGTCCTCCCCGTACCGGGGGTCCACCGTCTCCGGAGTGAGCCCCAGCAACTCCGCCACCTGTTCGACCACCACCTCGTGCACCAACGCCGCGCGCTCGTCCCGCCCCTTGGTGCGGATCTCGACCGGCCGTCGGTACACGACGACCCGCGCACGACGCCCCTCGCGCGCCGCGATCGTCCCCCCGAGCGGCACCGCCTCGTCGTTCCACGGCCCTCCGCCCCCGTCCAGCCGGGGCACCTCGAGCACCAGGAAGTCGATCTCGGCGAGCTGCGGCCACCGCCGCTCCAGCCGCTCCACGGAGTCCTGCACCAGATCCGCGAACACCTCGCCGCGGCTCGCGGCCAACGGCACCTGCGGGGGCGCTATCGGCCCCCGCATGCCCCGGCCGTGGCGATCACGTCGGCGGGGCCCGGGGCCTGCGGCACGGGGCGGTACGGGGCTGTCCATCACTACTGAAGCGTAGTCCCCGCCACCACCGGGTGCCCCGCCCCACGCGCAACCCGGACGCCGTCCGGCCGCTTGGCGCCGCATGTCGCGGGATGACCATTCCAGCCAAGGTTGGGCTCGATTCCGCATCTCTCCGAGACCGTCGAGCTCAAGGCAATTGATGGGGTTTGTACGGCCAGACGACAGGATCCGTCAGCCTTACTCCCCTCAAGGACTGGTGTCCGTGCAGGTCAGCGCGGTATGACTGGTGTGGTCTGTGGGGCGTTTCACAACACGACACGGTGGAGTGACCTGGTGGAGAGTCGTCGCGGCCCGCTCAAGAGTGCGGTACCGTCCAACGTCGTGAGCCCTGTACGTCGCTGTTCGCGAACCGCCTGCGGCCGACCCGCCGTCGCGACGCTGACGTACGTCTACGCCGACTCGACCGCGGTCCTCGGCCCGCTCGCCACCTACGCCGAACCCCACTGCTACGACCTGTGCGCCGAGCACTCCGAGCGCCTCACCGCCCCGCGCGGCTGGGAAGTCGTCCGGCTCCTCGACGGCTCGGCCCCCGCCCGCCCCAGCGGCGACGACCTCGAAGCGCTCGCTAACGCGGTCCGCGAGGCGGCCCGCCCGCAGGAGCGCGCGGCCGGAGCCGGCGGCGGAGGCCGTGGGGCGGATCCGATGGAGGTCGCACGCCGCGGCCATCTCCGCGTCCTGCGCTCACCGGACAACTGACCCTCGCCCGCCCCGGCGTGCTGACGTACACCGCTTGACGCGGCCCCCTCGCACCCCTTGTCCTGGTCGGCCCGGTGGACGGCCGGCGCGGTGCGACTGCGCGACACCTGGCCGCCCGCCCTCACCCCGCCTGGGAGCGGCCTTCACACTCGCCGGGTTCGCCGCCTCACGGTGGCCGGCGTTCCCCGCGCCGCCGTGGCCTCGCCGGCCGCGCGGGGCGGCCCGCCGCACAGGGCCCTGCCCCGAAGCCTCGGCCTGCTGTCTCGCGATGCGCCTGATCGTCGTCGCCCGGAGCTCGCCGATACTGGACCGGATGCTTCCGTAAGACGCCTCTGACCTGAGGTTACGGCCGGCTCATGTCTCGGGGTCCGACTCGGTGTACGCACAGCGCGCTGCCGGTCGCTCCGGGTAGTTTGTGGTGACTCACAGGACTTTCAGGAAGGTTTGGTCGTGGCTGCTGATCTGTCGCAGATCGTGAAGGCGTACGACGTACGCGGGGTGGTCCCGGACCAGTGGGACGAGTCGCTGGCCGAACTCTTCGGGGCGGCGTTCGCCCAGGTCACCGACGCCGAGGCGATCGTCGTCGGCCATGACATGCGCCCCTCCTCGCCCGGCCTGACCACGGCCTTCGCGCGCGGCGCCGCCGCCCTCGGCGTCCACGTCACCGAGATCGGCCTGTGCTCCACGGACCAGCTGTACTACGCCTCCGGCGCGCTGAACCTGCCGGGCGCCATGTTCACGGCCTCGCACAACCCCGCCCAGTACAACGGCATCAAGCTGTGCCGCGCCGGGGCCGCCCCCGTCGGCCAGGACACCGGCCTCGCCGAGATCCGCGACCGCGTCGAGCGCTGGACGCGGTCGGGCGCACCGGAACCGGCCCCCACCCCGGGAACCGTCACCCGCGCCGACACGCTGACCGACTACGCGGCCCATCTGCGCTCCCTCGTCGACCTGACCGCCGTCCGCCCCCTGAAGGTGGTCGTCGACGCAGGGAACGGCATGGGCGGCCACACCGTCCCCACGGTCTTCGCCGGCCTGCCCCTGACGCTCGTCCCGATGTACTTCGAGCTCGACGGCACCTTCCCCCACCACGAGGCCAACCCGCTCGACCCGGCCAACCTCGTCGACCTCCAGAAGCGGGTCCGCGAGGAGGGCGCCGACCTCGGCCTCGCCTTCGACGGCGACGCCGACCGCTGCTTCGTCGTCGACGAGCAGGGCGAACCGGTCTCCCCGTCCGCGATCACCGCCCTAGTCGCCGCCCGCGAACTCGCCCGCCACGGCGGCAGCGGCACGGTCATCCACAACCTGATCACCTCCCTCGCGGTCCCCGAGGTGGTGAAGGAGAACGGCGGCACCCCCGTCCGCACCCGCGTCGGCCATTCCTTCATCAAGGCGGAGATGGCCCGCACCGGCGCCATCTTCGGCGGCGAGCACTCCGCCCACTACTACTTCAAGGACTTCTGGAACGCCGACACCGGCATGCTCGCCGCCCTCCATGTCCTCGCCGCCCTCGGTGGCCAGGACGGGCCCCTGTCCTCCCTGGTCGCCCAGTACGACCGCTACGCGGGCTCCGGCGAGATCAACTCCACCGTCGACGACCAGGCGTCCCGCATCGCCGCGATCAGGAAGGCCTACGAGGGCACCGACGGCATCACCCTCGACGACCTCGACGGCCTCACCGTCTCCGCCGCCGACTGGTGGTTCAACGTCCGCCCCTCCAACACCGAACCCCTCCTCCGCCTCAACACCGAAGCCCGCGACGAACCGACCATGCGCCGCATCCGGGACGAGGTCCTCCACCTGATCCGCGACTGACCGACCCGGGAGACGGCCCACCCCCACCCGACCCAGCGACTCGTGGAGCAACCTGCGGCTCCCGGCGGTGGCTCGCGGCACCGCGCCGGCGCCGCCCCCGACGGTCGCCGAGAACCCGGGCAGCGAAGACCCTCCCCGGCGACCGCTCAGGGCTGGCCGACAGCTGCCGTGCCCGGCCCGGCGCCGACGGGGGATCCCGCGAGCCCGACGGCCCGAGGGCCGGCCTCCGCGACCGTGCCGGCCGGAGCGCGCGGCCCCGCAACCCCGGCCACACGCCTGCCGACCGGCAGCCGACGCTCTCCGGCGGCTCGGCCGAGCCGACGCGGCCTGTCCGGCAGGGGCGGCTTGGCCGGGCGTTCGGGCACGGCCGCCGGCGCGAGCTTGCAGTGTGCGCTGGCGCGGCGTGTCGGGTACGGGCGGCTTGGCGGGGCGTTCGGGCACGGTCGCCGGCGCGAGGTTGCACAGCGCGCGATGAGGCGGCCGGAACCCGGTGAGCCGGCCCACGCCGCAGGCCCCGCAGCGGCAGCGGTCGAGGGGAACAACCACCACCACCCCGCCCCGGGGCGAAGGGCCGAGCCTCTGGCTCCGCCCCGGGGCCGAGGGGGCGAGCCCCTGGTTCGGCGACGCGCCCCTGGTTCGGCGAGGCGGCGACGCGCCTCTGGTTCGGCGAGGCGGCGAGGCGGCGAGCCCCTGGATCCGCGACGGGTCGAAGGGCCGAGCCTCTGGTCCCACCGCGGGGTCGAGGGGCGTAGCCCTTCGGGACGGGACGGGAACGGGCGAGAGCGGCGGGGGCGAAACCCCCCAACGACCACCCCAACACCCCACCCCCACCAGCGGTACGCTGACCAGGCACATCCGCATACACCCCTACCCCAGCCCCCACCCGCCCCGAAAGGACACCCCATGCCGCTCGAAGCCGGCCTCCTGGAGATCCTCGCCTGCCCCGCCTGCCACGCTCCCCTCAAGGAGCAGGACGCGGAGCTGATCTGCACCGGCCAGGACTGCGGCCTGGCATACCCCGTCCGCGACGGCATCCCCGTCCTCCTCATCGACGAGGCCCGCCGCCCCTCGTGACCGGCGCGCCCACCCCCAGGGGCACCCCGAGGGCATAAACACCCACATCCCGGGCACCCCCACCCCACACCCGCGCCCAAGGCACGACGCCACCCGACCCACCCCCACACGCCACCCCGCCTCCCGGCGCCCCGAACAGACCCCCGCCAGCCGCACCCCCGGCGATCGGAGACTGAGACGCCATGCTCGACGAATCGCTGCTCGACACGCCGGAGGCCCTGGCCGAGGCAGACCACCGCTCCCTCCTGCGCGGAGCGGCCGAGGCAGGCGCGCGCGTCCGCACCGCCGCCCGGCATGCCGTCGAAGCCGGCGTCCCCGGGCTCAAACCCGACGGCCGCCCGCGCGCGATCCTCATCGCGGGCCCCGGCGCCGCCGCCATCTGCGTCGCAGACCTCCTCGGCACCCTCGCCGGCGCCGCCTGCCCCGTCACCCGCCTCGCCCCCACCGGCGTCGCCCCCGCCGCAGGCGCCCTCCGCTGGGAACTCCCCGGCTGGGCCGGCTCCGTCGACCTCCTCCTCATCGCCACCCCCGACGGCTCCGAACCCGGCCTCTCACTCCTCGCCGAGCAGGCCTACCGCCGAGGCTGCACCGTCGTCGCCGTGGCCCCCGCCCGCGCCCCGCTCACCGAAGCGGTCAGCGGCGCGCACGGCATGTTCGTTCCGATGGCGACCGCGCCGTACGAGCAGGACGAGCAACCGCCCGTCGCCGCGTCCGCCCCCGGCGTCCTGTGGGCGCTGCTCACACCGCTCCTCGCCCTGCTGGACCGCATCGCGCTGCTCTCCGCCCCGCCGGACGCGCTCGAGAAGGTCGCCGACCGCCTCGACCAGATCGCGGAACGCTGCGGCCCCGCCATCGCGACCTACAGCAACCCCGCCAAGACGCTCGCCGCCGAACTCGCCGACGCCCTGCCCGTGATCTGGACCGAGGGCACCTCCGCCGGCCCCGCCGGCCGCCGCTTCGCCGCCGCGCTCGCCGAACTCTCCGGCCGCCCCTCCCTGGTGGCCGAGCTCCCCGAGGCCCTCGCCGAGCACAGCGCCCTGCTCGCCGGCCCCCTCGCCGCCAGTGCCGACCCGGACGACTTCTTCCGCGACCGCGTCGAGGAACCACCCGCCCTGCACGCGCGCGTGGTGCTGCTGCGGGACCGCCCCATCGGCGGCCTCACCGCCGCCCCGGCCGCCCGTGAGCTGGCCCTCAGCCACGACACGCCGATCAGCGAACTCGAACCGGAGGACGGCGACGACCTCGTCTCTCTCGCCGAACTGATCGCCGTCACGGATTTCGCCGCCGTTTACCTGGCACTCGCCTCGGGATCCTGAGCCAACGACAGCGAGACCCCCGCACCCAGCACGAGACCGCCGACACGGCAGCCGCGACCACCGGCCCGCCGGGCCCCCACGCGTCCGCGACCACCGCGACGCCCGCGCCCACCGCCAAGCCGCGACACACCACCGCCAAGCCGCGACACACCCCCGTGAAGCCGCGACAACGCCAGGAATCCGCGACACACCGCCACCACGGACAGCCGGACAGCCGGAAAAGACAGTCAGAAAGACAGCCAGACAGACAGGCAGGCACACACTCCATGGACCGCCTCGACAACACCGTCCGCCCCTACGCCTGGGGTTCCCCCACCGCGATCCCGCGCCTGCTCGGCGTCGAGCCGACCGGCGAACCCCAGGCGGAGATGTGGATGGGCGCCCACCCCGGCGCCCCCTCCCGCACCGACCGCGGCACCCTCGTCGAGGTGATCGACACCGCCCCCGAGCAGGAGCTCGGCCCGGCGTCCGTCGCCAAGTTCGGCCCCCGCCTCCCCTTCCTCCTCAAGATCCTCGCCGCCGGCGCCCCCCTCTCCCTCCAGGTCCACCCCGACCTCCACCAGGCCGCGGAGGGATTCGAGGACGAGGAACGCCGCGGCATCCCCGTCGACGCCCCCCACCGCAACTACAAGGACGCCAACCACAAGCCCGAACTCATCTGCGCCCTCACCGAGTTCGACGGCCTCTGCGGCTTCCGCAGCCCCGCCCACGCCGCCGACCTCCTCGACGGCCTCGGCGTCGACTCCCTCAAGCCGTACGTCGACCTCCTGCGCGCCCACCCCGAGGACGCCGCCCTGCGCGAGGTCCTCACCGCGATCCTCACCGCCGACCCCGAGGAGATGGCCCGCACCGTCACCGAGACCGCGGCCGCCTGCGACCGCCTCGGCGGCGACTACGCCCCCTATGCCGGCATCGCCCACCACTACCCCGGCGACCCCGGCGTCCTCGCGGCCCTGCTCCTCAACCACGTCCGGCTCCAGCCCGGCGAGGCCCTCTTCCTCGGCGCGGGCATCCCCCACGCCTACCTCAGCGGCCTCGGCGTCGAGATCATGGCCAACTCCGACAACGTCCTGCGCTGCGGCCTCACCCCCAAGCACATCGACGTCCCCGAACTCCTGCGCGTCGTCCGCTTCGAACCCCGCGACCCCGGCGTCCTGCGCCCCGAGGCCACCCCCGACGGCGAAGAGGCCTACGACACCCCCATCGACGAGTTCCGCCTCTCCCGGTACGTCCTCCCCGAAGGCACCGCCTCCCACGACCTCACGCTCCCCACCCCCCAGATCCTGCTGTGCACGGCAGGCTCCGTCCGAGCGGGCGAGCACACCCTGACCCCCGGCCACTCCGTCTTCGTCCCCGCCGGCGAAACAGCCGAAGTGTCCGGAGCCGGCACGCTCTTCCGCGCAACGGTCGTCGCCTGACGCATCCCACCCCGCGCACCGGGCACACGCACCACCGTCCGGGCTGCAACAATGGCCCACCGCAAAGGACGGGCAAAGCCGACGACGACACGGCGACGGCACGAGCGCCCCGAGGACGACCCCAGGACGAAGGGACAACGCGAACACATGAGCGCGTCAGGCGGCACCAAGGCGATCGTGGCGGCACTCGCCGCCAACCTTGCGATCGCGGTATCGAAGTTCGTGGCGTTCGCCTTCAGCGGCTCGTCCTCGATGCTCGCCGAGGGCGTGCACTCGCTCGCCGACTCCGGCAACCAGGCCCTCCTCCTGGTCGGCGGAAAGAAGGCCCAGCGCGAGGCCACCCCGCAACACCCCTTCGGCTACGGCCGCGAACGCTACATCTACGCCTTCCTCGTCTCCATCGTCCTCTTCTCCGTCGGCGGCATGTTCGCCATCTACGAGGGCTACGAGAAGATCAAGCACCCCCACGAGATCGAGCACTGGTACTGGCCGGTGGGCGTCCTCGTCTTCGCGATCATCGCCGAGTCCTTCTCCTTCCGGACCGCCATCAAGGAGTCCAACGTCCTGCGCGGACAGAAGTCCTGGAAGGACTTCGTCCGCCACGCCAAGGCCCCCGAACTGCCGGTCGTCCTGCTCGAGGACCTCGGCGCGCTCGTCGGCCTGATCCTCGCCCTCGGAGGCGTCAGCCTGGCCCTGGCCACCGGCGACGGCGTCTGGGACGGCATCGGCACCATCTGCATCGGCATCCTGCTCGTCCTCATCGCCCTCGTCCTGGCCGCCGAGACCAAGTCCCTCCTCCTCGGCGAGGCCGCCGGCTCGGAGAACACCCGGAAGATCGAAGCCGCCCTCGTCGACGGCGACACCGTCACCCGCGTCATCCACATGCGCACCCTCCACCTCGGCCCCGAGGAACTCCTCGTCGCCGCCAAGATCGCCGTGCAGCACGACGACACCGCCACCGAGATCGCCCACGCCATCGACGCCGCCGAAGCCCGCATCCGCGACGCCGTCCCCATCGCCCGCGTCATCTACCTCGAGCCCGACATCTACAGCGAGGCAGAAGCCGCCAAGGGCCCGGACCGCGAGGCCGCCCCCGGCGGCCCGGCACACCCCCCGGCCGACCACTGACCCCTCCACCCTCACCCTGTGTGACTGGCCTGATCTGTTCGGAGGCGGACTGGGGCCGCCCGCCGCCTCCGGTGTAGCTTGGAACGGAGCCAGACGTCGCTGCTGATGGCGGTCGGGCGGTCCACCGACGGACCGACCGAGGGAGAGAGGGCCTCCGACGGACTGTGCTGCGCGCACGCGGGCATGCCTGTGTCCTCTTCGGGCACCCCTGTGTCCGCCGCCGCGCAGACCAGCCGTACCCAGACCTCGACCCACACCCCGAGGAGCAGCACACCATGACGACTGTCGAAAACCGACAGGACTTCAAGGTCGCCGACCTCTCCCTGGCCGAGTTCGGCCGCAAGGAGATCACCCTCGCCGAGCACGAGATGCCGGGCCTCATGGCGATCCGCAAGGAGTACGCCGAGTCCCAGCCCCTCGCCGGCGCCCGCGTCACCGGCTCCCTGCACATGACCGTGCAGACCGCCGTCCTCATCGAGACGCTGGTCGCCCTCGGCGCCCAGGTCCGCTGGGCCTCCTGCAACATCTTCTCCACCCAGGACCACGCGGCCGCCGCCATCGCCGTCGGCCCGAACGGGACCCCCGACAACCCCCGGGGCGTCCCCGTCTTCGCCTGGAAGGGCGAGACGCTGGAGGAGTACTGGTGGTGCACGGAGCAGGCCCTGACCTGGCCCGACAGCCCCACCGGCGGCCCCAACATGATCCTCGACGACGGCGGTGACGCCACCCTCCTCGTCCACAAGGGCGTCGAGTACGAGAAGGACGGCAAGGTCCCCTCCGTCGACACCGCCGAGAACGAGGAACACCGCGTCATCCTCGAACTCCTCAACCGCACCATCACCGACGGCTCGCAGAAGTGGACCCAGCTGGCGTCCGAGATCCGCGGCGTCACCGAGGAGACCACCACCGGCGTCCACCGCCTGTACGAGATGCAGCGCGACGGCGTCCTCCTCTTCCCGGCGATCAACGTCAACGACGCCGTCACCAAGTCGAAGTTCGACAACAAGTACGGCTGCCGCCACTCCCTCATCGACGGCATCAACCGCGCCACCGACGTCCTCATCGGCGGCAAGACCGCCGTCGTCTGCGGCTACGGCGACGTCGGCAAGGGCTGCGCCGAGTCCCTCCGCGGCCAGGGCGCCCGCGTCATCGTCACCGAGATCGACCCCATTTGCGCCCTCCAGGCCGCGATGGACGGCTACCAGGTCACGACCCTCGACGAGGTCGTCGACAAGGCCGACATCTTCATCACCACGACCGGCAACAAGGACATCATCATGGCCTCGGACATGGCCAAGATGAAGCACCAGGCCATCGTCGGCAACATCGGCCACTTCGACAACGAGATCGACATGGCCGGCCTCGCCAAGATCCCCGGCATCGTCAAGGACGAGGTCAAGCCGCAGGTCCACACCTGGACCTTCCCCGACGGCAAGGTGATCATCGTCCTCTCCGAGGGCCGCCTGCTGAACCTCGGCAACGCCACCGGCCACCCGTCGTTCGTGATGTCCAACTCCTTCGCGGACCAGACCCTGGCCCAGATCGAGCTGTTCACCAAGCCCGACGCGTACCCGACCGGCGTCTACACGCTGCCCAAGCACCTCGACGAGAAGGTCGCTCGCCTCCACCTGGACGCGCTCGGCGTGAAGCTGACCACGCTCCGCCCCGAGCAGGCGTCGTACATCGGCGTCGAGGTCGAGGGCCCCTACAAGCCGGACCACTACCGCTACTGAGTCCGCAGCCCGCGCCGCCGGGAGCGCGTCGACACCGACGCGCTCCCGGCACCAGGTCCTCCGAGGCAGGCCCCCGCACCCCCGTGTCGGGGGCCTGCCCCGTCGGCCCGCGGCCACACGGCCACGGGCAGCGCCGGACCGGTTCACCGAGGCGACCGGACCAGCCCGTCACACCCCAGGACCCCCATGCCCCGCGGCCGTTATTCGCTCCACGATCCGCACGATCACACCCCCCTCGCTCACGAGCACTTCCACTGCGCCCCCGGCACCTCCGGCTGGCGCTACGTCTCCCGGCTGACCACCCCCACCGGCGATCACACCGGCTCCGTCGACCTCACCCTCGACGCCCTCGGCCGCCCCCTCCGTCTCGAACTCCACGCCGCCGACTGGCAGGTCCGCGGCGCCGCCCTGGACGGCGTCACCTGGGTCCGCACCGACCCAACCGGCACCCACGCCACCGAAGGCAACACCCCCGCCCACGCCTTCACCGGTACCTCCCCCGCCTTCCTCGTCGCCACCACCCGCCTCCTGCGCCTCACTCCTTCCGCGCCCGCCACCCGCGTCCGCCTCGTCGCCTTTACCGACCCGGTCCTCGCCCCCCGTACGACGGACCAGTCCTGGGCCTTGGTGAACAGCGAAGCACACGCCACTGACAACGGCCCCCTGACCGTGGACGAATACCAGGTCACAGCCCTGGACACGGGCGAACAACACACCGTCCACATCGCCGGCGACGTCGTCCTTGCCGCCCCCGGCATCGAGCTCGAAGACCTCGACTCACCCCCGTCCGCCTTCGACTGAACGCGCGACGGTCTCCCCACAGCTCCCCGGGCTCGCAGGCGGCACGAACCCCGTCACCGGACGCTCACCGGACCCACCGGCCCGACCCCGGCCGAACGACTCTCCGGCCGGCGGCCCAGCCGTCGTCCCCACCGCAGGACCCGAACCCGCCCCCCTTGTCCGGACGGCCGAACGAGCGCCGCGCCTCCCGCACCAACGCCGCCAGGCAAGCGGCCGACGACACCCCCGTGAACGATGCCAGGTCCGCGGCCAGCCGCTCCGCCATACCCCACCCCACCCACGGACCGAGCCGCCCCGCCCGCCCCGCGTACTGCCGGATCACCAACCACAGCCCTTCCGGCACCGCCCACAGGCCGAGCTCCGAGAACCGCCCGGCCAGGCCCCAGCGGCGGCACGGAACCCACCCGCGCCAAGACCTGCCACGCCGGTGGGTCCGCACCGCTCCACCGCGACAGCGGCTCCCGGGCTGGTGGCGGGAAGGGGACGAACAACGTCCAGGCCGAGGCCGCTGCGCTGGGCCTCGCCCTCGGCGTCTTCCCGGGCCCTCCGGTGCTCTGGTGTCCACGTCTTTGCCCTCGGCGCCGGGGCCGTCCGCAGCGGAGCACCGCAGCGCCACGAGGCCGGCAGCCGCGCGATGTGCGAGCACGCCCGCCGAACTGCTAGTCTCCTCTTCGCCTCACAAGAGCCGTTGACACGGAGCGCGTGGGGAGGTAGATTTGAACAGTTGCCTGGACTGGACATAGACCGGTCGGCAACCAGTTAGAATCTATAAGGTCTCCCGGAACTTCGATTCCCGAGAGATCACCCCCGATGAGTCGGAATGAATGGCCGGTCAGAACGGCCCCGAACTTCTGATAAAGTCGGAACCGCCGGAAAGGAAACCGCGAAACAAAAGCGGGAACCTGGAAAGCACCGAGGAAATCGGGTCAAGAAAAGATCTGATAGAGTCGGAAACGCAAGACCGAAGGGAAGCGCCCGGAGGAAAGCCTGAGAGAGTCTCTCGGGTGAGTACAAAGGAAGCGTC